>JANOHP010000240.1:0-5600 GCA_031406575.1 Hyphomicrobiales bacterium
GATCTTGCCGGCCGTGGTGCGTCGATGGTCATCGGAACTGTGTGAAGCGGCGTGCGTCTGTGCCATTCGGCACCTCATCAGCCAGCTCGTTGCAGCGCAGCAAGCCGTGCGGGTTTACACGCTTTGTTTAACGAAAACATCAAAGAAGACGACACGTATCACCAACTAGCGTTACTCGCTTCATGGCTGGATAGGGGCCCCTGTGGGTCGGGGTCCCTCACGGCAAGCCTCGTGCGACTCCGTCGAGTGAACGCGCTACGTAGCACTTTTGTGCCGGAGTTGCAGTGATCAGGATGCCGCAAATCGCATAGCAGCCTCGCCGAATTCGCATGGGCGGACAATGCGGGAGGAGGGGCGCCTGCGAAGGGGCAACGACAGCCCCCTCACGGCACGATGCCCTTTTCCGCCAAACGTTCCCGGAGCCGGGCTTCGGCGGCGGCGAGCCGCGCTGGATCGGTGGCCCGCAGAACGAGCTGGGTGCCGAACACGCGAGCGTCCCGGTTGAATGGGTAACTGCCCATCGGCACATCGGGGAATTCGGCCTGGGTTTCGCCGAACAGTTCGGCGATCTCCCCTTCCGGCCGCAGCAGCTCGATCGTCACCGAAAGCATGACTTTGCCGGTCTTCAGTCGTGGGGAGATCGAATCGAGCATGGCATGCATCACGTTCGGGATGCCGGCCATGACGATGACGTTGTCGACCTTGAAGCCGGGCGCCACCGACAGGCGATTCTCGATGAGTTCGGCGCCATCGGGGATGCGCGCCATGCGCAGGCGGGCCGGCGTCGCCTCCACGCCCCGGCGTGCGAAACTGTCCATCAGCAACTGTTTGACCTGGGGGTGATGGTCGATGCCGACGCCGAAGGCTTTGGCGATGCTGTCGGCCGTGATGTCGTCGTGCGTGGGGCCGATGCCGCCGGTCGTGAATACGTAAGTATAGCGCTGGCGCAAGGC
Source organism: Hyphomicrobiales bacterium (assembly GCA_031406575.1). Lineage (GTDB taxonomy): Bacteria > Pseudomonadota > Alphaproteobacteria > Rhizobiales > Hyphomicrobiaceae. The sequence continues at coordinate 954 of JANOHP010000240.1, forward strand.
GTTCACGGCATCGACGATGTCATCCTCCACGTCGGAGACGACGCGGACTTCGCGCACCTGAATGCCGATCTGCGTGCAGTGGTCGGCAATATGGCCGATGTTCTTGTCCTTGGTCCGCCCCGACAGGATCTCGTCGCCGATCACGAGAATTGCTGCGGTAATCGTCTCGACCGCGTCGTTCATGCGTCCACTCTCCTGCATCCGGTCAAGCTCGCTGCCGATCACTCACTCTACCTGTTCGCGGGCCCGATGGCATCCATCCTTCCATGCCACGGGCTGTGGCGCTGGGGGCAGCGCGAGGATGGCGCCGGTCGGGTGAACGGTGCTAGAGCACCGGCTGCCCACACCTGATGCTTCGGTGGGCCAGGAAAACACCCATGCCCGAATGGCTATCGACCGGTCCCGAAAATGCGGCTGCAACTTTGATTCTCGCCCATGGGGCCGGCGGTCCGATGGACACGCGTTTCATGAACGATTTCGCCGACCTGCTGGCGGAGCGCGCCGTGCGTGTCCTGCGATTCGAGTTCGCCTACATGGCGATCCGGCGCAGTGGCGGCAAAAAGCGCCCGGCGCCGAAGGCGGAGACGCTGGCACCTGCCTATATGCAAGCCGTAAAGGAGGCCCGCGACAGCGTGATGGGCCGTCTGATGATCGGGGGCAAATCGATGGGCGGCCGGATCGCCAGCCTCGTTGCCGATGATCTTTTCGACGCTGGGATCGCCAAGGGGCTCGTCTGCCTGGGCTATCCCTTTCATCCCCCGAACATGCCGGAGAAATTGCGTACCGCCCACCTCGAGACGTTGCGATGTCCGACATTGATCGTCCAAGGCGAACGCGATCCGTTCGGGTCGCGTGACGAGGTGGAAGCGCTCACCTTGCCGCCGGCGATCGAACTCGCCTGGAGCGACGACGGCGACCACGACTTCGGTCCGCGCGGGGCGTCGGGGTTCACCCGCAAGGGCAACATCGTCGTCGCGGCGGATCGGGTTGCGGAATTTCTGCTGCGCGCTTGATCAGGCTTTTGCGGGAGCAGCGTCCGGCTCCGCAATCGTGTCCGGCAGCAGGGTAACGGCCATGAAGATGACGGCGGCTGCGCCCGCCAGCACGCGAAACAGCATGTCGAAGCCGTAGTGGCCGTGGATATAAGCAATCAGCGGCAGGGCTGCCGCGAGGACCGAGAAGCTCACGATGTAGCGCACGCCGTAGATCGTTGCCCTCAACTCCGACCGGGCCATCTTGCCGATCATGTAATCGTTGATCGGAATTTGCCCGAACGCGCCCAACATGAATCCCAACGCGATCGCCAGCGCGCTCCAGTCCTGCAAGCCAGGCATGATGGAGAAAAACACCACCTGGATCGCCGCGACCACCATAAATACCCGGCGCGGCCCGAACCGGTCGAGCTGCGACCCCACGACGAGTTGGGCGAGCGAAGCGACCGCGAACACGATGAAGGCCAGCCACCCGATCGCAGTCGCTGAACCCGCGATGCCCGTGAGCCGTTCGTCGAACATTTTGGGCAGCGCGAACGTGGTGGACTGGAACACGAGGCTCGATACGGCCGTGGTGAAAAAGACAACGGCGGTCAGCTTCCACAGCGCCGCTTTCGCTTCGGCGCCGAGGTGGCTCGTACTGCTCGCGGCCCTTGCCGTCGATTTGGTTCGGTTCGCCGCCGCCCGGATGTCGTCGCGCACGTGCCACCAGTAGGTGAGGCCGATCAGCACCGACGCGATGCCGGGTGCAATGAACGCCGTGCGCCAACCTCCATTGTCGATGAACCAGCCGGTGATCAGCGCGGCTGCGCCCACACCCAGATTGCCCCAGACGCCATTGATGCCGATCGCCATGCCGGTGCCCGAGGCCTTGGCCCCATCGACGACCATGGCGAGCCCGACCGGGTGATAGATCGCCGCCAGGATGCCGACGATGAACAACATCATGCCGATCTGGAGCGGGGACTGCGCAAATCCAGTCGCAATCGAAGCGAGGCCGATGCCGATGAAGAAAATGACCATCATGCCGTGCCGGCTCCATTTGTCGGCGACTCGACCGGCCGGCAGAGAAAAGAGTCCGAAGGCGATGAATCCCGGCGTCGCATAGGGCACCAGCTCCGCATAGCTGAGCCCCCACTCCTTCACCAGCGCCAGCGCCGCCACCGTCGCAAAGACCAGCGTGAACAGGTGGTCGAGGAAATGCCCCAGGTTGAGATAGAAAAAGTTCAACCTGTCGCGTGCGATCGATGGCATCGGGCTCTCCCGGCAGAGGTGCGATCACTGGCGTCGAAGCGACGGCGATCAACGCAGAGTGTGGCACTCCCCGCCGGCCGCGCCAAGCGCGACGCTTGTCGCTTCACGCTGCCCGTGAGGCCGGCACGAAGCCTTTGGGCAAACCGGCGCGCAGGATGGTGCCGTAAAATTGTTCGTTGGGCAGCGCCTTCTCCGCGATCTCGCGCGCTTTGCGATATTTCTCGAGATCGACGCCCGTCCGCAGGCCCTCTTTCTCCAACATGAAAACGAGGTCTTCCATCACGATGTTGCCCGATGCGCCCGGCGCGAACGGGCAACCGCCCAGACCGCCCGTCGAGGCATCGAATGCGCGGCATCCCGCTTCCAGCGCCGCATAGACGTTGGCGAGGCCGAGCCCCCGCGTATCGTGGAAATGGGAATAGACGGGTTTGCCGGCGGCGAGTTGCACCGTGTGATGGAACAGGTTGTGAATTTCGCTGGGGGACGCGTAGCCCACCGTATCGGCCAGCGTGATCTCGTCAGCGCCCAGCGACAGATAGCGGTCGGCGAATGCGAGCACGCGGTCGGGATCGACACGGCCCTCGATGGTGCATCCGAACGAGGTGGCGAGGCAGCCCTGGATTATCACGTCCCGCCATTCCGGGCGCTCGTTCTTCAGCGCCACGACGTTTTCGAATTCGGCGAACGAGGCGTCCGTCGATTTACGCACGTTGGCCAAGTTATGGCCTTCCGACACCGACAGCACGAAATTGATCTTGCGGATGCCGGCTATCAGCATGTTCTCGGCGCCCTTGCGATTGGGCGCCAGCGCGCACATCACCGGGCCTTTGATTTGCAGCGCGCCCTTGGCCACGTCCATGGCGTCAGCGAATTGGGCGATGACTTTTGCGGGCACGAAATTCGTGGTTTCCACCTCGGGCACGCCGGCTGCCGCCACCGCACGCATCCACTCGAGCTTCGATTCCGTCGGCACGAACGACTTGACGAGCTGGAGACCGTCTCTGAGGCCGACTTCCCGCACGATGACATCTGGCTTCGACATTTTCTGTCCTTTCGGGCTGGCGGCTTCAGCCGCAAAAATCAGTCCACATTCTGCTTATGTCGTGATCCGCACGTCAACTCGCGGCTGCGGTTGCCAACACCTGCAAAGACTCATTGCCCTTTGTAGACGGGCTTTCTCTTCTCGTTGAAGGCGTTGATGCCCTCCTGGCGATCAGCGGTGACGACGCAGCGGTTGTAGGCCTCGATCTCGAAGGCATAGCCCGACGACCGGTCGAGTTCCGTCGCCTTCTCCATCGACTTCTTGGCTTGGCGCACCGACACGGGCGCGTTGGCCGCGATTCGCTGCGCCGTGGCGCGCGTTTCCTCGAGGAGTTGTGGGCCAGCCACGACCTTGTTGACCATGCCCCAGTCATAGGCGTCGGCGGCCGTGAACGGGGTGCCCGTGAGGATGATTTCCTTGGCCCGGCGCACGCCGACGGCACGCGGCAGGTTCTGCGTTCCCGCCGCGCCCGGCATGATGCCCAGCGTCACCTCGGTCAGCGCGAATTTCGCGTGCTCGGCCGCGTAGACGAAGTCGCACGCGAGCGCGATTTCCATGCCCCCGGCATAGGCATAACCGTTGATCGCCGCGATGATCGGGATCGGGCAGTCCATGATGGCGCGCACCATCTGCTCGACGATGGCGTGCTGCTGGCGCCAAGTCTCGTCGGTCATGCCCTTGCGCTCTTTGAGATCGGCGCCGGTGCAGAACGCCTTGTCGCCGCTCCCCGTGATCATCAGGCAGGCGGCGATATTGGGATCGACATAAAACTGCATGAAGCAGTCGCGCAGCTCACGCATCATCAAGGTGTTCATCGAATTGAACGCCTGCGGCCGATCGAGCGTGATCAGGCCGACCTTGTCGGCGCCGATCTCGAGCTTGATCGTCTCAAAGGTGGTTTGCAGCGGCATCGGATTTGATCCTGTGGCGTGTTCGTGTGCGGCCATTAGCCTTTACCCCGTGTGTACTTGGCCCTGCGCGGCCCAGCAACGAATTCGTGCGCCACGCTCCATCGCCACACAAATCCCCTCTCCCCATCGGCTGCCCTTCGATGGGGAGAGTGTTAGGGTGAGGGGCTGACGCTCGTTCCGACGCCGAGAAGAGAAGCATGCTCCGACCTCGCAGTCGTGGCACGCACACCCGCTGGCCTCGCGGGTGCGGCTGCCCCTCACCCCGACCCCCGCAAGGGCGCAGAGAGGGGAAAGGGGAACGTCCCATCGCCGGCGCAATCCCCTCTCCCCATCGTCTGCCCTTCGATGGGGTGTGGGTGAGGGTGAGGGTGAGGGTGAGGGTGAGGGTGAGGGTGAGGGGCAGACACACATGCTCCGACCTCGCAGTCGTGGCACGCACACCCGCTGG
>JANOHP010000014.1:0-3884 GCA_031406575.1 Hyphomicrobiales bacterium
TTGGCACCTCGATGTCGGCTCATCACATCCTGGGGCTGGAGCAGGTCCCAAGGGTATGGCTGTTCGCCATTTAAAGTGGTACGTGAGCTGGGTTCAGAACGTCGTGAGACAGTTCGGTCCCTATCTGCCGTGGGTGTTGGAGAATTGAGAGGATCTAACTCTAGTACGAGAGGACCGAGTTGGACGCACCTCTGGTGGACCTGTTGTCGCGCCAGCGGCACAGCAGGGTGGCTATGTGCGGACGGGATAACCGCTGAAGGCATCTAAGCGGGAAACCCACCTCGAAACAAGTTCTCCCCGAGAGCCGTGGAAGACCACCACGTTGATAGGCCGGGTGTGGAAGCGCCGCAAGGCGTGTAGCTTACCGGTACTAATAGCTCGATCGGCTTGATTGCTCTCATTAAGCAATGCTCATCGCTTCAGCGCACACCGCGCTGCGATGATCACTGCCAGGGCGCACACCGCGCGCGCACGTCGTCGAACGACACGCGTGCGCTCATCGTGCGACCCGACGAAAGACCAGAAATATCAGTGACGCCTGGACATCGACAGCGCGCCATGTGTGCGCGTCGCCGGACCGGCGGCGTGCGGGGGCACCCGTACGCCGCTCCCGCCGACAGCGATCCTTGCTTCTCTGATGCCCGCACCTTTTCGCTGACCTGGTGACTATGGCGGGGTGGCTGCACCCGATCCCATTCCGAACTCGGCCGTGAAACGCCCCAGCGCCGATGGTACTCCGTCTCAAGACGCGGGAGAGTAGGTCGTTGCCAGGTCTGCCAAAAGGTGCGCGCTCAAAACATATCTCCTCCTTACATCCAACCCCACCGCCCGCCGCGCACTGCGCTCGGCGGGCGGTGTCGTGTTCGCGGGGTGGACACCGCTTACGGCAGTCCGGCCCGAGCCAGGCCCGCACAAATTCGCTCCATGATGGGATTGGAATAGAGCATGGCTGCGCGAATCTCTGCGCAGTTCATAGCCGGGTAGTCCTGGAGGAGCAGACGCAGGCCGTGCACGGCATCGATATTCCTCCCCGCGTCAGCGTAGGCAGGCACCAGCTGGCGATAAATCCAGCGGGCACTCGGGTTGGCCGAGACTGCCTTTTCCATCCAGTCGATTGCCTCGTCGTGTCGCGCCTCGATGTAGTGCGCGGCCCCGATGCCGAAGTGGCAATTGAAATTCATCGGATCCAGAGGGCTCAAGCGAAGGGCTTTCTCAAAGCACGCGATACTGTCCGCAGCGCGGCTCCGGTAGCCATGCAACCAGCCGAGCCGGTTCCAACCCCAACTGCAATTCGGATCGAGCGTCACCGCGCGCGAAAGCAGTTCCTGGGCACCGTCGAAATCGCGAACGAGCGTGTGTGCGGCACCGAGCATTGATAGGGCAAACGAGTCGTCTGCCGTTTGGTGCACAGCTTGTTGGGCAAGCTCCATTGCCTTGCGGCTATCCGTGGCGAAATCATCGGTCCAGCTATAGACGCAACATTGTGCATGACACCACGCGGCCATGGCGAGCGCTGATCCATAGAAGGGATCACGCTCCAATGCCTGCTCGAGAAGAGCGAGCGCCAACGCATTGGATTTGCGATCGAGCGCCGAGACATGAGGCAAAGCCTGCATATAGAGGTCGTAAGCGTCGAGACTTTCGGACCGCTTGCGCCGGGATCGGTCCACTTCCGCCGACCGGATCGAAGGTTGGATTGCGCCGATCACGCTGCTCGTAATGCGATCCTGCAATTCGAAGACGTCGGCGAGTTCGCCATCGAATCGGTCAGCCCAGATGTGATGTCCGGTGCCGGTCTCAATGAGCTGTCCAGTGATGCGCACCTTTTGGCCTGCTTTGCGCACGCTGCCTTCCAACACATACCGCACGCCGAGGTCGCGTCCTACTTGGCGGACGTCGACGGGCCTTCCCTTGTAGGTGAATGTCGAGTTGCGCGCGATGACGAAGAGCTGCCGGACCCGCGAAAGTCCCGTGATGATGTCCTCCACGATGCCGTCGGCGAAGTAGCCTTGATCAGCATCGCTCGACATATTTTCGAAGGGGAGGACGGCAATCGAAGGCTTATCAGCTTCGATCTCGCCACCATCTCCAGCGGAGGCAAGGCCAGCTCGCGCGTCGAGGCTATCGCCGGAACTGACATCATGCGGCAACAGCTCAAATCGCAAACCCCGGCCACGCACCGTCTTGATGACCCGCTGAGCGGTGCCGTCATCGCCGAGGGCTTTTCGCGCAGCGTTGACACGGGTCGCAATCGCGGCGTCCGAGATGATGCGTCCCTTCCAGACATTTTCGACGATGTCATCGTAGCTCACGAGACGACCGCGATGGATGACCAGGAAAGCGATCAGCTCGAACACCTGCGGCTCGACGTTGACGATGGTGCCGTTCGCAAGCAGGCAGGCGGCGTCGAGATCGACCTTGAATGTGTCGAAAACCAACAGGCGATTGGTGCGGGTGTCGCGCATTGCTTGTCTCGTCAAAGGCGATTGGACCCACAGCGGGCATGCGCAGAGGAAACAAAATGCGCTTCGTTATCAAAAGAAAGACTATCTGAAGGTGGCCTGAAGGCAACCCTCCAGCAGGAACCGTACAGTGCTCCTAGTCTTGTCTCGTCGCCCGCACTGTGGGGGCTGACCGAGCAACCGAGGGTGGCAGCAATGACGAGCTTCGATGCACTTGCCTTCAAAAAGACGACGCACGGACAGTGGAATGCCGTCGCTGACCGATGGAATGCATGGGGACCCCTTCTGGACAGCTGGCTGGGGCCGGTCAGCGAGGCTCTGCTCGATATGGCAAAGGTCGGTCCGGGCCATCGCGTGCTGCACATTGCCGGCGGCTCGGGCCAGGAGGCGCTGCAGTCTGCGCGCCGTGTCGGTCCCAGCGGCTATGTTCTGACGACCGATCTGTCTGAAGCATTGACGGCTCTGGCCGCGGCCAATCTCGAGACGGCGGGTTACAAAAATGCTGCCGCGCGGGTGATGGATGGCGAGCAGATTTCGCTTGCTGGGGCGCCTTTCGACGCTGTCTTGTCACGCGTCGGACTGATCTACTTCCCCGATCAATTGGGCGCGATGGAGCACCAGGTCGCCGCACTTCGCCCTGGCGGGCATGTCGGGGCCATCGTCTATGCCACGCCCGAAGAGTGCCGCTTTTTCTCCGATCCGGTCGGCGTTATCCGCAGACATGCAGCTCTCCCACCACCTGCCCCTGGCCAGCCTGGCCCCTTCAGCCTGGGTGCGCCGGGGCGAATCGAGGCACTCTTCGACGCTGCGGGCTTAGTGGATGTGGAAGTCCGCAAAATCGACGCGCCTGTCGTTCTGGCGAGTGCGGCTGAATGCCTGCGTTTCGAGCAAGAGTCTTTCGGCGCGCTCCATCAGATGCTTGGAAAACTCGACGAGGCGGCCAAGGCTCAGGCCTGGGCCGAAGTTGGCGAAAAGCTGCGCGCTTTCGAGGTCAACAGGCGTTTCGAGGGGCCGTGCGTGATGATCGCGGCCGTTGGGCGCAAGCCTTCGTGACGGTGGGCGGAAAACGGCGTCGGCTGCATCACCCGATGCAGTCGAAAGCTGCACGACAGTGATCGGCATTGGCGGTGCACAGGAACCGCTCGAGAAACCCCATCCAAAAAAAATTCCACCAAACTTATCCCCGCTTGCGCGACCTCACGCATACTCCGCTCACTCCCCTGCGTGTCCAGGGCCGAGGGCGTGTCGCTCGACGCTGCCGTGTGGGGGAGGTTCGGGGACCGTGGGCGCGATCGAAGCGCGTGCCATGGTTCAAGGATCCGGCCGTGTGCCCGTCACTTCGAGTGGGCGGGAGAGCGGCGCCGGCAAGCCCACGGTCTGCCGTGGCTGAAGCCCACCGGTTCGTCGACTGCTGCGGTTTGC
>JANOHP010000020.1:0-11058 GCA_031406575.1 Hyphomicrobiales bacterium
CTTCGACCAGGCATCGACGACCTTGTTGTACTTCTCGAGCTGGGTGATCAAGCCGTCGTTGTACTGCTGCTCGAACTCGCGCACTTCGCCGTGCGTGCGCTCGACAATGGCGCCCTTGGTATCGGGGATCACCATGTCGTCCTTGCCGAACGAAATGCCGGCTTTGAACGCGTGGTAGAAGCCCAGACCCATGATGCGGTCGCAGAAGATCACGGTCTCTTTCTGACCACAGTTACGATAGACGGCGTCGATCAGACCCGAGATCGCCTTCTTGGTCAGAAGCTGATTGATCAGCGAGAAGCGCACGCCCGGTTTCTTCGGCAGCAGTTCGCCCAGCATCATGCGGCCCGGCGTCGTCTCGACGACTTCCCAGCTTTCTTTGCCTTCGGCGTCCATCTGCAGCACGCGGCCTTTGACCTTGGCGTGCAACGTCACGACACCGGCGTCGAGGGCGTGTTGGGCTTCGCGCACGGAACCCAGCAGCGTGCCTTCGCCGGGCTCCTTGTCCCGCATGATCGACACGTAGTAGAGGCCGAGCACGATGTCCTGGCTCGGCACGATGATGGGCGCACCGGAGGCGGGGTGCAGAATGTTGTTCGTCGACATCATCAGGACGCGCGCTTCGAGCTGCGCCTCCAGCGACAGCGGCACGTGCACCGCCATCTGGTCGCCGTCGAAGTCGGCGTTGAAGGCCGCGCAGACCAGCGGATGCAGCTGGATCGCCTTGCCCTCGATCAACATCGGCTCGAACGCTTGAATGCCGAGGCGATGTAGCGTCGGGGCCCGATTGAGCAGCACAGGATGCTCGCGGATGACCTCGTCGAGAACGTCCCAGACCTCGGCCTTTTCCTTCTCGACGAGTTTCTTCGCCTGCTTGACCGTGGCCGCTTGGCCGAGCGCCTGCAGTCGCGCATAGATGAACGGCTTGAACAGCTCGAGCGCCATTTTCTTGGGCAGGCCGCACTGATGCAGCTTCAGCTCAGGCCCGACCACGATCACCGAGCGGCCGGAATAGTCGACCCGCTTGCCCAGGAGGTTCTGGCGGAAGCGGCCCTGCTTGCCCTTCAGCATGTCGGCGAGCGACTTCAGCGGACGCTTGTTGGCGCCCGTGATGACACGGCCACGACGGCCGTTGTCGAACAAGGCGTCGACAGCTTCCTGCAACATCCGCTTTTCGTTGCGGATGATGATGTCGGGCGCGCGCAGGTCGATCAACCGTTTCAGACGATTGTTGCGGTTGATGACGCGGCGATACAGGTCGTTGAGATCTGACGTGGCAAAGCGCCCACCATCGAGCGGTACCAGCGGGCGCAGCTCGGGCGGGATGACCGGCACGACCGTCAGGATCATCCACTCGGGCTTGTTGCCCGAGTCGATGAAGGCTTCGATGACCTTCAGACGCTTGGCGAGCTTCTTGGGCTTGAGTTCGGTCGTCGCCTCGGCGATTTCCTGGCGCAACTGTTCTTGAATCTTGGGCAGATCCATCGAGATCAGGATCTCGCGGATCGCCTCGGCGCCGATGCCCGCCGTGAAGCTGTCGGGACCGTGCTCGTCGAGGGCTTGGTTGTACTGCTCTTCATTGAGCAGTTGTTTTTCCTTGAAGGGCGAAACACCCGGTTCAATGACGATGTAGTTCTCGAAATAAAGGACGCGCTCGAGGTCCTTCAGCGTCATGTCGAGCAGCAGGCCGATGCGCGAGGGCAGCGACTTCAAGAACCAGATGTGGGCGACGGGCGCGGCCAACTCGATATGACCCATGCGCTCGCGGCGAACCTTCGCCAACGTCACTTCGACGCCGCATTTTTCGCAGATCAGGCCTTTGTACTTCATGCGCTTGTACTTGCCGCACAAGCACTCGTAATCCTTGATCGGCCCGAAAATGCGGGCGCAGAACAGGCCATCGCGCTCCGGCTTGAACGTGCGGTAGTTGATCGTCTCGGGCTTTTTGATCTCGCCGAACGACCAGGAATGGATGTCCTGGGGGCTCGCGATCGAAATGCGGATCTGATCGAACGCGGGGACTTGGACCTGCGTCTTGAAGAGGTTCGTGATCTCGTTCATCGGCTCTCTCCTGGCGTGCGCCGGGCGGATGGGCCCCTCGGAATGGGCACCGCGGCTGATATCGTGCCCTCCCCCGCGCTCCGTGCGATGCGGGAGAGGGGCAATGGTCTCACTCGGCGGCTGCGGGTGGCAGTTGTGGCCTCGAGCCCGGTTCGCTGTCGTTGTCGGACTCGTCGATGATCAGCGGCGCTTCGCTGTTGACGAGTTCGACATTGAGCCCGAGGGCGCGCATTTCCTTCACGAGAACGTTGAAGCTCTCGGGGATGCCCGCCTCGAACGTGTCGTCACCACGCACGATCGACTCGTAGACCTTGGTACGGCCGGCCACGTCGTCCGACTTGACCGTCAACATTTCCTGCAACGTGTAAGCAGCACCGTAGGCTTCCAGTGCCCAGACCTCCATTTCGCCGAAACGCTGTCCGCCGAACTGTGCCTTGCCACCCAGCGGCTGCTGCGTGACGAGACTGTAGGGTCCGATCGAACGGGCGTGGATCTTGTCGTCGACGAGATGGTGCAGCTTGAGCAGGTACTTGTAGCCGACCGTGACTTTCCGATCGAACGGCTCACCTGTGCGGCCGTCGAACAGGGTCACCTGGCCCGATGAATCGAAGCCCGCCAGCTTCAGCATTTCGACGATGTCGGCTTCGCGTGCGCCGTCGAACACGGGCGTCGCAATCGGCACACCACTGCCGAGCTGCTTGGCCAGGAGTTCGAGTTCGCCGTCCTTCATCTCGCCGATGCCATCGGACTTGTCGTAGATCTGCATGAGCTTTTCGCGCAAAATCTTCGACTGGCCGCTCTCGTGATATTTGGCGAGCGCTTCGTCGATCACGCGACCCAGGCCGCGGCAGGCCCATCCCAGATGAGTCTCGAGAATCTGGCCGACGTTCATGCGGCTCGGCACGCCGAGCGGGTTCAGCACCACGTCGACGTGCGTGCCGTCGTCGAGGAACGGCATGTCCTCGCACGGTACGATCATCGACACGACGCCCTTGTTGCCGTGGCGGCCGGCCATCTTGTCGCCCGGCTGGATCTTGCGCTTCACGGCGACGAAAACCTTGACCATCTTCATGACGCCGGGAGGTAGCTCGTCGCCCCGCTGCAGCTTGTCGACCTTGTCGACGAAACGGCGCTCGAGGCCTTTCTTGGCGTCCTCATACTGCTTCTGGATGGCCTCGACAGCCGCCATCGACTTCTCTTCCTTGAGGCCGATTTCCCACCACTGACTGCGCGGGATGTCGGCCAGGATCGGTTCGTCGATCGTGGTGCCTTTGCGAGCGCCCTTGGGACCTTTCGAGACTTCCTGCCCCAGCAGCGCGTCCTTCAGACGGCCATAGACGTTGCGGTCGAGAATTTGCAGCTCGTCGTCGCGGTCCTTGGCGAGGCGTTCGATTTCCTCGCGTTCGATCGCCATCGCACGCTCGTCTTTTTCGACGCCGTGACGATTGAAAACGCGCACTTCCACCACCGTGCCGCTGACGCCTGGAGGCAAGCGCAGCGACGTGTCGCGCACATCGGAGGCCTTTTCGCCGAAGATGGCGCGCAGCAGCTTTTCTTCCGGCGTCATCGGGCTCTCGCCCTTGGGCGTGATTTTGCCGACGAGAATGTCACCGGGATGGATTTCGGCACCGATGTAGACGATGCCGGCTTCGTCGAGGTTCTTCAGCGCTTCTTCCGAAACGTTGGGAATATCGCGCGTGATCTCTTCGGGCCCAAGCTTGGTATCGCGGGCCATCACCTCGAATTCCTCGATGTGGATCGAGGTGAAGATATCGCCCGACACGACCCGCTCGGAGAGCAGGATCGAGTCCTCGAAGTTGTAGCCCATCCACGGCATGAACGCGACGAGCACGTTCTTACCGAGCGCCAAATCGCCCAGATCGGTCGACGGCCCGTCCGCCAGCACTTCGCCGGCATCCACGTGATCGCCCACGGTCACGAGAGGCCGCTGGTTGATGCAGGTGCCGTTGTTGGAGCGCTGGAATTTGCGCAGACGGTAGATGTCGACACCGGGCTTGGAGGGATCTTGCTCCTCCGTGGCGCGCACGACGATACGCGTGGCATCCACCTGATCGACGACGCCGGTACGCCGGGCCGCGATGGCAGCGCCAGAGTCCCGCGCCACCAGTTCTTCCATGCCGGTGCCGACCAGCGGCGCCTCGGCACGGATGAGCGGCACGGCTTGGCGCTGCATGTTGGAGCCCATGAGCGCGCGGTTGGCGTCATCGTTCTCGAGGAACGGAATGAGCGCGGCCGCGACGGACACGAGCTGCTTGGGCGACACGTCCACATAGTCGACCTTGTCGGTCGACACGAGCATGACATCGCCGGAATGGCGCACCGTCACGAGGTCTTCCGTCAAGTTGCCGTCCTTGTCGACCGTCGCGTTGGCCTGGGCAACGTGATGGCGCATCTCTTCCATGGCGGAGAGATAGACCACTTCGTCTTGCAGCTTGCCGTTGCGCACGCGCCGATAGGGGCTCTCGATGAAGCCGTACTTGTTCACCCGCGCGAAGGTCGCGAGGCTGTTGATCAGGCCGATATTGGGGCCTTCCGGCGTCTCGATGGGGCAGATGCGGCCATAGTGCGTGGGATGCACGTCACGGACTTCGAAGCCCGCGCGTTCACGCGTCAAACCACCCGGGCCCAAGGCCGACAGACGCCGCTTGTGCGTGATCTCCGACAGCGGGTTCGTCTGGTCCATGAACTGCGACAGCTGCGACGAGCCGAAGAACTCGCGCACGGCAGCCGCCGCCGGTTTGGCGTTGATCAGGTCCTGCGGCATGACCGTGTCGATATCGACCGAACTCATACGCTCCTTGATCGCCCGCTCCATGCGCAGCAGACCGATGCGATACTGGTTCTCCATCAACTCGCCGACCGAACGCACGCGCCGGTTGCCGAGATGATCGATGTCGTCGATTTCCCCGCGCCCATCGCGCAAGCCGACCAGCGTCTTGACGACCGCGAGGATGTCCTCGCGGCGCAGCACGCGCACGGTATCGTCGCACACGAGGTCGAGACGCATGTTCATCTTGACGCGACCGACGGCCGACAGATCGTAGCGCTCGGAATCGAACATCAGGCCGTGGAACAATCCTTCGGCGGCTTCTACCGTCGGCGGTTCACCCGGACGCATGACGCGATAGATATCGAGCAGCGCTTCGTGCCGGTTCGAATTCTTGTCGACGTTGAGCGTGTTGCGGATATAGGCGCCGATGTTGACGTGGTCGATGTCGAGCAGATTGAACTCGGTCACCTTCGCTTCCGCCAGAACCGCCAGCAGCTTGGCGTCGATCTCATCGCCGGCTTCGCCGTAGATCACGCCCGTATCGAGATTGACGATGTCCTCGGCGAGATAACGCCCCGCCAATTCTTCCGGCGAGACGAGAACGTCCGAAAGTCCAGTCTCGCCCAATTCACGGGCCCGGCGTGCCGAGATTTTCTCACCGGCTTTGGCGATGATTTCGCCCGACTTGGCGTCGATCAGATCCGCCACCGGCGTGATGCCGCGGATCTTGTCCGCTGCAAAGGGCATCTTCCAGCCCTTTTTCGACTGCTTGATCGTGATCGGCGAATAGAACGTCGACAGGATCTCTTCGTCGTCGAGGCCCAGCGCATAGAGCAGCGTCGTCACCGGCAGCTTGCGCTTGCGGTCGATGCGCACGAACACGACGTCTTTGGCGTCGAACTCGAAGTCGAGCCACGAGCCGCGATAGGGAATGATGCGGGCCGCAAACAACAGCTTGCCCGACGCGTGGGTGCGACCACGATCGTGGTCGAAGAACACGCCCGGCGACCGGTGCATCTGCGAGACGATGACGCGCTCGGTGCCGTTGATGATGAAGGTGCCGTTGGGCGTCATGAAGGGCATGTCGCCCATGTAGACGTCCTGCTCCTTCACGTCCTTGATGGACTTGGAGCCCGTCTCCTCGTTCACGTCGAACACGATCAGACGCAGCTTGACCTTCAGCGGCGCTGCGAACGTCATGTCGCGTTGCTGGCATTCATCGACGTCGAATTTCGGCGGTTCGAACTCGTAGCGCACGAACTCGAGCGTCGCCTTGCCCGCGAAGTCCGAGATCGGGAAGACCGACCGGAAGACGGATTGCAAACCTAAATCCGGGCGACCGCCTGCGGGCTCTCGCACCATCAGAAAGTCGTCGTAAGAGCTCTTCTGGACCTCGATCAGGTTGGGCATCTCGGCGACTTCGCCGATCGAGCCGAATTTCTTCCTGATGCGCTTACGGCCGGTGAAGATCTCAGCCATGTCCGCTCCTCGTTTCTGCGGAAAATCCGCCTAATGGTTCCAGCCCGCCCATGGCCGGCCTCACTCGTTCTCGTCGAACGGGTTACCGCAGAACCGCTGTGCACGATGCTCGGGAAAACCGTTCAAGTGGAGGGAGTAGGAAGTAGGGAGTGGGGAATAGATGAGATGCCTATTCCCTGTTCCCCATTTGCTACTCCCTACTCCCCATTTTTCTTACTTCACTTCCACTTTGGCGCCGGCATCTTCGAGCTGCTTGCGGATCTTGGCGGCGTCGTCCTTGGAGACGCCTTCCTTCACGGCCTTGCCGCCCGCTTCGACGAGGTCCTTGGCTTCTTTCAAGCCCAGGCCAGTGATCGTGCGGACTTCTTTGATGACGTTGATCTTCTTGTCACCGGCAGCGACCAGGATGACGCTGAATTCGGTCTGCTCTTCAACAACTGCTGCAGCAGCACCAGCCGGCGCGGCGGCGGCAACAGTCGCAGCAGCCGCAGAGACGCCCCACTTTTCTTCGAGCATCTTGATGAGTTCGGATGCTTCGAGGATGGTCAGAGCAGACAGATCGTCGGCGATTTTGGAAAGTTCGGCCATTTCAGTCACCTTGTCGGTTCGAGCCTGCAGCGTGCTGCGGCTATGGATGGGTCACACGTGGTATCGGGAAGGGCCACCGCTTCAAGCGGCTACCTTGTCCTCCGCATCGATTTTTGCCTGCAGCAGACGCGCCAGAGCCGAACCCGGCTCGTTGATCGTCCGTGCCAATTTGCTCGCCGGCGCACTGATGACGCCCAGCAGCTTCGCCCGCAGCTCGTCCAAGGACGGCAGCTCAGCGAGTGCTTTGACGGCATTGACGTCGAGCACGGTCTTGCCCATCGCGCCGCCCAGGATCACGAGCTTGTCGTTTTCCTTGGCATAAGCGACGGCAATTTTCGCCGCGGCGATCGGATCTTTCGAGTAGGCCATGATGACTGGCCCCTTGAGCAATCCCTTGATCCCCTCGGCGTCCGTGCCTGCGAGCGCAATAGAAGCCAGGCGGTTCTTCGTTACCTTCACCGTGCCTCCCGCAGCCTTGACCCGGCGGCGAAAATCAGCGGACTGGGCAGCGACGAGGCCGGCATTGCGAGCAATGACGATCACGCCCGTGTCTTGCAACGCGGACTTGAGCGACACTACGAGCTCGCTTTTTGCGGCTCTATCCACGAGACATTCACTCCATCTTGCCAGGCCGGCGATTGCCTTGCCCGGCTGGGTTGCACCTTGCCGACGAACCTTATTGGCTGCGCCGGCGCTCTGCGTCCTGTCCGCCCGTGCGCTCCCGTAGGAAAGCGCGGTGCGACCCGATGAGGTCCAAACCGACATACTGAGCCCCAACGCGTAGGGCCCTGAAGTTCCGTTCGTTCCCGTCTCATGCAGGCTCCCGACACTTTCGGGATTTCAGAACGGTGTCGCCACCGTCACCTGCAGTCTCGGACAGGTCCAGGACCTGGGGGATCACCCCCAAGGCCCCGATCCCGGGCAAGCCCGGAATTCTCCACTCAATCGATCGATCGACGCTCCTCAGTTCTGAGTCTGTGCACTCATCACGGTCGCAGCATCCACCTTCACGCCCAGCCCCTGCGTCGAGGCCAAGGAAATCTTCTTGACGTAGGTGCCCTTGGCGCCTTGCGGCCGGGCTTTCACGACGGCGTCGACGAAGGCGCGAATGTTCTCGACGAGTGCCTGATTTTGGAAGCTCGCTTTGCCGACGCCCGCATGTACGATGCCGGACTTCTCGACGCGGAACTCCACGGCGCCGCCCTTGGCGCCTTGAACAGCCGTCGCGACATCCATCGTCACCGTGCCGACGCGGGGATTGGGCATCAAGCCACGGGGGCCCAACACTTTGCCCAACCGGCCGACCAGACCCATCATGTCGGGCGTCGCGATGCAGCGGTCGAAGTTGATGACACCCTTGCCGACTTGCTCGACGAGGTCTTCTGCACCGACGACGTCGGCGCCGGCAGCGCGCGCCTCATCGGCTTTCGCGCCACGCGCAAACACCGCGACGCGCTGTGTGCGGCCCGAGCCGTTCGGCAGATTGCACACGCCGCGAACCATCTGATCGGCATGCTTGGGATCGACGCCGAGGTTCATCGAGATCTCGATCGTTTCGTCGAACTTGGATTTGGCGCGCGATTTGACGAGTTGCACCGCCGCGTCGACGGCGTGCGATGCGCTGGGGTCGACACCGTCATAGACGGCGGCCATACGCTTGCCACCGGCAAGACGTGTCGCTTTGAGCTTTTCGGGACTGATTGCCATGTTCAGCTCTCCACGACCTGTAGGCCCATCGAACGGGCGGTGCCCGCGATGGTGCGCGCCGCGGACTCGACGTCGGCCGTGTTCATGTCTTTCAACTTCATCTCGGCGATGCCCCGGATCTGGGTCATCGTGATTGTGCCGACAGGATTGCGGCCCGGCTCCTTGGAACCCGAACCCGGCTTACCCGTGGGTTTGAGGCCAGCGGCCTTTTTGATCAGATACGTGGCAGGTGCCATCCGCATTTCGAAGGTGAACGATCGATCGCTGAACACCGTGATCTTCACGGGAACGGGCTGACCGGGCTCCATGTCCTTCGTCTTGGCGTTGAACGCTTTGCAGAATTCCATGATGTTGACACCGCGCTGGCCCAAGGCTGGGCCGATCGGCGGTGCCGGGTTGGCTGCACCCGCAGGCACCTGCAGGTTGATGTAGCCGTCTATCTTCTTCGCCATCTCTTTCCCCAAAACTCCATGCGGGACACCGATTGGTGTCCCTCGGGTTAGCGGTCGACGGGCTGGCTAGCCCTCCCGCGCTCTTCGACGTTCGGTTCAGGGTTACCCCCTCGCCGCGCCTCGAACTCCAAGCCCGTCGTCGAACCGACGATCAGGCCACCTTCTCCACCTGCGCAAACTCGAGGTCCACGCGCGTGGCACGTCCGAAAATCATCACTGCAACCTTGAGGCGCGAGCGCTCCTCGTCGACTTCCTCCACCTGACCGGCGAATGTCGCAAACGGGCCGTCCGACACCTTGACCTGCTCGCCGACCTCGAACGAGACCGCAGGCTTGGGCCGTTCCACACCCTCTTTGACTTGGTTGAGGATGCGCATCGCTTCGGCTTCACTGATCGGGATCGCCTTGTTTTCGGCGCCGAGGAACCCGGTGACCTTGGGCGTGTTCTTGATGAGCAGAAACGCCTCGTCGGTCATTTCCATTTTTACGAGCACGTAGCTCGGAAACAGCTTTCGCTCCGACTGGACCTTGCGACCCCGCCGAACTTCGATCACCTCCTCGGAGGGAACGAGCACCTCCTCGAATAAATCTCCGAGATTGGCGGCCTTGGCTCTTTCCTTGATTGCCTCGGCGACCTTTTTCTCGAAATTCGAGTAGGCGTGCACGATGTACCAGCGCTTCGCCATGCCTTGTCTCTGATCTGTCCTGGTCTGAAGAGCGGGTGTGGTCGTCATAGTTCCTACTGGACCCGAGCGGGCCATAATCATCGGCGAATATTCAGAACGTACTGCACGACCGTTCCAATGCCGAGATCGGTCAATGTGAAAAACACGGACGCCAACGCCACCATGATGAGAACCATGACAGTCGTGATCCAGACTTCGCCCCAGGTCGGCCACGTGACCTTGCTGACCTCCTGGCGAACTTCCTGGAAAAACTCGAACGGATTTATCCGGGCCATCCGCACCTGTCCTCGAAGGCTCCTCGCGGCCGCAGGTGCGACGCGAACTCAAATTCATCGTGCGGCAGCGACGTGCGCAACGGCGCTGGCCAATCAGTCGGGCTGGCAGGGGCGGAGGGTCTCGAACCCACAGCCTTCGGTTTTGGAGACCGACGCTCTGCCAATTGAGCTACACCCCTAAAATTGCCCGGCACCGCGTGTCGGAAATCGATTTCCCGCCCGCGACACCACACCAGGCGCGCGCCCGACGACTGTCACCAAACATCAAGGTCGGCATAGCGTCCCCCGGGGCTCGTGCCCCCAGTGTCGCTGCCGACCAAGTATTGCTTGTTCGGGGTCTTATAAAGGGCGGCCCAGTCCGGCACAAGCACAATCTCAAGAATAATCTTGACACTAGCCGCAGACGCGGATTCCGTTGGCGGTAGAGGCTTAAAAAACGGTTATTTATCAATATTTTCAACGATCACGGCTGTCCCGTAGGCCAGCACCTCGGTCACGCCGGCCGAAATTTCGTTGGCATCGTAGCGCATGGCCAAAATGGCGTTCGCCCCCATCGCCTGGGCATGCGCCACCAGGAGATCGTGAGCCTCCTGCCGCGCCTGCTCGGCGAGCTTGGTGTAGATCGTGATGTTGCCGCCAACGAGCGTCTGCAGCACCGCGCCTAGCCCGGCTATAACATTGCGCGACCGCACGGTGACCCCCCGCACGATGCCCAAATGCTCGACGATGCGATAGCCCGGCAGATCGTTGGTCGTGGTGACGAGCATGGGCACCAGGGGGGTGAGTAGTGAGTAGTGAGTAGTGAGTAGCCAGGAGCCAGGAGCCAGGAGAAATCACTGGTTTTGCGCCTACTGCAACTCCCTACTCCCTACTCTCCGCATCCCTTCACTCGACGATTTTCGTGACGATGCCGGCGCCGACGGTGCGGCCGCCTTCACGGATGGCGAAGCGGACCTGCTCCTCCATCGCGATCGGCGTGATCAGCTCCACCGCGAACTCCGCGTTGTCGCCCGGCATAAC
>JANOHP010000022.1:0-10669 GCA_031406575.1 Hyphomicrobiales bacterium
GTTCCTTGTCGGCTTCATCCTGGGGCCGATGGCCGAGCTGTCCTTGCGACAGGCAATGATCATTACCGACGCCAAGGTAACATCGCTGGCCAATCATCCGGTCGCTTGTGTGTTCCTGGCGCTGGCGGTGCTGTCGGTGTGGCGGTTCAGTGCCGTGAACCTGCTGCGCCAACGAACGGGCGCGCGTGCGGAAGGCCTATAAAACGATCAGATCAGCATAAGCGACAAGGGAGAGAGACATGGATTTTCGCAGGGCACTTCAGGCCGTTTCAGCGGTCGCAATAGTGTTTTCGGCAAACCCTCTGGCGGCCCAGGACTTTCCGACGAAGCCGCTCAACATCATCATCGGGTTTGGCGCAGGCGGGGGTACGGATGCCGTCGTTCGCGCGGTGGCGGAGCCGATGACCAAGAGTTTGCGCCAACCCGTTCTGGTGACGAACAAGCCAGGAGCTGGCGGCGGCGTTGCGGCCATGTCCGTCAAGGCGGCCGATGCCGACGGTTACACGATTTATGCGGGTGGCTCCGTGACGTTCACGTTTGAGCCGCTGGTGC
Source organism: Hyphomicrobiales bacterium (assembly GCA_031406575.1). Classification (GTDB taxonomy): domain Bacteria; phylum Pseudomonadota; class Alphaproteobacteria; order Rhizobiales; family Hyphomicrobiaceae. Next base: position 553 of record JANOHP010000022.1, read on the forward strand.
TCCAGACGCAATACAAGCACACCGACTTCGAGCACATCGCGCTGATCAGCCTGTTCCAGGACGGCTTGTTCACGCACCCGAGCCGTCCCTATAAAACGGTGAAAGACGTGATCGCGGCAGCGAAGGCCGAAAAGCGCTCGATCAAGTACGCCTCGCAGTACCAGCTCGACCGTCTGATCTGGCAGCATGTCGCCAAGAAGGAAGGCGTCGAGATCATTCCCGTGCCGACGCAGGGCGGTAATGGGAGCGTGCAGGCGGTCCTCGCCAACCAGGTCGATTTCGGATTTTCGGGTGGCACGTTCGGGCCCCACATCGAGTCGGGCGCGCTGCGCCTGATCGGAGCCCAGTCTGCCGAGCCGATGGAGCGCTTCCCCGAACTTCCCGGTATGCATGCCAACGGCTGGATGGTCGGCAGCGAGAACTATCTGATCATCTCGACCACCAAAGGCACGCCCAAAGCCGTCGTCGAGAAATTGGCCGCCGCCTTCAAGGCCGGCATGGAAACCGCGATGGTGCAAGGCGTCGTCAAAAGCCGCTACATGAAAGACGTCTTCATCGGCCCGGCTCAAACGATGGCCGTGCTCGACAAACAGCTCGACCAATACACGAAGCTGATTGCGGATCAGAAATGAGGGGGCGTTGCGTTACAAATTCAACAGCAACACCACACCCACCACGATCATGACGATGCCGGCGCCTTCGCGGGAGGCGAGGCCTTGTTTGAAGAGGCTGCGGGCGACGAGGCCCGCGAAGAAGATTTCGACGAGGGCGAGCGTGCGCACTTTTGCTGCGCTCTCGAGGGCGAAAGCCAGGAACCACATTTCGCTGGCAAAGGCGCCCATGAAACCCGCGAAGAGGGAGGGGCGCCAAGCACGGAAAATTGCGGCGAGGCCGGGCCTGTCGAAAACGACGAGGTAGGCCGACAGGCAGATCACCTGCATGACGAGACCGACGAAAACTGTCGTGGTGGCGGCGACGACGAAGTTGGGCGTTTCCAGTGCGAGAATGCCGCCGCGATAGCCGACGGCGGCGACGCCGAACGCGGCGCCTGCGACGAGGCCCAGCAGGATCGGTTTGAGGCCCAGGTTCTCGGTCGCGCCCTTTTTCGGCCAGGACATCACGACGACGCCGCCCGTGGCGACGGCGATGGCGAACAGCAGCGGCAAGGTCAGCGTGTCGCCCAGCAGAACAAGACCAAAAAGCGCGACGTGCACGGGCTCGAGCTTGTTCAACGCTGTGATCAGCACGAACGATTTATCGCGCATGGCCGCGAGCAGAAGTGCCGTTGCTGCGATTTGCGATGTCCCGCCGAACGCCGACCACGCGATCATGCGTCCATTGAGGTTGGGGAACGGTTCACCGCTGACGAACAGCACGATGGCGAGGATCAATCCAGCGAACGGCAGTCCGAACAGAAAGCGCACATGCGTGGCGCCGATCGTGCCGATGGTGGCCGTCAGCTCCTTCTGCATGGCGTTGCGCAGGGTTTGCCCCGCCGCCGCCAGCACCGTGAAGACGATCCATAGACTTGCGATCACGTCATGCCCCTCGGATGCCAGCGACTCTGAAGCCTACGCACGTCGCAGCGGCGAGGCGACAGGTTCCGCTGAGCCCGATCGTCTCAGCCTTCGAGCTGCCAAATGCCGGAGGGCAGGCGACAGGCGACGCCTTCGGTTCGGCGATCATGGCCGGCGGTCGAAAGTTCGACGATGATGTGGCGGCAGATAGTGCCGGTTCGATCCTTGAAAGATTGGGTGGGCTGAACGGCTCCTGAAATGCGCCCGGATCGGGCATACCAGACGTACGTGCCGCCATCTCCGACTTCGGACAGAGCCAATTGCACGGCTTCGAGCGCGGCGGTGCGTTCAATTTCGCCGAGCCAAGCACCCGGGTTGGGAAGGGACGTGGGAGACGGGGACGGAGGGTGCGCCGGTTCGACCGAGGCGCTGTTTGCCAGCGGGATGGATTGATCGGCGGCGACGTGGCGTGGTGCCAGCAGGACCGAGGCCGTCAGGCAAAACGCCATCATGATGCCGCAGGACAGCGCGGCGAGGCGGTGATCGGAACGCATGGCGGTTACTCGACTGAGCTACTACGGATCCATTCGACGCTCGGGTAACGGACGTGGTCCCCGACGTTGAAACCATGCCCGAGACTGGTTAAGTCAACCTTGCCGACCGTGTTTTTCAGGTGCGGCCCGGGCGAAACAATCGGAGAGCGCGTGATGACGGCAACGAAAGGCACGGATCTTCCAGCCGATTTCACCGCGGCCGAGGAGCCCTTCGCGCTGTTTACCGCGTGGTTGCGCGCGGCCGAAGGGGCCGAGCCGAACGATCCAAACGCGATGGCGCTTGCGACCGTCGACGCTGGCGGCTTGCCCAACGTGCGCATGGTGCTGCTGAAAGGGCTGGACGAGGCCGATCGCGGTGCCGATCGCGGCTTTGTCTTCTACACCAATGTCGACAGCGCCAAAGGCGTCGAGCTGCTGGGGGCGGGCAAGGCGGCGCTGCTATTTCACTGGAAGAGCCTGCGGCGGCAGGTGCGCGTGCGTGGCGTCGTGACGACTGTGTCCGATGCCGAAGCCGATGCCTATTACGCAACGCGGGCGCGCGGTTCGCGGCTCGGGGCGTGGGCATCGGCGCAATCGCGGCCGCTGGAAAGCCGGTTCGCTCTGGAAAAGGCCGTGGCGCAGGTGACAGCCCGCCACCTCGTGGGCGACATACCCCGTCCACCGCATTGGTCAGGCTATCGCGTCACACCGGTCGAAATCGAATTTTGGCACGATCGCCCGTTCAGGTTGCACGATCGGCTGGTGTTCAGGCGAAGCGGCGCCAGCGAAAATTGGAGCCGGACGCGGCTCTATCCCTGATCGAATTGGGCGTATGCAACTTATCGCAGAATTATTATTCAAGTCCTGGTAGGGTGACCTCTGCGGTGTCGGGTGAGCCAGGTATTGCGTACGACCCGAATAAGCCGCTGGGGGAGATGTCGATCGCAGGGTCGGCGTCTCCCTCATGCCGTCGACCGTCAGGGGGCGGGAAACAGCGCAGCACTGCGGTCACTCACGCGGTACGCGACGAGGCCCACCCATTCCCGCGCGGCTTCGTCGAGGCGTCGTAGTCCGTTGGGAACGGAGTCGAAAAACCTGATCGCGTGGGCGGTGCCGGTGGTGCGAAAATCAACCGGATAGGCGACGACATCGAAACCTGCCCGCCGAAAGGCACCCATGGCTCGGGGCATGTGATGCGCTGAGGTGACGAGCAAAAAGCGCTGCCCGGCCGTCGGCTTCAAAAGTTGATGCGTCATGACGGCATTTTCCCAGGTGGTGAGCGATTTGCTCTCGAGGACGATGCGATTCCCTGAAATGCCGATGGACCGCCAAAATCCGCCCACTGCGTCGGCACCCGGCACACCCTCGAAAATGAAGCGAGCAGTTCCGCCGGAGAACACGAGCCGGGCAGAAGGCAGCAGATGCGCGAGCCGTGCACCTTCGGTGACGCGCTCGGCCGCTTCGTTGAGGGTCAGCTGACCGCGCGCGACACTGACGTCGCCTGATTCCGCGCCGCCCAACACGATGATGGCGGTGAAGGTCCGGGCTCCGGATTTGAGGGCAGGTACCGGGAAACGCTCTTCCAAGGGGAGCGTCACGATATTCGCCAGCGGTGACAGTCCGCCGACCAGAAGTCCGACGATACCCACCCAGGTGAGCCGTCGCCCCGCGCGCGTGAATCTCGTTCGCGTCGCGAGCAGCAGACCCACAAAGAGCGCCGTCAGGATCAAGCTCGACGGCTGCGTGAAAAACCATACGAGCTTGGAAATGGCATAAAACATAGGCGATCGATCTCCGTGGGGTGAGCGGATGCTCCGTCAGGGGAGCGCTTCAGGATACACAGTCCGACCTCGGGTCACCGTCCCGCGACGACCGGCAGGCTGGCGAACAGCCCTGGAACGTGGCAGACGACCCCGCGTGACCTCAGTTTCGGAGCCCGGTATGATCGGACGCCTCAATCACGTCGCTATTGCGGTGAAAAGCCTCTCGGTTTCCGCCGCTGTTTACGAGAGTACGCTGGGCGCGACCATTTCGCCGCCCCAGGCGCTGCCCGAGCACGGGGTGACCGTGGTGTTCGTGACCCTGCCCAATACGAAGATCGAACTTCTGGAGCCCCTGGGCGCTGCGTCTCCCATCACCAAGTTCCTGGAGAAAAATGCCGACGGCGGCATACATCACATCTGCTACGAGGTGGACGACCTGCGGGCCGCGCGCGATCGTCTGACGGCGCAGGGCGCACGGGTTTTGGGTGACGGGACGCCCAAGATCGGCGCGCACGGCAAGCCGGTGCTGTTTCTGCACCCGAAGGATTTCCTCGGCACCCTGGTCGAACTCGAGCAGGTCTGAGATCGAAGGGACGAGCATGCCATGGGTTTGACACTCTCGGTTGCAGTTTACTTCATCATCTGGTGGACGGTGCTGTTTGCCGTGTTACCGTTTTTTGCGCGCAGTCAGGCCGACGCCGGTCACGTTGTGCCCGGAACGCCTGAAAGCGCGCCGGCGGCCTTCCAGCCTGTGCGCATCATCCTGGCCACGACCCTGGCGTCGGTAGTGGTGTTTGCCTGTGTATGGGCGGCGTTTCATTGGCGCTGGATCGACATCGATGCGATGCTGGCGCGTGGCATGGGATCGTGACCGACAACGGGCATCGGAAAAGAAATCGGGGCGACCCCTGGAGGTGCCCCGTCAGCCACGCAAATGCCTTGTTCCGCCGAAGTTTTTCGAATGGTCGGAATACCGTGCTCCCGAGACTCATGAGCCTATGTGACGACGTGACCGTCCTGGCCCCTTTTGGACAGTCTTACGCTATTCGAGGCTGATCGGTCTGTCAGCCTGAATTCGGTGCGACGGCCATTGCACACCAAAGATTCGCTCAACCGACGTGATGCCGATGTTCATGGGATGTACTGCAAGGCCGACGCATTTATAGTCGAGATGTGAGCAGCGAATCGGGTCGTATCCCTCCCGGTTCGAGACAGAGCGGGAGCCAGCATGACCGACGACCGCCTCGTGACCGGAGCAAAGAAGGAAGCCGATGCCTTCGAAGCGACGATTCGCCCTCAGTGGCTCGACGAGTTCATCGGCCAGGAGCAGGCGCGCGCCAACCTCAAGGTGTTCATCCAGGCCGCGCGCTCACGGGGTGATGCACTGGATCATGTGCTGTTTGCCGGCCCGCCGGGCCTGGGCAAGACGACGCTCGCGCAGATCATGGCCAAGGAAATGGGAGTCGGGTTCCGCTCGACGTCGGGGCCGGTGATCGCGAAGGCAGGTGATCTGGCCGCGTTGCTGACCAACTTGGAAGAGCGCGATGTTCTCTTCATCGACGAGATTCATCGCCTCAGCCCAGCCGTGGAAGAAATCCTTTATCCAGCGATGGAGGACTATCAGCTCGATCTCATGATCGGGGAGGGACCTGCCGCGCGATCCGTGAAGATCGATCTGGCGAAGTTCACCCTGGTGGGCGCGACGACGCGGGCTGGTTTGCTCACCAATCCATTGCGGGACCGCTTCGGCATCCCGGTGCGGCTCAACTTCTACACGCACGAGGAGCTGGAATTGATCGTCACGCGTGGCGCGCGAGTGCTGGGCGCACCCGTGTCGAAGGAGGGCGCAGTCGAGATCGCCCGTCGCTCGCGTGGCACGCCACGGATTGCAGGGCGATTGTTGCGGCGCGTGCGCGACTTTGCTGCTGTCGATGGGGCGCCGATGATCGATGCGGCGGTGGCCGACAAGGCGCTGCGCATGCTCGAGGTCGACAGCGAAGGTCTCGACGCGCTCGATCACCGCTACCTCTCGTGCATCGTCAAAAATTATGAAGGCGGCCCCGTCGGAATTGAGACGATTTCGGCGGCTCTCTCCGAGCCGCGTGATGCGCTGGAAGACATCGTCGAACCCTATCTCCTGCAACAAGGCTTCATCGGTCGCACGCCACGGGGCCGCGTTGTCACGCTCAAGGCGTACAAGCACCTGGGGCTGTCGGGTCCAGCCAAGTACGCGACCCCGCAACTGGCGTTGTTTCAGGGCGATGACATCGACGAGAGCGACGCCGCAGCCAACGACACAACAAAGTCGGGTCGGCGCACATGATGTCGACCAATTGCACCTCGTGATCATCGACCTCGGAGTTCCGAGCCCAAGCTGAGCGGAAGGCGCCGACATGCCGGATCAGAACTCACCCTCGGCGGATGCCGTGGTCTGGCCCGATCTCGCTGGGCGTGTGGTCGTGGTCGAGGGGCGGCGGCGGCACGTTCTGCCCATCCGGGTTTACTTCGAAGATACGGATTTTTCCGGGCTCGTGTATCACGCGTCCTATGTGCGCTGGTGCGAGCGTGGACGGTCGGATTTTCTGCGGTTGCTCGGCAACGATCACCGTTCCCTGATCGAGGGAGCGGGTGGCAGCGAACCTGCGGCGTTCGTCGTTCGGCGCATGCAGCTGGAATTTCTGAAGCCTGCGCGGATCGACGAGGTGCTCGAAGTCGCGACGCGGGTTGGCGAACTGACGGCCGCGACTTTGGTCCTCGCGCAAGCCGTGTCGCGCGGCGGCGAAACTTTGTTCGAGGCGACGGTCACGGTGGTGCTGGTGGGCCAATCGGGTCGGGTTCTGCGCATTTCGCAGGCACTCCGGCGCGCTTTGGCGCCGTCGGCCTGAACCCCGAGGGCACAATCAGGTCTTCGGCGCAGCGCCCAATGTCACGGCTTCCCATACCGACAAGGCCTGTCGCGTTTCGGCGACATCGTGGACGCGCAGAACTTGGACACCCTGCATCGCGCCCGCTAATGCCGCTGCCACCGAACCCGGCATACGGTGAGCGGGATCGACTGCGCCGGTCAAACTGCCGATGAAATTCTTGCGCGAGGCGCCGAGCAGCAGTCCACATCCAAGCCCATGAAACAGGCTCGCCCCGGCGATCAATTCGAGATTGTGCGCGGCCGTCTTGCCAAAACCAATACCCGGATCGACGAAGAGGCGGTCGCGCGCGATGCCCGCCGCTACACAAACGTCGATGCGTTCTTCGAGCCAGTCGTACACGTCGAGCAGGACATTGTCGTAGCGCGGGTCGTGCTGCATCGTGCGCGGATCGCCCTGGGCGTGCATGAGGACGATCGGCAGCCCACTTGCCCTGGCGGTGTGCAGGCCCTGGGCATCGTGCGTCAGGGCTGAGACGTCGTTGATCATGTGCGCGCCGACGATGGCGGCACGACGCATGACGTCGGCCTTGCGGGTGTCGACGGAGATGAGCGCGCGCGTGCGGCCGACAAGCCCTTCGATCACCGGCATGACACGCGCGAGTTCCTGGTCGAGCGACACCGGCACTGCCCCCGGTCTCGTCGACTCGCCGCCGATGTCGATGATGTCGGCGCCGGCCTGCTCGAGCGCGAGGGCATGCGCGATGGCGTCGTGGGCATCGATGAACTTATTGCCGTCCGAAAAGCTGTCGGGCGTCACGTTGACGATGCCCATAAGGCGAGGGCGATCGAAAGTGAGGCCAGCAACCGGCGTCCGGGCAGTTGCGAGGCGATGCAGGAGAGCCGCCACCTGGCTCCCCAGCGGGGCTGCCTGGCGCGCCAATGTACGCGCGTCGTTATGCGAGAGCATGCGCCGGTCGATGACGCCGCCGGACTGGCGCACCAACAACTCGACCCCCATGAATAGGAGGTCGTTGCGATCTGCGATGCGCACGACGTCGTCCGCGGTCGCAACGACGGGATCGGGGCACAGTGTCACCCGGCCGACGGGACGAAGATAGGCACGCTCGGTCATCGAACGCCTCGTGCGTCACCCGCTGGCCGACCCGGGCTCATTTCTCCGCCGTGCGAATGCCGGCCGGTCCACCCGTCGTATTCACCGTGCCGATCGGTTGCAGTTTGCGACCGTCGAACGAGAACGCCATGAGCTGCTGTTCGACCATGCATTGCACGATCAGCTTGCGACTATTGGTCGACCAGACGATCCCCTGGCACCAGCGCCCGACGTCGGCTTCGACGATGCGCGCGAGTTCGCGACCGTTGATCCGCAGAACGACGACTTTGCCTTTGTCGTTGAAGAACGGATTGTCGCTGGCCTTGTTCGTGCCATTCATGACGGAGACGGCGACATAGCGGCCGTCGGGCGAAATTTTTACGCCTTCGGGCGTTTGGCCGACGGACACGGTGCTCACGACACGTGGCGGCTTGGCTGCCAAATCGATAACGCTGAGGGTGTCGCTATCGCCACTGCCGATACCGATGTTGGCGACGACGGCGATATCGCCTTTGGGCGCGATGTCCAATCCGTAGGGCCGCATGCCCGCCGACATCTCGCGCTTGGTGTCGGTGACTTTGGTGCCATCGATCGCGAGGATGGAAATCTTGTGGTCGCCGTCGCGCGTGACGAGCGCCGACTTGCCATCCGGTGTGAACGAGACAGCGCTGGGACCCGACTTGTCGTTGCCCAGAGCAATCTTGTCGGGAAGGACCGAGACGGACTTGCCTTTGATCGTGAGCACCGAGACCGTGCCCTCGGAGCGGTTGGCAACGAGCGCGAGGGTTCCGGCTTTGTTGAACGACACGCCCGCAGCACCCTTGCCGACGGTCAACGTGGCGAGCACCTTGGGTTCATACCCCGACGGGGCCTGCTTGCCCTGGACGCGGGCCGTCATGCTCCTGACGATGCCGCTGTTGCGCGAAATATCCAGCACGGTCACCACGTCGTCGGGAATTTGCTTCGTCGGGTCGGCCGGGTCGATTTTCATCGCAGCGGTGACCAGCGCGATCTCCTCATTGGGCGACACTGCGACGCTGGTCGGTGGACCGGCGACGCTGGCTGGAACCTTTATCTCGGCAACGGTTTTTGGGGGATTGGCGGCGAGATCGACGAGGGTCACGGTGTCGACGCCATCCTTCACGACACGAACCGTGCCGTTCTCGAGCTTGACCTTGCCGTCATTGGCCGAGACGGCGATTTGCGCGGCGACGCCCGCGCCAGTGGAAATCACGAGGGCGAGTGCGAGCAATGGTATCGCGGTGTGTTTGCGCAGAAACCCAATCATCATGACGTCTCCCCGGAAAACCACGCCGACTGCATGGAGGCGGCAGCGTATCATAGGGCCGGCTGCCGGACACGCGATCATCGCGCATTTACCTACGTTGCCGTGAGCAAACGCAGGCCAGAAACGCAAATCGGGCGACACGCGCGTGCCGCCCGTATTCTTTTTGCGAAAACTCGGTGGCTCGAGTCACGTCTGCGGCTGAGGCTCCAAGCCGCCGGTGCCCGGCTCTTCGCGCGGTGGACGCTGCTTGCCAGCGACCGGAACGGCGGAGCCCATCGGCCCCTTGTCCGCCTCGTCGTCGGACTTACGCAGGATGCGGTCACCCCGCATTGCGGTCATGCACTCTTCGCCGCTGATGGTCTCGAATTCCATCAGGGCTTGCGCCACCAACTCGAGCTTGTCGCGTGCTGCGCCGAGAACTTCCCACGCTTTGCTTTGGCCTGCATTGACGATCTTGCGGATTTCCTCGTCGATCAGCCGTGCGGTTTCCTCGCTCATGTTCTGATGCTGGGTGATCGCGTGACCGAGGAAAACCTCCTGCTGATTGTCGGTGTAGCGCAGGGGCCCGAGCTTCTCGCTCATGCCCCATTCGGTGACCATGCGACGCGCGAGATCGGTCGCCTGCATGATGTCGCTCGAGGCGCCGGTATTGAGGTGTTCTTTGCCGTAGGCGAGCTGCTCGGCGACGCGGCCACCGAACGTCATGGCAATGCGCGCTTCACACCACTGCTTGGAATAGCTGAGCTTGTCGCGCTCGGGCAGAGCCATCGTAACCCCCAGCGCGCGACCACGGGGAATGATCGTGACCTTGTGCAGGGGGTCGTTGCCCGCGACGAGCACGTTGACGATGGCGTGGCCCGCCTCGTGGTAGGCGGTGGCGAGCTTTTCCTCCTCGGTCATGGCCATCGAGCGCCGTTCGGCACCCATCATGACCTTGTCCTTGGCGTCTTCGAATTCGAGCTGCGTGACCATGCGCTTGGAACGGCGCGCGGCCAGCAGGGCGGCTTCGTTGACGAGGTTGGCGAGGTCGGCGCCGGAG
>JANOHP010000053.1:0-27590 GCA_031406575.1 Hyphomicrobiales bacterium
GCTTACCGTCCTCAGAAGTTCGTCGCGAGTCGCCATGCTTACCCGCCTCATCCCAGCCCCTCGCTTCCTCCCGCCGCCGGGAGCAATTCAAGCGAGGCAACGACCCATGATTCGGGAACAATTCAGGCGCGGCAATGCGCCCTCGCACCTTGATTGTCGCGCCGCACGAGACCGAGCGCAGGATCGCCGCCCACTGAGCGCTATCGAGCCCGCCGCCCACCAGCTCGTTTTGTGGCAGCAGCATGTAATATTTGACGTCGAGGATGCGGGCGGTGTTGTCGGCGCGCTCGATGAAGGTGCCGAGTTGCGTGAAATAAAACGTATCGTTGCGCAGAATCGTGTTGAGCAGCGCACCTCGAAAAAGTGCGGAACGCTCGCGAATCCAATCGAAGAGGGCTGGGAGCGTGCTGCTGCCGGTGCGTTCAGCCGCACTCGACGAGAAATCGATCCAGGCACTGTTGAGGGTCTCCCACATCTCGCGCGTCAGTGAAGTTCGTTGCGCGCGGGCATTGTAACGGGCGCTGGCGAGACAGGAATAGACGCTCGATGGATTGTCCTTATCGAGGAGCAGGTAATCGATGACGGCTCGGGCGTCGAACGCGCCATGGCGGGCAAGATAGCCCGCTTCGCATCCAGCGCTACGCAATGTGGAGCGCCATTCCTGCTGGTCTTCGTCGTGTGGAAGCAAGCTCAGGCGATGGCCGACCTCGAGCAATCGAGCCATGTTTTCGGCCCGCTCCATGTAGCGTGCCATCCAGTAGAGGTCATTCGCGGTGCGTCCGAGCATTTGATTTTCGACCCTGCCTCCCTCGCCAGCAACGTTACTCCTCGAGCACCCAGGTGTCCTTCGTGCCGCCGCCCTGACTCGAATTGACCACCAACGACCCCTTTTCGAGGGCCACCCGAGTGAGACCTCCCGGCGTCAACCGCATCCGGTCGCCAAACAACACGAACGGTCGCAAATCGAGGTGGCGGGGCGCAAGGCCGTCATCGGTGAGCGTCGGACACGTCGAAAGCGCCAGCGTCGGCTGAGCGATGTAGCGTCGGGGTTCAGCTTTCACCTTGGCGCGGAACACCTCCACCTGTTCACGCGACGCCGTCGGTCCGACCAGCATCCCATAGCCACCCGAGCCATGCACCTCTTTGACGACGAGGTCGGCCATGTGCTCGAGAACGTAGGCCAGATCATCGGCCGCCCGGCAATTGTACGTATGGACGTTTTTGAGCAGCGGCGGTCGGCCGGTGTAGAACTCGATAATGTCGGGCACATAGCTGTAGATGGATTTGTCATCGGCAATACCCGTGCCGGGTGCATTGACGATCGTGACGCGCCCCGAACGATAGTGTTCGAAAATCCCCGGCACGCCGATCAGCGAATCCGGCCTGAAAACCAGGGGGTCGAGAAACGTCTCGTCGATCCGACGGTAGACCACATCGACCCTCTCGAGGCCTCGTGTCGTCTTCATCATGACGCCGTCGGACGTCGACGCGAGATCGCGCGCCTCGACGAGTTCGACGCCCATGCGATCGGCGAGAAACGAATGCTCGAAATAGGCGCTGTTGTGTTGGCCGGGCGTCAACACGACAATGGTCGGATCACGGTCCAGACCCGTCGGCGCCACGCTTTCGAGCGTCGCGCGCAGGTCCTCGGGATAGCGATCCACCGGCGCGACGCGGTTTCGCCTGAAAAGATCGGGTGCCATGTGCATCATGGCTTCGCGATTCTCCAGCATGTAGGAAACGCCCGAGGGTGTGCGGGTGTTGTCCTCGAGAACGAAAAACTCGTTCTCCGCCGTGCGCACGATGTCGATTCCGATGATGTGGGAATAAACGCCGCGAGGCGGATCGATGTTCATCATATCGGGCAGAAAGGCCGCGTTTTGAATGACGAGATCCTCAGGTACGCGCCCCGCGCGCAGAATTTCCTGCCTGTGGTAGATGTCGTACATGAAGGCATTGAGGGCGCGCACGCGCTGTTCGATGCCCGCGGAAAGTCTGCGCCACTCGGCAGCACTGAGAACGCGGGGAACGACGTCGAACGGAATGAGACGCTCAGCGGCTTCTTCGTCGCCGTACACGGCGAATGTGATTCCCGACCTGCGAAAGAGCTGCTCGGCCTCGCGACGCTTGCGGGCGAGATCGTCACGCGTTTGGCTCTCGAGCCATGGCCCGACGGCCCGATAGGGCTCGCGGCACGGCTCACCGCCGCCAGTGCCGTTCATTTCGTCGAATGCCATGGGATGTGCTTTCCGACCGAGTGATGACTCAGACTTTATCATTCCGGCCGGGGAGGCAAGGGCGCCAGTTCAGGCAACCGCGAAAATCGGTTGCCCAATTCTCGAGCGGAATATCCAGGGGACGCGGCGGTCAGTGCACGGGTCGCGACTTGCTGAAACCGGTAATTCGTTCCACCTCCGCACCGATCCGCAGGACCATGGGCTCGTCGAACGGTCGCCCGACGATTTGCATCGACAGTGGCAAGCCGCTCTTGGACAGACCCGTCGGGATCTACATGGCGGGATTGCCGGTGACGTTGAACGGCATCGTCTGGATGGGGAAATCCGGAGGCACGTTCGGATTGGCCTCATCGAAGCGGGGCGCGGGCGCGAGCGTCGAGGCCGTGATCAGCGCGTCGTACTTCGTGAGAACGCCGTTATTGAGCTCCTGCGACAGCACGCGGCGCAAGCGCAAGGCCTGCGTCAGATCCGCAGCCGTCAGTGTCGCGCCCAGGATCATGCGCATGTAGAGATAGCGGCCGTAATCGAGGGGCCGCTTTTTGAGTGTCTCTTCGTGGATGGCGTAGGACTCCGCCGTGATGAGAACACGGCCGCACGCATTCCAGATCGCATAGTCGGACAGTTTGATTTCTTCCACGATGGCGCCCGCCTTCGCGAGTGCTTGCGCCGTTCTATCGATGGCATCGATGGTCTCGCGCGAGACGCCGGGTGCATCGACATAGAAATGCCGTGGGATGGCCAATCGCACTCCCTGCACACCCCAGTCGAGCCCGGCGCCGAAGTTCGGTATCGCCATATTGACCGAGCCAGGGTCTTTGGCGTCGTAGCCTGCGATCACCTGCATGGTGAGCGCGGTGTCCTCTACCGACCACGTCAGCGGCCCGCAATGATCGAGCGTGTAGGACAGCGGAAAGACGCCGCGACGGGGCACGAGACCGTAAGTCGGCTTCAGTCCGATGGTTCCACAATAGCCGGCGGGTCCGCGAATGGAGCCTCCGGTATCGGAGCCCGTCGCCATACGCATGAAGCCGGCCGCAACGGCGACGCCCGAACCCGACGAGGAGCCTCCCGGGATGCACTCGCGGTTCCAGGGATTGCGGGCCGGTGGAAACGGCAGATCGAAGCTCGGGCCGCCGAACGCGAACTCGTGGGTGGCGAGTTTGCCCAGCAGAACGCCGCCGCCGGCCGCAAGGCGCTGCCCGACGACCGAGTCGTGCTTGGGCACATTGTCGATGAGGATTTTGGAATGGCACGTCGTGGGAATGCCCGCGGTCTCGTAGATGTCCTTCAAGCCGTAGGGGATGCCCTGGATCGGCCCCTTGTCGATGCCGGCCTTGAAGGCTGGGTCGGCCGCTTCGGCGTCCGCGAGCGCACGTTCTTTCGTCAGCAGGATGAAGCTGTCGAGGGATTTGTCGTGGCGCGCAATCCGAGTCAGAGCGTGTTGGGTCAAGTGCTTCGACGTGATCGTGCCCGCGCGCAACTGGACACCGGCTTGGGCAATGGACAGCTCGTGAAGCGCTGTGTCAGCGGACATGTCAGGCGCTCCGTGTGATCGTCTCGAGGCTGTAGATATTCGCTGGCTCGCACGCCGCTGTGCGAGGCTGCCGCAGCAGCTTCGTCATGGCCTCGAGCTGGCTGAAGGCAGCGAGCATGCCCGGCCATCGGTCGGGCGGCACCTCGTGTCCAGCGCGCGCCAACAGCATCGCGAGGGACTTGGCCGCATCGGCCTCGAGCCCGCTCTCTCCGGTCTCCGCACGCGTCTTCGAAAGCTCGCCGTCAGCCTTGCTCATGTCCGCTCACTCCTATTGCGATCGTTCGCTCACGAGCATGCATTGGAGCGCAGATCTGCGTTCTCGACAACGGCGAAAACACGAAAAAAGGAATGTTGCCGTGAATTTGTGCACTGCGGTATAAATTCCATCATTCTCGGATTTGAGTTTTCTATTTTACCGTTTTATCGAGGATGACGTGCCGCGCTCATTAAAAAAAACCGCTGCCAGAATATGTATCTGGATGAGTTTTTTCCGATACCAACATGGTGAAAAAAGGCGCAATTACAATGAGTTGATACACTTTTTTTCGCCTGCATATAAAATAAGCGGCGCGTACAAAAAACGGGCGTCATGGGTGAAAGGTCATGAGCCGCCCCATTCTGGCACAGGCGTTGCTTTGGTGCCGGCGACGCCATCTCGATCGAGAGGAGAAACTGCAATGTCATCGCGTCTGAAAACGTACGTGTCGGCCGTTTCCGTGATTGCCTGTTTGGCAGGTGCGGGTGAAATCAACGCGCAGTCCGTCCTTCGCGTTGCCATGACTGCGGGCGATATTCCCGATGTCACGGGCCAACCCGATCAAGGCTTCGAAGGTTATCGCTTCGTCGGGTACACGCTGCACGACAGCCTGATTTTGTGGGACTTGTCGAAGTCGGATTCCGAAGCCTCGTTGAAACCTGGTCTCGCGACGAAGTGGTACGTCGATCCCAATGACAAGAAACGTTGGGTGTTCGAGCTGCGCCAGGGCGTGAAGTTCCACGACGGTTGCACGTTCGACGCCGACACGGTCGTCTGGAACATCGAGCGCCTGATCAACGACAAGGCGCCGCACTTCAATCCCAAGCAGTTCGCGGCCATGCGCACGCGCACGGCCAATTTGGTTGGAGCCGAAAAGATCGACGACAACACCGTCGTGTTCACGACGAAAGACGTCGACTCGCTCTTCTACTATCAGATGAGCTTCTGGATGATGATCTCCAAGTGCCAGTTCGAGAAGGCTGGCGCCTACGAGAAATACGCTCAGATGCCCTCGGGAACGGGCCCCTACAAATTCGTTAAAATGGTGCCGCGCGAACGGCTCGAGCTGGTGAAAAATACAGAGTATTGGGACAAGGCCCGTGTGCCCAAACACGATCGCGTCGTGCTCATCCCCATGCCCGAGGCGACGACGCGCGCGGCTGCCTTGTTATCGGGTCAGGTGGATTTCGTCGAAGCTCCCTCGCCCGACACGATCCCCAAACTCAAGTCGGCGGGAATGGCGGTCATCACCAACTCCTATCCCCATAATTGGCATTACCAGCTCAATCTCGTCGATGGTCCGTTCAAGGACAAGCGAGTGCGCCAGGCGGCCAATTACGCGCTGGATCGCGGTGAGATGAAGGAGATGCTCAACGGGCTCGCCCTCGAGGGCTACGCCATTCTGACGCCGAACCAGAAGCACTACGGCAAGCCGGTGCTCCACAAGCACGACGCCAAGAAGGCGACGGCGTTGCTGAAGGACGCCAAATGCCATCCCTGCGAGGTGACGCTGGCGATCTCCACATCAGGCTCGGGGCAGATGCAGCCGCTGCCGATGAACGAGTTGGTCAAGGCGCAGCTCGAGAGCGTGGGCTTCAAGGTCAAGCTCGAAGTGATGGATTGGAATGCGCTGCTCGACGTGACGTTCAAGGGGCGTGAAAAGTTCCAGCATCTGCACGCCATCAACGTCAGCCGCGCCACGCAGGATCCGTTCAGTGGTGTCTTCCGCTTCGCCATGAAGAAGCAGTGGGCGCCCGCCGGCGGCAACTGGGGCCATTACTTCAACGAAGAGGTCGAAAAACTCATCGTCCAGATCTACGAAACCTTCGATGAAGCCGAGCGCGACAAGCTCATCACGAAGGTGCACGAGATCATGACCGAGGATGCGGCCATGCTCTATGTCACGCACGACCTCAATCCCCGTGCGCTTTCGCCGAAACTGAAGGGCTTCGTGCAGGCCCAGAGTTGGTTTCAGGATCTGACCCCGATCGTCGTCAACGGCGGGTCGACGAACTGAAACCCGGTGGGCGCGCACTGGTCCTCCTCCCGGTCACGCGCGCCCGCCCCGCTGTCCACCCGTGACTGCACCGACCATCCGCGAGGATCGACGCCATGTGGCCCTACATCATTCGTCGGATTTTGTTCGCTATCCCCATTGCCGTGGGCGTTTCGATTCTCTGCTTCGCACTGGTCTTTCTCGCGCCGGGAAACCCCTTGCAGCTTCTGCTGCCACCCGACGCGACCGCCGAAGCCATCGAGATGATCAAAAAGGCCTACGGCTTCGATAAACCACTCCCCGTGCAGTACTTCAATTGGCTGATGCGCGCCGTTACCGGCGACCTCGGCATGTCGATCGCCAACAACCGACCGGTCCTCGACGAGGTTCTGAAGGCGCTTTCGAATACCATCGTGTTGTCGTTCTGCGCGGTCGCCATCGCCTTCTCGCTGGCCTTTACCTTCGGGGCGATTGCCGCCTACTTCCGGGGTGGTTGGATCGATCGATGCATCACGGCACTTTCGGTGGTCGGGGTATCGGTGCCCAACTACTGGTTCGGCATGGTACTGATCATCATCTTTTCCGTCGAGTTGGGTCTGCTGCCAGCCACCGGCATGGGCGCCAAAGGTTCGGCAGAATTTTCTCTGCTGAATTGGGAGAATATGAAACATGCCATTCTCCCCGTCACCACGCTCTGCATGATCCCCCTCGGCATCATCATGCGCACCACGCGCTCGAGTGTTGCGGAAGTCCTGAGCCTCGACTTCATCCAGACGCTGCGCGCGAAAGGCTTGAGCGAGTTCGCCGTCATGCGGCACGCCTTGAGCAACGCGCTGCCTCAGGTGCTCGCGGTCATGGGCTTGCAGTTCGGCTACCTCATGGGCGGATCGATCCTGGTGGAGACGATCTTCACCTGGCCCGGCACCGGGTTTCTCCTGCACAAGGCCATCCTGACGCGCGACCTGCCCGTTCTCCAGGGCACGATCCTGGTGCTCGCTCTCATATTCGTCACCATCAATCTCGTCGTCGACCTGCTGCAGACGTGGGTCGATCCCAGAATCAAGCGCGCCTGACCCGGAGGATCAAAGATCATGACCGCCGCCTCCGCCTCCCTCGAACTCGCGCAACTGCGCGCACAACACGAGATGCCGCCCGCAAATACGTCGCGGGGGTATTGGGGAACCGTCGCCAACCGGCTGCGCTATGACCCCGTGACCCTTGCGTTCGCGTTCGTTATTCTGGCGATCGTGCTGATCTCGGTGTTCGCGCCTTGGATCGCGCCCAAGGACCCCATGAAGACGGGGATGGCATTTCGCCTGAAGCCGATCGGCTTTCGCGACTTCCATCTGGGAACGGACGAACTCGGCCGCGATATTCTTTCGCGACTGATCTGGGGCGGCCGCACGTCGTTGCTCATGGGATTGGTCCCAGTCGGGCTGGCGCTACTCATCGGCGGTAGCCTGGGCGTCATCGCAGGATTTGTCGGTGGCGCCGCCAACATGCTCATCATGCGGGTGATGGACGTGTTCTACGCCTTTCCATCGATCCTGCTCGCCGTTGCTATTTCAGGCGCGATGGGCGGCGGCATGACCAACGGCATGATTGCGCTGACCATGGTCTTCATTCCACCGATCTGTCGCGTGGCGGAAACGGCGACGACGCAGGTGCGTGGGCTCGATTTCGTGGACGCCGCGCGGGCCTCGGGCGGCTCCACCTCGTCGATCATCGTCAATCACATTCTCGGCAATGTGCTGGGCCCGGTGCTCGTCTATGCGTCCGGCCTCGTCTCTGTCGCCATTCTGATTGCCTCGGGTCTGTCGTTCCTGGGTCTGGGCGTCGAACCACCGACTCCAGACTGGGGTCTGATGCTCTCGACGCTGCGTCAGTCGATCTATGTGAACCCCTATGTCTGCGCGCTGCCGGGGGTGGCGATCTTCATCACGTCGCTGTCCTTCAATCTCGTCAGCGATGGCCTGCGCCAGGCGATGGACATCAGAAGTTGATCGGAGCCGAACGATGATGGACACCAAAAAATCCACACCCAACCTATTGCCTGTTTCCCGGACCGATCCGCGTGACATGGGGGGCGAAGCACAGCCCTTGCTGATCGTCGACAAGCTGAAGAAACACTTTCCGATCCGCGGCGGCATCCTCAATCGCGTCGTGGCGCATGTTCGCGCGGTCGATGGCGTCAGCTTTTGCGTCATGAAAGGTGAAACGCTCGGCATCGTGGGAGAGTCCGGGTGCGGAAAATCCACGATCGCGCGCCTCATTATGCAGCTCGTCCCCAGCGACGAAGGCGCCGTCATTTTCGATGGCGAGCCGATCTCGAGCTTTCGTGGCCTGCCGCTGAAGGAATTCCGCCGTAACGCGCAGATGATTTTTCAAGACAGCTACTCCTCGCTCAATCCTCGTCTGCCCGTCGAGGCATCCGTTGCGTACGGCCCGCGTGTGCACGGGGCGTCATCACGGGATGCGTTGAAAATCGCGCACGATATCCTGGGCAAGGTCGGCCTTCGCCCGGAGCTCTACGGGTCACGATATCCCCACGAGCTCTCGGGCGGCCAGAAACAGCGCGTCAACATCGCCCGCGCGCTGGCTCTGGAGCCGCGCCTCCTCGTGCTCGACGAGGCCGTGTCGGCACTGGACAAATCCGTCGAAGCGCAGGTGCTCAATCTGCTGCGCCACCTCAAGCGCGTTTTTAACCTCACTTATGTCTTCATCTCACACGACCTCAACGTCGTGCAGCACATCTCCGATCGCGTCCTCGTCATGTATTTGGGCGAGATCGTCGAAATCGGGCCCGTCGAGGACATCTATTCAGCGCCCAAACATCCCTACACGCGCGCCCTGCTTAACTCGCGGCTGTCGATGGACCCGGCCGAACGCGTCGAGGAAGCGCCGCTCACGGGCGATCCGCCCAATCCGATCGATCCGCCTTCGGGCTGTCGTTTCCGCACGCGGTGCCCGCATGCCGAGGCGGTCTGCGCCGCGCGCTCGGCGATCCTGCCCGATCATATTACCAACACTGCTCATGTGGCGGCCTGCCATATGACGGATCCGACCTCCGGGCATTCCCTCGCGACACGTTTCCCGGCCGGTGCGTCTGCCCCTAAGCCGTCCACGATCTTGGAAGCAGCAGAATTGGCCCGCGCTTGAAGGAGACGCTTTCTATGTTCGCCACGCCAGCAGCGGTCGCTGTGAATACGCCCACCCCGACGATCGTCGCGTCGGCGAAGCTGGTCGAGATGTCCGATCTCACCGTCCAGTTTGTTACCCGCGATCAGACAGTGTCGGCCATCAATGGCGTGACGTTGTCGCTGGAGGCGGGTGAAACGCTGTGCATCATCGGGGAATCCGGCTCGGGCAAATCGGTGACGATGCGCGCGTTGATGCGATTGTTGCCCGAAGAAAAAACACGGATATCCGGGACGGTGCGTGTGGCGGGGAAGGACATTCTCTCTCTGTCGCGCCAACAGCTCTCGCGCATTCGCGGCTCCACCGTCTCGATGATCTTCCAGGAGCCGATGACGGCGCTCGACCCCGTTTACACGATCGGGCAGCAGATCGCCGAAACCGTCATGCGGCACGACGGATGCAACAGGGCGACGGCGATGGCGCGCGCCCTAGAACTCTTGATGCTGGTGCGCATTCCCTCGCCCGAACGCAGACTTCGCGCGTATCCTCATGAACTCTCCGGCGGCTTGCGCCAGCGCGCGATGATCGCGATGGCGCTGTCGTGTCGGCCGAGCCTTCTGCTCGCCGACGAGCCGACCACGGCCCTCGATGCGACAGTGCAGATCCAGGTTCTGATCCTTCTGCGGCAGCTGCAGAAGCAAATGGGTATGGGGCTGATTTTCGTCACCCACGATCTGGGCGTGGCGGCACAGATCGCCGACAAGGTCGCCGTCATGTATGCGGGCCGACTGGTCGAGACGGGCGCTGCCGCCGACGTGCTCCTGAGACCGATGCATCCCTACACGCAGGGCATGCTGGCATCGACGGTGCACGGTCAGGACAGAAACCGCGATATCGAAGCCATTCCCGGCAATCCACCCGATCTGCGTCGTTTGCCGGCCGGGTGCAGTTTCGCCCCGCGCTGCCGGCACGCCACGATCGGCTGCTTCAAGGAGCTGCCGCCCGAGGTGATCACGGGACCGGGGAGGATGGCTCGGTGTGCCTTCCCCCATGGCCAAAGCGTCGGATCGGTGACCCACTGAAATCGAACCGCCACCATCAGGCGGCTCGCATGAATGACCCTTGAGCCAAACTCACTCCACGGAAAGAGCCGTCCTCATGCGCCGCGAACAGTTGACCGAAAAGCTTCTCGACATCAAACGCGAGAAGGGATGGAGCTGGGCGCACATCTGCGGTGAGATCGCGGGAATGGCCCCCACACTCGTGGTCGGAGCACTCTTGGGGCAGATGAAACTCGTCAAGCCACTCGCCCGCAAAGCCGCGCTTCTTTTCGACTTGTCGGCGGCCGAAGAAGCCATGTTGAACGAGGTGCCCACTCGCGGCGCCGGCACACCGATGCCACCGACCGATCCCCTGCTTTATCGGTTCTACGAGATGGTCATGGTCAACGGCCCCGCCTGGAAAGCCCTCATCGAGGAAGAATTCGGCGATGGCATCATGTCGGCCATCGATTTCGATTTTCAATTCGAGCGCGAGGAAAATCCGAAAGGAGATCGTGTCAAAATCTGCATGAGCGGGAAGTTTCTCCCCTACAAATATTACGGCAATGAGCAGGGAATACCGGAATACGGCGTCAAGGAAACGGCGTAATTCGCGCGGGCTTCTCCATGCAAAAATGGACATGCTGCGATGCACAATCTCCACTGTTTATTGCCCGCGAAATTCGTATTGTTCATGGCGACTATTGGAGAACCGCGATGGGCCTCGTTTGGATGACGAAGTATGGTGCGCGTCGCGTGCGCTACGAGCCGCCGACTCTCGAAGAAGCCTTGGCGGCTGCCGAAGGGTTGACGTCGGACTTCGACCAGCAACTGGCAATCGCGGCAGACCTGATGGACTGGTCCCTCGAGCGCACCAGGGCCGAGGGGGAGCACTTGCGAGCCCGACGCAACGCACCGCAGAAAGCGACTATCGAGAATTATAGGACCGGTCGGTCTGTCATTGTCGAACGCAAGTCCCCCAGGCGGTTCTCGCGGGACGCCGCAAAAGGTGCCCCGCGGCAGCGTCATCAAGGGTGAGGCATCCGCAAGGCGCTTCGACGCCGACATCTCCTGTTGCGTGAATGTCTGCAGCCGGTCGTGCACGCGATTGGCGACGCACCCGACACACCCCTTGCCGCCTGATTTCGGGTCGCGAGGGAGCGAGTGGTTACCAAAGCAGTACCCTCTCGCAATGACCTTCTCTTGCACTTCGGAGGTCAAATCTTCCAGTCCGTGGTTCCAAGCCGAGTTGCTTTCGTGGTCGCCCCCATCCGGAATGTGCTCGACGATGGAGCATTGCGACGGGATGCGCACCTGCGTGCGTCTATCTCCTCCGATTGTCCCCTTCCCCGCAACGGCCTGCTCCCTTACCGTCGGGGCATGGAATCATCGTTGCCGCCACTTTCGCCCGCCGCGCCGCGCCAGCCCCGCGGCTTCGACCGCACGCGCGTGTGGTTGTTCGATCTCGACAACACGCTGTATCCAGCGGAGTGCAATCTGTTTGCGCAGGTCGACCGGAAGATGGCGGAGTTCATTGCGCGCTATCTGGGCGTGCCGTTCGCCTACGCGCGGCATTTGCAGAAGTCCTATTATCGCCAGTTCGGCACGACGCTGGCCGGGCTGATGGCCGTGCACAAGATGGACCCCAAGGACTTCCTGGACTACGTGCACGACATCGATTTGGCGCCCGTGGCGGAGCATCCCGAGTTGCGGGCCGTCATCGCGCGGCTGCCGGGTCGTAAGCTGATTTTCACCGCCGGCTCGCACGGGCATGCGGAGCGGGTGGCCGGCAAGCTCGGCGTGCTCGATCTCTTCGAGGACATCATCGACATCGTCGATTCCGGCTTCATTCCGAAGGAGCAGGCGGAAGCCTATCATCGCATGATCGCCTCGCATTCTGTGGACCCAGCGCAGGCCGCCATGTTCGAGGACATGCCGCACAATCTGGAAGCCGCCCACATGTTGGGCATGACGACGGTGCTCGTGCACTCGAGCTACATCGACCACCCGATACAACTCAAAATCCGCCAGTGGACAGAGCCCCCCGAACACATCCACCACATGACCGAAAACCTGTGCGGCTTCCTCGAAGAACGCTGGCCTGCACCGGCGGGGGCGTGAGGGGGACGTCGGTTGCGACGCGTGCTGCAGTCGCGCACATTCTCTGTTGCGCCTTATTCCTCGACTGAAAGGCCGTGATTACCGGAAACACAGGAATCTCGGGCCTATGTGCGACACGTGTCGCGCACCCGCGCAAATCGGCAAGCTGGTGAATTCAGGCGGCGTTTTGTCTTAGCCGGGGAATGGGGTTGCGCGACCGCCATTGCAAATCGATCGCGCCGCGTGCACGATTGCGCATCAGCTGGGGATATCGTCCATGAAACTCTTGTCGTCGCCGTCGTCGCCTTATGTTCGCAAGGTCATGATCACGGCCCACCTGAAGGGCGTGGTGTCGAAGATCGCGTTGTCGCCGACCAACACGAATGTGGTCGACGAGACGCTCAATCGGAACAATCCGCTGGCGAAAATTCCGTGTCTGGTGACCGACGGTGGCGAAGCGATTTTCGACAGTCATGTCATCTGCGAATATCTGGACAGCTTGGCGCCGTCGCCCGTGCTCTTCCCCAAAGCGGGGACCGAACGCTGGCGTGCGCTGACGCTGGGCGCGTTGGGCGACGGCATTCTCGATGCGGCGATCCTGCTCGTCTATGAGAAGCGTTTCCGGCCCGAGGGGTTCGCGGTCAAGGCGTGGACCGATCGCCAGCAAGCCAAAATCGACCAAGCTGTCGATCATCTCGAGGCAGCGCCGCCGAGCTTTGGAACTACCCCTGATTACGGCCACCTGACGATCGCGTGCGCGTTGGGCTACCTCGATTTCCGGCATGGTGGAGATTGGCGCGCGAGCCACCCGAAATTGGTGGCTTGGCTGGACACCTTCGCCAAGGCCGTGCCGGCCTTCGAGGCGACTTGGCCGACCGGTTGATGGCCCCTGTGGGCGGCGAGTGCCTGCGACGAAGCACGCCATGCAATGGAATTGGAACGTAGACCCGCTGGCTCTACAATAGACAGCATGCTCCCCTGGCTCTCACTTTCGAAGATCGTTGCGGCACTCAAGCAGTCCGACTCCGTCGGCGCGTTACTCGTGCGACTGGGAATTCTGCGGGGCACGCCCGACGACCCGACGGATACGGTCACCTTCACGATTGCGCTCATCGCGCTCGCAGCCAAGATTGCACGGTCGGACGGTGTGGCGACTCGCGACGAATACGAAGCCTTCAAACGCATCATCGACGTCTCTCCTGGCGAAGAGGAAAACGTGCGCCGCCTATTCGATCTGGCGAAGCGCGACGTGGCGGGATACGAGACCTATGCACGCCAGATCGGTTGGCTGCTGCGGGACGATGCCGCCCTGCGACGCGAGGTGCTCGAAGGGTTGTTTTTCGTCGCGGCCGCCGACCGCATTCTGCACGCGCAGGAAGAGGCGCATCTGAAGCGCGTGGCGGAGCACCTGCGGCTGTCGCCGTCGGAGTACGGCTATGTGCGGTCGCTGTTCTTTGCCGATGCGATGACGCCCTGGGAAATTCTGGGTCTCACACCCGATGCGGCGGACGACGACGTGAAGGCGCACTATCGCCGGCTCGTGCGCGAAACGCATCCCGATCGCTTGATGGGGCGCGGGCTGTCGGCCGACTTCATCGCGGCGGGCGAAAGGCGGCTCACCGCCATCAACGTCGCCTACGATACGATCATGACGGAGCGCGTGGCGTGATCGTGCGCCCCGATGCGCGCGTGCCGGTGCACCTCCATCCCTCGCCCAACATCGAGCCCCGGCGCGGCGGCGCGCGACCCGATATCCTGCTGTTGCACTACACCGGCATGCTGTCGGGCGCCAAAGCGGTGTCTTGGCTGGCCGATCCGCGTTCGCGCGTGTCGTGCCATTACGTCGTCGACGACGACGGTCGCATCACGCAGATGGTGGCCGAAGGGATGCGCGCCTGGCATGCGGGGGCGGGGAGCTGGGAAGGCAAGGGGGATGTGAATTCGCGCTCGATCGGGATCGAGATCCACAATCCCGGCCATGATCTGGGGTATGCGGATTTTCCGCCCGTGCAGATGCAGGCCGTGACGGCGCTGTGTCGCGACATCCTCGAACGGCAGGGAATTCGCCCCCATCGTGTGTTGGCCCATTCCGACATCGCGCCCGACCGCAAGCAAGACCCCGGCGAGAAATTCGATTGGGCGGGGTTGGCGTCGGCGGGCGTGGGGCACTGGGTGCAGCCGGCGGCGGTGACGCCAACGGGTGCTGATGGGGATGCTGCGGCGATACCTCATGCGCAACGTCTGTTGGCGGACTACGGCTACGGCATTGCGGTGACGGGCGTAGCTGACGAGGCGACGCGCAAAGTCGTGATCGCTTTCCAGCGCCATTTCCGCGCCGCCCGCGTCGATGGTGTGCTCGACGCGTCGACGGTCGATACCTTGGAGCGGCTGATGGCGGCGCGCGGAGTGGGCTGAGCCTGCGATCTGCGACACCGGCTCGACGCCTTCGCGGACCGCGCCTATGCTGCGGGTCGAACGAGGGACGGCAACGGTAGGAGGCAGACATGGCGGTTCACGAGCTCAGAATTTACACGGTGAAGCCCGGCACGGTGATGGACGTGGCCAAGAACGCGGGCGAAGTCGGTCGCGCCATTCGCGGCGACAATTACGGCAAGCTCGAAGGCTATTGGGTGACGGAGATCGGGCCGCTCAACCAAGTCTGCCACTTGTGGAGCTACAAAGACTGGAATGAGCGCGCGCGGCTGCGCGGCGAACTCGCCAAGAACGAGCGGTGGACCAAGGAATACGGCCCGCTGATCCGCCCGAACCTGATCCGTCAGGATATTCGCCTGCTCAATCCGATGCTCGACCTCAAGCCGCCGGCCGGCACGGGCAACATGTACGAACTGCGCACTTACCGCACCAAGCCCGGCGCCATCAAAGAGTGGTCGGCGAATTTCATGGAGTCGCTGCATCATCGCGAGAAGTATTCCAAGATCGTCGGCTTCTGGAACACGGAAGCGGGACAACCCAACGAAGTCGTGCACCTGTGGTCCTATCCCGATCTCAACACGCGCATGACGCAACGCGCAGCCTCGACGAAAGACGAGAACTGGCAGGGTTTCATCAAGAAGGCCGGTGGCCTGCTGGAAGAGCTGAACTGCATGATCATGCTGCCCGCGGCGCACTCGCCGTTGAAGTAGCTCCCGACTTGAAAGTTGCCCCCGACGGCGCCCCTAGCGTTCCCTCTCCCCGTTTCTCTGCCCTTTCAACGGGGAGAGGGTCAGGGTGAGGGGCAGCTACGGGCACGCCGTCGCTTGTGTGCTGGTGTGGCGACCCCCCTCACACATCCTTGCGCAGTTGGATGGCGTCTTCGGTGCCGTCGGGGGTGGTATAATAGCCTTTGCGGCGGCTGAATTCGGTGAAGCCGGTGGACGTGTAGAGGTGCAATGCAGCCGCGTTCGACTCGGCGACTTCGAGGAACAGGCGTTTGGCACCGGCATTGCGGCCCGCGCGTTCGAGGCCGGCGATCAGGCGCACACCGATGCCGCGACGCTGCCAGGCAGGTGTCACACCGATCGTGAGGATTTCAGCCTCGTCGGCTGCGACCTGGGCGAGGGCGAAGCCGCCGACGCGTAGGGGATTGGCAAGGCAAGCCACCAGCGCAAAGGAGCCGGGATGATCGAGCAGGCGGGCGATGGCTGCCTGATCCCAGGCGGTCGGGAACAGGGCGGCGTGCAGGGCCGCGATCTCGGATGCATGCTCGGGTTTGGCCCAGAGCATACTGACGTGGGCCGGATTGAATGTGCCCGATTGTGCTGTCATGTCCGAGCCTCGTGTCATGCCCTGAGGGACGCGCGCGGCGCCGGTGGTTTGGCGTCGGGCGCTCGAATGTAGAGCGGATGCACGGCATCCAGCGGCGTCAACGTCTCCGCAACGCCGAGGAGATCGCAAGCATCGGGCTCGAGATCGTCGAGGAGGGCTTGCGCCTCGATGCCCCGAGCTCTCAGGCCGTCGACCACGAGGGGCGCGCCAGAGCCGACCACGACCAGAGGGGCGCTCGGACTTGCGGCGACGACCGCGTCGATCGACAGGAGGACAGGTGCGAACAAGGGGTCGTGCAAACGTGATCCCGTGTGCAGAGCGTACACCTGTCCCCGCCGGGCGTCGACCGTGACGAGGAGGTGGCGTCCGGCCCGCGCCGCGCCGAGGCGCCGATCAGCGGTGAGGGCCATGACGGCGAGACTGGCCATGCCGACGACAGGGCAGCTCGAGGTCAGCTTGAAGCCCCGCGCGGCGGCGATGCCGATGCGCACACCGGTGAATGTGCCGGGACCAACGGTCACGGCGATGCGGTGAATGGCCGAAAAGGGAAGGGCGGCTTCGGCCAGCACATCGGCGATCATGGGAAACAGCCGCTCGGCATGGCCCGTCGAGCGCTCCTCCCAGCGGTGCGTGCGGCGTGGGCTGCCATCGGCACCCGTCCAGCCCAGGGCCACGGATACGGCATCCAGACAGGTATCGAAGGCCAGGATGTTCATCGAGTGCTGCACACCTCGGGGCCGGTTGGCCGCCATAGACTGGACCCGTCAGTTCACAAAATCTTGGCCATCTCGTCGAAAGCGAAGCGGGGTGAACGGGCGAACACGGCGGACGCATCGCCGTAGCCGACGCTGCACAGGAAGTTCGATTTGACGCGGCCGTCGGGGAAGAACTCGCGATCGACGCCCGCATTGTCGAAGCCCGACATGGCGCCGATGTCGAGGCCGATCGCGCGCGCCGCCATGATGAAGTACGCGCCTTGCAGGGTGCCGTTGCGCACGGCCGTCATCGTCGCCACCTCGCCCTTGCCCTCGAACCAGGAGCGCGCAGTCTGATTGTGCGGGAAGAGGCGCGGCAGGTGCTCGTAAAAGTGCAGGTCGTAGCCGATGATGGCGCAGGCCGGCGCGTCGAGGGTCTTGGCGCGGTTGCCTTCCGACAGGTGCGGGGCAAGGCGCTGCTTGGCCTCCGCCGACTTGACGAAGACGATGCGGGCTGGTTCGCAGTTGGCGCTGGTCGGCCCCATGTTCATGAGGTCGACGATCTCGCGCAAGGCGCTGTCGGGCACGTCTTTGGGCAGCCACTTGTTCTGCGACCGTGCGGTCAGAAACAATTGATCGAAGGCATCCGTGCCGAGCCGCTGCGCCATTGCGGGTCTCCTCCCGTTCGCGTGTCAAATCGGTAAACCAAAGCCCTGCCTGTGGTCAGGCAGGGCTCGACGTGTTGCCTGCGTGTGGTCGAGCTCTCCCGTCGATCAGACCGGGCGGACTTCCTGCACGTCGGGGCAGAAATGCTGCAGCAGCCGCTCGATGCCGCCGCGCAAGGTCGCCGTCGAACTGGGGCAACCCGCGCAGGCGCCGCGCATGTGCAGATAAACGATGCCCTCGCGGAAGCCCTGGAACACGATATCGCCGCCATCGTTGGCGACGGCGGGGCGCACGCGGGTCTCGATCAGTTCCTTGATGGTCTTGACCGTTTCTTCGTCCTTGGCGTCGTAATCGCCATCGGCCAGCTCGTCACCCGAATCGCTGCCCGAGATCACAGGGGCGCCGGACATGTAGTGGTCCATGATGGCGCCCAGAACGGCGGGCTTGAGGTGCTGCCACTCACCGTCACCTTTGGTGACCGACACGAAGTCGGCGCCCAGGAACACGCCCGTTACGCCGTCGACAGCAAACAGCCGCTGCGCCAGGGGCGACAGTGCGGCTTCGGTCGGTTGGCGATATTCGGCGGTGCCTTCCCCGAGCACGGTTTTGCCCGGAATGAACTTCATCGTCGCCGGATTTGGCGTGGCCTCGGTTTGGATGAACATGGGGCGCGCGAGCCTTTCAGTCGGTTTTGGTGACGGCGGTCAGGGTCTCTTAGCCCAGTCTTCCTCTCCATTTAAGGCGTTGGAGGCCAAACCACAACCGGCGGGTGCGCTCAATCGGTGGGCGATGGCGTGGGTTGGGTCGAGGCCACTTGGCCGCGAGCCAACATTTCCCGGCACACCGTGGAAGTTGGGTCGCGCTGCGCTTGACCCAACATGGAACGCACTCAAATGACACGTCAGGCCATTGCCTTCAACTCGTCGAGCGTCAGATAGCCCGGCACGATGACGATCGGGATCGGAAACGAGCCGGCAAGTTTTCCGGCGGCCAGCGAGGACACCAGAGGGCCGGGGCCTTTCGGATCCGTGGCCGCACCCAGGACCAGAATGGCGATATCCTCGTCCTCGTCGATCAGCTTGACGATTTCACCGGCTTTTTCGCCCTCGCGGATGACCTCATCGGTGGGGATCTGCTCGAAGCCGGCCTGATTGAGCTTGCGCCGGTGCAGGCGAAAGAGAGCCTTGGCCTTGTTGGTCTCCTCGTCGACGTGGGCGCGCTTCACCCCCATCCACTGGTGGAATTCCTGGGGCTCCACGATGTAGAGCAGCACGATCTGGCCGCCGGAATGGCCGATGCGGCTGGCTGCGAAATACAACGCGCTATCGACCTCCGGCACTTCGTCGATGACGACGAGGTACTTGCGGCGATGGCCCTGCTCGAAGACGCGTCGCTTGTTTACCATGTCGCCATCTTGCCAGAATGTCGCGCGCGCAACAATGGCCGTTCATCGCGCACGGCCCGGTCACGCTGCGTCGCGCCTCTACGTGGCCGAACGAATGAGCCCCAGCAGGTCTTTCGTCTCGGCCATGATGGGGGCGGCAATGGCGCGGGCGCGGCGGCTGCCGTCGGCCAACACGCGATCGATCTCGGCGGTGTCGGCCAGCAGGCGATTCATTTCCGATGTGATGGGCGAAAGCTTTTCGACGGCGACTTCGGCGAGTGCTTTTTTGAAGGCCGAAAACGGTCCGCCGCCGAATTGGCCGAGCACGGCCTCCTGGCTGGTGCCCATGAGTGCCGCATAGATGCCGGTGAGATTGTCGGCTTCGGGGCGACCGTTCAGGCCGGCAATTTCGGTGGGCAGGGGTTCGGTATCGGTCTTGGCCTTCTGGATTTTGCGCGCGATCGTGTCGGCATCGTCGGTCAGGTTGATGCGGGAGAGGTCGGACGGGTCGGACTTCGACATCTTTTTGGTGCCGTCCCGCAAACTCATGACGCGCGTTGCCGGTCCCTGGATGATCGGCTCGCACAGCGGGAAGAAGACGCCGTCAGCGTACCCTTTGGCCAGAATCGCGTCGCGATAATCGATATTGAATTTCTGGGCGATGTCACGGGCGAGTTCGAGGTGTTGCTTTTGATCCTCGCCCACGGGCACGTGTGTGGCGCGATAGACGAGAATGTCGGCCGCCATCAGGTTGGGATAGGCGTAGAGGCCGACCGAAGCGCGCTCCTTGTCCTTGCCGGCCTTCTCCTTGAACTGGGTCATGCGATCGAGCCAACCCAGGCGCGCGACGCAATTGAACACCCACGCCAGCTCCGAATGCTCGGGCACCTGCGACTGATTGAAGACGATGCTTTTCGTCGTATCGATGCCGCTGGCGATGTAGGCGGCTGCTGCGCGACGGATCGATTGGCGCAGCTCCTCGGGGTCTTGCCAGACCGTGATCGCATGCAGATCGACGATGCAATAGATGCAGTCGTGGGTCTTCTGCATGGCCACCCAATTGACCATGGCACCCAGATAATTTCCGAGCGTCAAACTGCCGGTCGGCTGCATCCCGGAGAACACCCGGGGCGTGAGCGTGATCATCGCGTGGTCCTGTACTGCGGCGGTGCTGGAAAGTGGCGCTTCATGGCGGGCACGAGCGGCGAACGCGAAGCGCTCGGGCGGCTCTCGTCGGATCGGTCGTTCAACGCCATCGGCGCAGGTCAGCCTTTGTCATCGTCCGCCATCTTCTCGATTTTCTGTTGCATGGCGGCGAGCTGGGCTTTCAGCTCGGCGAGTTCTGTGGACGTGGCGCTCCGCTCGGCTTCCGGCGGAGATGGCGGCGTGGTGGGCGAAGGGGCAGACTTCGCGCTGGACGGTGCTGCCTCGGGCTTGCTCGCCGCTGCCGGCCCAGTGGCACCCGGCTTGAGTGGATTGAAGGGCGTGAACATCGACATCGCCTGCTCGAACATGGCGAGGTTTTTGCCTGCGTGCTCTTGATAAGCCTCGAACGCGCCCTTGGGTGTGAACGTCGTGGTGAACTGCTTGCGGAAACGATCCTGTTCGCGGGTCAGCGTGTCGAGGCTCACTTGCAGGTAGCTCGGCACCATGGACTGCATCGTGTCGCCGTAGAACCGGATGAGCTGGCGCAGGAACGGGACCGGCAGAAGTGTCTCCGTGCCGGCGCGGCTTTCCTGCTCGACAATGATCTGGGTCAGTACAGCGTGGGTGAGGTCGTCACCGCTTTTGGCGTCGTAGACGACGAAATCGCGATCGGCGCGCACCATCGCCGCCAGATCATCCAGCGTGACGTAGGTACTCGACTCCGTATTGTAGAGCCGCCGGTTGGCGTACTTCTTGATGACGACCGGTACTTTTTTGTCCGCGGCCGCTTCCGCCTTGTTCAGCATGGCCTGCGCCGCTCCAAATCCCTGTGTGCAAGTGCGAAATGCTACCACATCGCCAGCTTGGCGCAAACAGAGCTGATGGAAAGGTGGGATCCTGCCGCCTGCGCCAGCAACAAATTGGGCCCCGGGCGCGAAAGTCGGTTTGCGGCCTGATCGCCAGAGGCTTATGTTGCAGACAGAGGTTCCGAGGGGATCCTTCGGCCACAGCCCGGTCAGTCCGGCCCCCGAACCACATGGAGAACGACGATGAGCTCTGATGCCACGACGATTGTCATTGCGAGCGCGGCGCGCACCCCGGTCGGTTCGTTCAATGGGGCACTCGCGAGCCTCCCCGCCCATGAACTCGGCAGAATAGCCATACTGGCGGCGCTCGAGCGGGCCGGCGTCGATGCCGCCGATGTGTCGGAAGTCATCCTGGGCCAGATCCTGGCAGCGGGAGCTGGGCAGAATCCCGCCCGTCAGGCCTCGATCAACGCCGGCATTCCGGTTGGCGCACCGGCTTGGGGCATGAACCAGCTCTGCGGCTCGGGCCTGCGGGCGGTGGCGCTGGGCGCGCAGCAGGTCCTCGACGGTGCGACGATCGTCGTGGCCGGCGGTCAAGAGAGCATGAGCCAGGCGCCCCACGTCATGCATCTGCGCGACGGCACCAAAATGGGTGACGTCAAGATGATCGACACCATGATCAAGGACGGTCTGTGGGATGCCTTCAACGGCTACCACATGGGAAACACCGCGGAAAACGTCGCGCGTCAATTCCAGATCACCCGCGATGAGCAGGACAAATTCGCGGTGGCCTCTCAGAACAAAGCCGAGGCCGCCAGGAAGGCGGGTCGGTTCAAAGACGAAATCGCGCCGGTCACGATCAAGGGCCGCAAGGGCGACACCATCGTCTCCGACGACGAATACATCAAAGACGGCGTGACGCTCGAGAGCATCGCCAAACTGCGGCCTGCCTTCGATACGAAAGACGGGTCGGTGACGGCGGCCAACGCCTCCGGCATCAATGACGGTGCCGCCGCTGTCGTGCTGATGACGGCTGCCGAGGCCAAGCGCCGGGGCATCGAACCGCTCGCGCGCATCGTGTCCTGGGCGTCGGTCGGCGTCGACCCCGCGATCATGGGCACCGGGCCGATCCCAGCCGCCAAGAAAGCGCTCGAGAAGGCCGGCTGGACGGTCGGCGATCTCGACCTGATCGAGGCCAATGAAGCCTTCGCTGCGCAAGCCTGCGCCGTCAACAAGGGGCTGGGCTGGGATACCTCGAAGGTCAACGTCAACGGAGGCGCCATCGCCATTGGCCATCCGATCGGGGCCTCGGGCGCGCGCGTGCTGACGACGCTGCTCTACGAGATGAAGCGTCGTGACGCAAAGAAGGGTCTCGCCACACTGTGCATCGGCGGCGGCATGGGCGTAGCCATGTGCGTCGAACGGGATTGATCGCGGGAAAGGTCAACGTCGGGTCGGGGGACACCCATGAAGTGGAGAATCGGCGACGTCACGGTGACGAAGATCGTCGAGTTGGAGACGGTTGGCGGTAGTCGCTTCATTCTGCCCGATGCAACCTATGAGGCGGTTCGGCCGATCGCGTGGATGTGTCCGCACTTCGCCGACGCCAGCGGCAAACTGCGCATGAGCATTCATTCGCTGGTCGTCGAGACACCTGATCGCACGATCATCGTCGACACGTGCCTGGGCAACGACAAGAAAGAGCGTCGCGTGCCCACCTGGAACGACCGCCAGGGGCAGTTCCTGCATGACTTGGCCGAGGCGGGATTCCCGCGCGAGCGGATCGATCAGGTCCTGTGCACGCACTTGCACGTCGATCACGTCGGCTGGAACACCATGCTGGTCGATGGGCGCTGGCGGCCGACGTTTCCCAATGCGCGGTATCTGTTCGGCCGCGTCGAGTTCGAGCACTGGCGCCAGCAGACCGACAACGCGCACATGCTGCCGGTGTTCGCCGACAGTGTGGCACCGATCGTCGAAGCCGGACTGCACGAACTGGTGGAACTCGATCAGCAGTTGTCACCGGAAATTTCTCTCGTGCCGACGCAGGGGCATTCGCCGGGGCACGGGTCGGTGAAAATTTCCTCGCGCGGCGAGGAGGCGCTGATTACGGGTGATTTCGCACATCATCCCTGTCAGTTCGCGCACCCCGAATGGTGCTCGAGCGCCGACTTCGATCCGGCCGCTGCCGAGGCCACGCGCCGCCGCATGTTGGCGGAACTGGCGGAAACACCCATTCTGGTGATCGGGACGCATTTCGCCGGACCGACGGCCGGGCATGTGAAGCGGGACGGGAACGCTTGGCGATTGGAAACAAGGGCGCAATAGCCCACTACGGGCGTATTGCGGTGCGCCCCGAAGGCGCGGAACACCAGTGGAGGCAGGTTCCACCGAGACAAGTGTCGGTTGGTCGTAAGCGGGGCCGTCATCCTCAGTCGTGGACGAAGGCTGTGATGACCAGACGCGGGCTGACGATCCCTCACTGTCCGGCAACGCCGTGGGCCTTGACGTGAAGCCAGCCGGAGAGCCGGACGCGGGAGATCCGCACGTCCGGTTCGATGAGCGGGGAGTGGAAACGCAGCGTGGTCAACCAATCCCGCCAACGCGCCACTCCTCGAGCCTACCCATCCACGCCTTCCGCAGGCGAGGTCGAGATTGCGTCGGCGCAATACGCCAAGGGGCTATTGCGCCCTGCGCATCACATCGTGCACGGCGATCATTGCCGCGCGGACTTTCGCGACGTCGAAATCGCCACCGGCTTTGGCGACGTGGCCCAGGTCGCGCGCGACGATGCGGTCGGTATTCGTGGGATCGATGACGGCCAGAAAGGGGATCATCTGTAATTTGACGCCCGGCGCGCGCGCGAGAACGAGCGCCAACACAGCATCTCCGCTGGGGATCGGCTCCTTCTGGCCTTCATATATAAAGGACAGGCCTATCTCCAGGTGATGAAATGCCTGCCCGAGATCCAATCCAGCTCCCTTATGTCCGAACAGTTCAGGGCCGGGCAGATAGCGTTGCAAAGAAGCGCACCAGGGGCACCACGTCGCGCCAAAGGTCACGAGCAACAGTTTGCCGTTGGCTTTGGCCTCGTCGAGGCCTTGCCGAAACAGAGCCATCTGATCGGCACAAACTTGGTAGACTGCTTGGTTGGGTCGCGCCGGTCGGGCGGCCTTGGCCGGATCGAGTTCGCAGGGTACCGACGTCTTGAACGTGTAATTCGCGGGCGGCACCACCCACTCGCCAGCGCGTGCCGGGAGGCAAGCCCCGAGCAGCGCCAAGATAAGCAGCAGACGTGGTGTCAAAAACATGCGGGTCTCGTTCGGCGGGAGAAACGTTGGGCCACTCGAATACATACCAGAACACTTTCCATGTAGGTTGGGTCAATCGCAGCGCGACCCAACATCCACGGCATGCCCAGAATTGTTGGGTTGCGGCCAAGCGGTCTTGACCCAGTACCTACGTCCCGAGCCGTGCATCAGCCCTTCGTGCGGAACACTGGTTTGCCCCAGGTGTGCGTGGGAGCAACCTCGGTGGGTCCACCTTCGAGCATCGGCCGAGGCGGAAATTTCCCGAGCGTGCGCACGCGGTCGTACATGACCACGGCCCCTGCCATGGCGACATTGATGCAGAAAACCGTCGGTATTTTCACGATGAAGGCACAGCGTGCCATCAGCTCCGGCGACAGTGACCCACGCTCGGGCCCCAGAACGTAGGCGGCCCGCAGCGGGTGGCGAAAGCTCGGCAGGTCGATGGCAACTTCGGTCAGCTCGACGCCGACCAGCGTGCACCCCTGCGGCAGCGCCATGCTGTCGATCCCCGACCAGTTGTAATGCGGCAGATGCTGTGTCCCCTTCGACGTGTCGGCCGCCGCTTCCAGGGCAGTGTAGGTGGCGCCGACGGTGAACGTGAAGCTCGCCCCGAACCCGTGCGCCGAACGCATCAGGTTGCCGAGGTTCAAACTCTTCGACATGCGCTCCGCCCCGATGGCGAAATAGCCCCGCATCGGTGCCGGTTTGTCGAGGCTCATGCGTGTGGGCTCCAGGCAGTACGAGAACGACCGATGGATAAACAATGGCCGCTAACCGGCCCGTGCTACCGCGCCGCCGGTCATAGCGCAGGGCGCGCCGGTCGTCGCGGGGAACGTGATGGGGAGCCCGGACAGGGAGCGCACTGCGAGATAGGCCCACGCCTCGGCCTCCATGTTGTCGCCGTCGAGGTGCGCTGCTTCGGCGGGCGCGACGGCATTTTCGACGCGGGCGGCAATCAGGCTCATCAGCGTGCGATTGCGCCGCCCGCCGCCCGTGATGATCCACAAGCCCGGCTGTTCGGGAAAATGCTCGCGCGCGCGCGCAATACTGTGGGCTGTGAAGGCCGTCAGCGTGGCCGCTCCGTCCGCTGGCGACAGGTGTGCGACGGGATCGAGCGCAAAAGCGTTCCGATCGAGCGATTTGGGGGTTGTTTGGGAGAAATAGGGCAGCGACAGCCACGCGTGCAGGGCTTCGTCATCGACGCGGCCTGTGGCCGCCAGCGCGCCGTCCGCGTCGCGCGCAACCCCGGTATGCCGCAGCATCCAGTCGTCGATCAGTGCGTTGCCCGGACCCGTGTCGAAGGCGATCAAGGCCCCATCGCGGCCGATCCAGGTGACGTTGGCGACACCGCCGATGTTGAGAATTGCCAGTGGGCGCTCCGCAATGGGTGCCGCCAGCGCGCGATGGTACACGGGCACGAGCGGCGCTCCTTGGCCACCAGCCGCGCAGTCGGCGGCGCGCAGATCGTGGACGACATCGATGCCAGCGAGGCGCGCGAGCAGGGGACCGTCGCCGATTTGGACCGTCAATCCGCTGTCGGGGCGATGCAACACGGTCTGGCCATGGAAGCCGATGACGTCGATGGCGCTGGGTTGCAGCATCCGGTCGCCGAGGAAGCGCTCCACTGCGGCAGCGTGGCGTTCGGTAAGCTCCTGCTCGAGCGCGGCTAGGTCTCCCGGCCGATCCGTGCGCGTTTGGAGTGCTGCGGCATCGACTAGGCCCTGCCTCAGCCGGATGCGAAAATCATCCGGATAAGCGATGCTGGCCGCGCCCACTCGGCGAACGTGGCTCTCGCCGTCAGTCTCGATCAGGGCGATGTCGAGCCCGTCCATCGAGGTACCGCTCATCAGGCCGATCGCGCGCATGACCTTGCTCACGTGGGGGTTCCCGTGCAATTTGCCCGACGATTCCCGATTGGTTTGTGCAACACGGCGCTCATACGAGACCTACGTCCATGGCGAAGCATAGTTCCGACTTTCTGAACATCCTCGACGAGCGGGGCTTCATCCACCAGTGCTCGGATTTCGCCGGGCTCGACGCGCTGGCCGCGAAGGGTGAGGTCGTCGCTTACGTCGGATACGATTGCACGGCGCCGTCGCTGCATGTCGGCTCGCTGATTTCCATCATGATGATGCATTGGTTGCAGCAGACGGGCAACAAGCCGATCACCCTGATGGGGGGTGGCACCACCCGGGTCGGCGATCCTTCAGGCCGGGACGAAACGCGTGCCATCCGCTCGCTCGAGGAGATCGAGGCCAATAAAGACGGCATCAAGGGCGTGTTCGCCAAGCTCCTGGCCTTCGGCGGGGCCAAGACCGATGCCCTGATGGTGGACAACGCCGAGTGGCTAGCCCCCCTCAATTACATCGAATTCCTGCGCGACGTGGGGCGGCACTTCTCCGTCAACCGCATGTTGTCGATGGATTCCGTCAAGACGCGCGTCGATCGCGAACAGGAGCTGTCGTTCATCGAGTTCAACTACATGCTGTTGCAAGCCTATGACTACACGGAACTGTCTCGCCGGTATGGCTGTAACCTGCAAATGGGCGGCTCTGACCAGTGGGGCAATATCGTCACCGGCATCGATCTGGGCCGGCGCATGGGCACGCCCCAGCTCTACGCGCTGACGTGCCCGCTGCTCACCACGTCCTCGGGCGCCAAGATGGGCAAGACCGCATCGGGCGCGGTGTGGCTCAACGAGGAGCAACTCTCGGCCTACGATTACTGGCAGTTCTGGCGCAACACCGAGGACGCCGACGTCGGCCGCTTCCTCAAGCTTTTCACGACGCTACCACTCGCCGAGATCGCCAAGCTCGAAGTGCTGGGTGGTGCCGACATCAACGAAGCGAAAAAGGTGCTGGCAACCGAAGCAACAGCGCTGATGCACGGTCGCGCCAAGGCCGATGCCGCCGCCGAGACGGCACGCAAGACGTTCAGCCTGAAAGTATTGCCGGGCTCTATAGTGATCACCGGTGGTACTGCAAATCTGCATGGGCCAGCCGAAGGCCTTCCAACGGTCGAAGTACCGGAAGCCGACATTCGCAATGAACTGTCAGTTCTAGCGGCGTTCGTCACCGCTGGTCTCGTGAGGTCGAATAGCGAGGCGAGGCGCCAAATTCACGGGGGCGGGCTCAGAGTTAACGATGAAGTTGTGAAGGACGAAAAAGCAAAGCTTAAACTCACCGACCTCGTTGGTGACGGCGTCATCAAACTGTCGATCGGCCGCAAACGCCACGTGCTGCTGCGGCCGGTATGATTTCTGTTTCCCCGGCCGAAGCAGCGCGGCAGCGCTGCGCAGGGCCGGGGCCTTTCCCGGTTATTGTGGAGCGCGACGGGTAAGTCTGGCTCACCTTGTCCAGAAACGGTTGAAGCCAGACACCTACTTCTTCTGCAACGTCTCCAGCATCGTCTCCAGCGCTTTGGCAGCGAACAGCCGCATGTTGGCTTCGCGGTCGGCGCTGCCGGTGCGCAGTGTCAGTGTGGTCGGCATGGGACCGGAAATCGCGACACAGGTAT
>JANOHP010000111.1:0-14420 GCA_031406575.1 Hyphomicrobiales bacterium
TTACCTCGCCGAGTTCCAGTATCGCTTCAACCGGCGCTTCAAGCTGCCCGAATTGCTCAACCGTCTCGCCTCGGTCGCCACGCGCGCCGCGCCGAGGCCCTACAAGACCCTCAAAATCCTGCACATGGCTGGGTAGTCAGGATCAGTTGCTGTCTGGACTTTGTCATTATTTCGCACTCCGGCCGAAGGCTTATGAAATGACCATTTATACCATAAGTTTCAACATATGGGCACCTCGAACAATCGCACATCCCAGTAGCGCTGCGGCGACAAATCAGATTCAGTCGAGGCTCGGCTGACGGGGAGAGCGGACGATGGCGCAGATGGGTTTCTTCGACGCGGACAAACGGCTGGCGGCGCTGAGTGCGAAGGGCGACCCGCTGGCGGCGATCGACGTGCTCGTGCCGTGGGAGCAGTTCCGCTCGATCATCGAAGCCGTCGTGCTGACGCGGGACGCCGAGAAGAAGAGCAAGGCCGGGCGCAAGCCGACCGACGCGATCGTGCTGTTCCGCATGCTCGTGCTGCAATCGTTGTTCAATTTGTCGGACGAACAGATCGAGTATCAGGTGCGCGATCGGCTGTCGTTCATGCGCTTTCTCGGGCTCGACTTCGAGGACACCGTGCCCGACGGCACGACGCTGTGGCTGTTCCGCGAGAAGCTGGTGGCCGCGGATCTGATGACGACGCTGTTCGACTGGTTCGGCCAGCATCTGGAAGCCAAGGGGTTCATAGCGCGCAGCGATCAGATGGTCGACGCCACGATCATCCCGGTGCCGTAGCAGCCAACGTCTGACCAGCCCAGATCGTCCATGAACACGACGACGACGTTGGGCGCGCCGCTCGCGGGGCGCAGCGGCCGCTCCCAGTAGGGCTCGCACTCCTCACGCGTGCGCCCCACCTTGCCGGGGAAGCCCTCGTAGCCGCGCGGTGATCTCGCCATGTCCGCCTCGCGCTAGTGATACGCTCACGGCACAGGCTGTCACGTTCGAGAGCGTACGACCACACACTTCGGCGAAATGGTTTCGCAGCTGCGAACGACCTTTCAGGGTTTTCGGTTGGCCACGCACAAATGCCTCCGTCGAACACACCTGCTCTGACGTCGACGTTCGCCCCATCGAGTTTCGCGGCGAGTCGCGGCCGTCTTTGTGCGCGCTCCGGCTTGCCTTCAACAGCTGCCAGGCGCTTCGGCGCGACGCGCGCCCGCAACGAGGACTACGACCGCCAGCCGGGTTCTGCCGTGTCGCCACGCCCACAGGGCGCAGCGGCTAGACATCCTCTTGCTCGGCGACCTGCAGCAACGTTTCCGCATCAGCGACGCCGTACAGGCGACGAGCTGCATCGAGTGTCAGATAGCCATCGGCCAGATCACGGCCAATCGCGGTCGGATCACGTTGGGCTACGGGCCCGAAGCCTCCAGAGCCCGGCGTAATCATATCCACCAGTGAACCGGCGGGTGCCTGGAATGCGCCCTTGCTAGGCAAACTGCGCTGCTGGCCATCGGGCGTCGTCAACGTCACGACGGCAGCGACACCGGCTTGTCCACCGAGCAACCCGAACGGTGCCGACGTCATACGTTCCATGCACAGCGTCCCGATCGCCTCGGCGCCAGCAACCAGTCGCCACGTCCGTACCGCACCGCAGCCGCCGCGATAGCGGCCCGCACCGCCGCTATCGGGATTTATCGCATAGCGCTCGATCCGCAGGGGAAACGCCATCTCGAGCACCTCGATCGGCGTATTCATGGTGTTGGAAATGCCGCTGGCAACAGTATTTATCCCGTCCTTGTTGGGCCTGGCGCCGAACCCGCCCTTGATCGTCTCGTAGGAGACGTAGCGCCGACCATTGCGCGGATCGAGACCCCCGAACGTGATGACCGCCGAAGTCCCCTGGCTGCAGGCCATGACCTGCCCAGGCCAGAAGTGCACCAGTGCCCCCATGATCATGTCGGCCATGCGATGGGACATCTCGTGGTTGGCGTAGACGACGGGCGAAGGGAATTGCGCGTTGACGACAGAACCCTTCGGCGCGTCGAGCGTGATCATCCGCCAGCAGCCAGAGTTCGGGGGAATCAAACTGTTGGGATCGACAGCCATTTTGAGACCGCAAAAGATGCCCGATGCTGTGACGGACAGCGGCGCATTCATTGGCCCTTTGACGCCGGCATCGGTGCCAGCGAAGTCGACGCTGAGCCGATCGCCCGACTTGCGCACGCGCATGCGGACCCAGAACGGCGCATCCTTGCCGTCGGCCGTATCGGGAATGCCGTCACCGTCGCAAAAATCCTCGAAGTAGCCTTCGCCGTCAGGCAAATCCGCGAGCGTTGCCCGCATCAACCGCTCGGAGTAGTCCATGACCTCGGCCATGTAGGCGATAATCTGCTCGCCGCCATAGCGCTTGGCCAAGGCTTCGAGGCGCTCGGTTGCGCGCAACGTCGCCGCGAGTTGAGCACCCAGGTCCCCCTTCCGCTCGTCGGGCGTGCGGACGTTGGCCAGGATGACTTTCTCGAGATCGGCATTGAGCACGCCCTTTGAGATCAGACGCAAAGGCGGCAAGCGAAGCCCTTCGCCATAGATTTCAGTCACGGCGCCGTAACTGCCGGGCGTCGCCGAGCCGACATCGGGCCAGTGTGCGCGCAGGCACGCATAGCCCAAGAGCCGTCCCGCGCTGAAGGCGGGTCGCACGACATTGATATCGGGCAGATGGCTGCCACCTTGATAGGGATCGTTGTGGATGAAGACGTCGCCGGGATGCACATCGCCGGCGAAAGCCGAAACGACTGCGCGCACGGCATCGGGCATCGAACCCAGATGAATCGGCAGATCGGGCCCTTGCGCGACCATGTCACCCCGGGCATCGAACACGCCGCACGAGAAGTCGCCTGCGGATTTGAGAATGGGCGAGTAGGCCGTCTTGCACAGTACGATTCGCATCTCTTCGGCGATCTTGTAGAAGGAGTTCTTGACGATCTCGAAGGTGGCGGGATCGGCAGCAGTCGGAGCCGCGTTCATCGTCCGTCCCCCTTGTCCTGCGCCGGCGATCGAGCCAGCCAAACGTATCCGGCATCGTCCATGCGCGCGATCCAGCCGGGAGGCACGAGAATGGTCGACTCGAGGCTCTCGATCACCGCCGGTCCAGCGGCCGCGAAACCAGCGGGCATGCGGGCACGGTCGAATATCGTCGCATCGACCACGCCCGTGGCGCGGAACCAGACACTGCGCCGGGCCTTGATCGGGTCGGTTCCCGTTTTCGCGGTCTCCTGTCGCAGCGCGA
Source organism: Hyphomicrobiales bacterium (assembly GCA_031406575.1). GTDB lineage: Bacteria > Pseudomonadota > Alphaproteobacteria > Rhizobiales > Hyphomicrobiaceae. The sequence continues at coordinate 3,271 of JANOHP010000111.1, forward strand.
GAGGCGGAATTGCTCCGATGGCGGCGACCCGCAGGCTGACGAACTGGACAGGTTCCGATCGATTGTCGTGTCCATAGGTCTGGGCATGACGATCGTGGAACGCATCCGCGATCGTCGTGATCGTTGCTGGATCGATCGGGGTGTTTGGTGCCGGCACGCTCAGCTCGTAGGATTGACGTTCGTAGCGCGCGTCGACAGAGCGTTCGAAGCGCCGATCGACGGCGGCAACCCGCGCCCGGTCGAGCATGGCATTGCCGTCCTGCTCCATCGCCTGGAAGGTCGCCTCGATTATCGCCGGATCTGCCTTGGTGCTGCTGGTATAGACGGTGCGCACGTAGTCACGTTTGAGATCCGAGCCGACGAGGCCGAGTGCTGAAAATGCACCGGGGATCGGCGGACAGATCACTTCGGCGATGCCGAGTTCTTCAGCCAACGCCACCCCATGCAGAGGACCGGCGCCGCCGAAGACCATCAGGGACAATTCACGCGGATCGTGCCCGCGTTGCACCGAGACGATCTTCAGCGCCTCCGCCATCGAATTGTTGACGATGTCGATGACTGCTGCAGCAGCGGTCCGTGTATCGAGCTGCAACGGGTGGGCCAACCGCGCCCCGATCGCCCGTTCGGCCGCCGTGAAATCAATCGCCAGTTCACCGCCGAGTAACGAACGGCGGTCGAGATACCCGAGCAACAAGTTGCAATCCGTCACGGTGGGCTCCGTGCCGCCACGGCCATAGCAGACGGGGCCAGGCTCGGCGCCAGCACTTTTGGGGCCGACGCGGAGCGCGCCCGCACGGTCCACCCAGGCGATCGAGCCGCCGCCGGCCGACACTTCGGCCAGATCGATCACCGGCACACGAATGGGATGGCCTGTGCCGTTCATGAAACGGTTGCCGCTGGAGCCGCCACCAACCTCATATTCCGGAGTCGTTTCGTACTGGCCATTGCGGATCAAACTCGCTTTGGCTGTCGTGCCCCCCATGTCGAAGGAGAGGATGTCGAGGCGCCCGATTTGACGCGCTGCGAGCGTGGCCGCTACGACGCCAGCAGCCGGCCCCGACTCGACGGCCATGGCTGGCATGGCGATGCCTTCAGCCACTTCGAATACGCCGCCGTTGGAACCCATGACGTAGAGCGGCGGTAAGCCCAAGCCACGCGTAGCCTCCTCCAGTCGCTGCAAATACGACGCGAGGATTGGCCCGACGTAGGCACAGACGGCTGTCGTCGAAGTCCGCTCGAACTCACGGATCTCGGGCAGCACCTCGTGGGAGAGGTACACGGGTATGCCCGGCAAGGCGTCGCGCAACCGTTTCCCCAGTCGCTGCTCGTGCGCCGGATTGAGAAAGCTGAACAATAGAGCGACCGCGACCGCCTCGACCTTCTCGCGGCGTATCATTGCGATCAAGTCATCGATCTCGTCCTCGGCCAACGCCGTGACGACTGCTCCATCGGAACCGACTCGCTCGGTGATCTCGTAGCGCCTGCGCCGACGGATCAGCGTACCCGGCGGGTCCTGGAACAAGTCGTAGAGATCGGCACGCGAAGAGCGGCGCAACTCCAAAACGTCGCGAAAGCCGCGGGTCGCGATGAGCGCGGCGCGCGCACCTTTCCCTTCGAGGATCGCGTTGGTGACGACGGTCGTTGCATGCGCCAGAAGCCCGACCTCGGTGGACTGCAAGCCATAACGCTGCATCGCCATGGAAAGTGCCGACAGTACGCCCTTTCCGAAATCCTCGGGCGTTGTGGGGGCCTTGGTGACCCCGATACGCCCGGTCGCCTCGTCGACGAGCGCCACATCGGTAAACGTGCCGCCGATATCAATACCGATCCGCCATACCATTCAGACCCACCGCCACATTTGATGTCGTTCTTTCTAAAGGACACGCGACTTCGGCTGAGATCGTCCACCCGAATGCGCAACCCGACCAGGAATTTTCCGTCGTACTCGATTTCGGATCCGGACACGTTCACATTCGGATACGGACGCTGAAAGGATCGTAGAAGGGACGCAAGCTGGCATCGGCTGGAAAGCGATTACCGGCAACCTCGATCTGGTAGCGCTTGGCGAGCATTTCCTCCACTGGTTCATCTGGGCGGCAGCGTACATAACCCAGTCCGATCGCAGCACCGAGCGTGTGTCCGTAAGCGCCCGAGGAGAGATAGCCGACGACTCGGTCGTCATGAAGCACGGGCTCAGTATGGTAGAGGAGCGGTTGCGGATCAGTCAGCTTGAATTGCACGAGGCGTCTCGTCACACCCGTCTCGCGCTTTGCGAGAACGGCCTCCCGACCGAGGAAATCACCGAAGGTCCCGCGCGGCTTGTCGATCTTGACAGCAAACCCGAGCCCGGCTTCGAGGACGTGATCCTCATCACCGATGTCGTGGCCGAAATGGCGGTAGGCCTTCTCGAGCCTGAGTGAGTCCATCGCGTGGAGGCCCACGAGTTGCAAGCCATGTGGTCTGCCAGCGACCATGATCTGCTCGAATACGTGCCGAGCAAACTCGGTCGGAATATAGATTTCCCAGCCGAGTTCACCCACATAACTAATGCGATGCGCGCGCACATTGGCCATACCGAGATCGATCTCCCGCGCAGTGGCGAAAGGAAATCCGGCATTCGATAGATCGGACGTCGTCAGCGATTGAAGGAGCGCACGCGCTTTGGGCCCCATGACCGCGAAGCAAGCCTCGCCACTCGTCACATCCAGAACGACACAGCGTGCCTCCGACGGTATAAGGCGTCTCAGCCAAGCGAGGTCCCGTACGCTGGAGGCAGCCGATGTCACGACGAGAAACGACGTCTCGCCCAGCCGCGTAATTGTGAGATCGGCTTCGATGCCACCGCGCGCGTTGAGCCACTGCGTGTAGACGATACGGCCTGGCGGTACGGCGACATCGTTCGCCGAAATTCTCTGCAGTACAGCCTCGGCATCCGGGCCCTCGACGCGGAACTTGCCGAATGCACTCATGTCCAGCGCGCCGACGTTGTCGCGAACGGCGCGGTGTTCGCTGGCTACGTAAGCGAACCAGTTTTGACGCCCCCAGCCGTAGCGGTATTCGGGTGCGACGCCGGGTGTGCATGCGTCGGGCGGCAAGAACCAGTGCGGCCGTTCCCATCCCGCTGTCTCACCGAAACAAGCTCCATGCGTTTTCAACTGCTCGTGGACCGGAGAATGTCGGACGCCGCGCGCCGTTGCATACTGGCGGTGCGGGTAGTGGTCGGCGTAAAGCAGGCCCAATGTTTCCCCGACACGCGTGGAAATGAAGGATTTGGTTGCTTGGTAGGGAAAGACCCTGCGCACGTCGACGTCCCAAAGATCGAACGGTGGCGATCCGTCGACGATCCATTGAGCAAGCGCCATACCGGCCCCGCCCGAGGACTGGATGCCGATCGAGTTGAACCCGCAGGCGACGAAGAAGTTCTTCAGCTCCGGTGACTCGCCGAGAAGATATCGGTTGTCGTGCGTGAAGCTCTCAGGACCATTGAAAAACGTATGGATGCCGATGCGACCGAGCAGCGGCATCCGTCTCGATGCCATCTCCAGTATCGGCGCAAAATGGTCGACGTCTTCGGGCAGTTGGTCGAAGCAGAAGTCTTCCGGAATACCATCGACGGCCCACGGCTTGGCAACCGGCTCGAAGGCCCCCAACATGATCTTGCCGGCGTCTTCCTTGTAATAGGCACACTCGTCCGGTACGCGCAGCACGGGCAGATTGCGGGGCACCTCGGAACTTGCCTCGCTGACGATATAGAAATGCTCACAGGCCTGCAGGGGGAGTGCGACACCGGCCATTCGGCCCACCTCACGTCCCCACATGCCGGCGCAGTTGACCACAACTTCGGCAGTCATCGGCCCCTTATTGGTGGTGACGCCAGTCGCATATCCGTTCGTCTGGGCGATCGATCCGACGCGGATGTTCTCGAATATTCGGACGCCGCGATTGCGCGCGCCCTTCGCCATGGCGAGCGCAATATTTCCTGGATCACCCTGGCCGTCTTTCGGTAGATAGACCGCGCCGACGGCATCCTTGATATCAAGCAGCGGATGACGCTTTGCCGCCTCGGCAACGCTGATGATTTCGATATCGACGCCAAACGAGCGGGCCATGGAGGCGCCCCGCTTCAATTCCTCCATGCGTTCGTCCGTCAGTGCGAGCGTGATCGATCCCACGCGCTTGAAACCGGTGGCGACACCCGTCTCCGCCTCCAGGGAGCCGTAGAGCTCCTGACTGTACTTGGCGAGTTTGGTCATGTTTGCCGTCGCACGGAGCTGCCCGATCAGCCCCGCAGCGTGCCATGTGGTACCCGATGTCAGCTGCTTTCGCTCGAGCAGCACCACGTCCGTCCAGCCGAGCTTGGCCAAGTGATAGGCTACCGAGCAACCGGCGATGCCGCCTCCGATGATCACCACGCGGGCATGGCTCGGTAACACTGTCATGGTTTGTCTGCTGGAGGGTAGAACCGGTCCGCGGCCGCACGGGTCACATAGCCCTGCTGCACATCGCGCGCCACGAGACGTGGATCACGCTCCGCGGCTGGACCATAGCCACCACCTCCCGACGAATAGAGCGTGAGGATATCACCCCGTTTCAGATCTACCCGATCCTTGCTCCTCACTTTCAAGATCTTGCCATCGCGCTCGATCTCGATCCGCGTGCGGCTCCCGTCGAGCCCACCGAAAAGGCCGTAGGGGGCCAATCGCACGCGGTCGGTGTAGGTGGCGAAATTGACGCCGTCTTTCAGAATGAGAAAGCGACGAAAGAGCCCGAGCCCACCGCGATGACGCCCGGGCCCACCGGTATCTGGCAACAGCCCGTAACCGATCACCCGGAAATGCTCGAAGTCCATATCGGTTGCCTCGACCGGCGTATTGGTACAGTTCGACAGCGGACTGTCGACGCCGTCGCATCCGTCGAGACGCGGCCCCCCACCGAAGCCGCCACCGTATATCTCGAGATAAACCCGATACCCACGATCTCCCAAATGCGAGATTGCCAGCGCATGCGTTGCGTCGTTCCCGCCGGCAATGACGTTGTCGGGAACGACCTGGGACAACGCTTTCAGCACGGCGTTGAAGCACCGATAGGCCGCGAGTAGACGAGCGCGGACGGGTGCGGGATAATTGGGGTTCACCAGCGTTCCGCGCGGCGCCGTCACGGTGATCGGACGCTTGAAGCCTTCGTTGAACGGAATGTCGGGGCTGGTCAGGGCCGCCTTGATGGCCGCAAGCGTCGCCGAAACGGTCGAGGCCCACGGGCAGTTGAGGTTGCGACCGACCTGAGCCACCGTTCCTGCAAAATCAATCGAAATTTGATCTCCAGACTTGGTCACTGCGGCTTTGACAGTCAGCGGAGTGTCACTGATGCCATCGTCGTCGACGGCGTCTTCGCCATACCACGTACCATCCGGGATTGCCGCCAAAGCTGCCCGAAACCTGCGCTCGGAATAGGCCATCAATTCTTCCATGGCGTCCGAGACCGTTGCCACGCCATAACGCGCGCACAGTTCTCCCATGCGCGCCTCACCAATCGCATTGGCCGCGAACTGCGCGTAGAAGTCACCGATCGTTTGCGAGGGAACCCGCACATTCGCCGCCACGAGCCGTTCCAGCGGTCCGCCATTCCAGTCACGCGTGTAGGTATATCGCGAGGGCGGTATGATGATGCCTTCGGCATGCACATCGACGGCGTCGGGCGTCATGCCCGGATTGCCGCCGCCCAAGTCGAGGTGGTGCGCCACCGTGCCGGCGAACGCGATGACACGTTTCCCAAAAAAAATCGGCGTGAATATGAAAACGTCCTGGAGGTGTTGGCCACCACCGTAGGGGTCGTTGTTGATGTAGAAATCGCCGGGCTCGAGATCGCCTATCGGGCAGCGCTCGACGCAGGCCCGAAAGATCTCGGACATTGACCCGAGGTGCATTGGTATGAGTTCTGCCTGTGCGACCACATTGCCGGATGCATCGAACAACGCTGCGGAGGCGTCTTGGGCTTCGCGCACGATGTTGGAATAGGACGAGCGGACGAGCTTGGTACCCATTTCCCGCGCAATCGCGATGAGAGCCTGCGAAATGACGGCATAATCGACAGGATCGAGACTGGTGCGGGGTCGAACGACAGCGCGTGCAGTTTTGATTTTCGACCGCACTGTCGCCTTCTTAGATTTTGGGACCGTCTCCTGCATGGAATCAGCTCCGCTCCAGGATGGTATTGTCATTGGCATCGCGCCGCGCCGTCCACCCGACCGGTACGTAGAGAGTGGACGTCGGATCCTCGAGCAGTGCCGGCCCGACGATGCGATCCCGAGGACGCAGCGAGGCGCGGCTTCTCAGGCGTCCGTCTTGCCAAGCCTTGGCGTCATAGATGCGAATTGCGGTTTCGGTGGACGTGCTGGTCTCTGTCTCGGCCAGCAACGGCAAATCCTTCAATGGTGCCGTGAGGCCGAGTCGAAACGACACGAACTCGATCGGTTTGTCGGTCTCGCCGCCGAAGAAATAGACGCGCTGATGAGCTTCGGCGAACCGCCTTCTGATGCCGGCAGACGTCATGCGCTCGATCTCGCGCTCGGCGAATGCGACGGGCACTTCGAAGGCTTGGCCAACAAAGCGCATCTCGGCGGTCAGTGTCAACGTCACTCGCTTGCCGAGCCCGTTCTGTTGGGCCTTTTCGAGGGCACGAGTGCGCATCGTTTTGAAAATCCCGCGCAACACATCTGCAGCCCGATCATCTGCTGGGGCGCGTCCCGTCATGCTCTCGAAAAGCACGAAATCAGAAGCGATCAATCCATAGGCCGAGATGATGCCGGCCGACGGCGGGACGACGATGGTTTTGATCCCGAGTTCCGCCGCCACTTGCGCCGCGTGCAGGGGGCCGGCACCGCCATAGGGCGCCAGAACATAATCCCGTGGATCATGGCCACGCTCTGTCGATATCAATTGGATCGCGCGAACGATGTTGGCGTTGGCGAGAGCAACCGCACTGTCGGCTGCCGCCTCGAGGCTCATGGAAAAACGTTTCGCGATCGGCTCCAGTGCGCGCGCAGAGGCGGCACGATCGATCGTCATGCGCCCACCCAAGAACGCCTCGGGTCTGACGCTACCGCGCACGACGTGCGCATCCGTCATCGTCGGCAATGTTCCTCCACGCCCGTAGCAGGCCGGCCCCGGATCGGCGCCTGCGGAATGCGGGCCGACGCGCAGCATGCCGCCGTCATCGACCCAAATGATCGATCCGCCACCCGCACCGATCGTGTTGATGTCGAGTAGCGGAATGCGAACCGGCAAACCGTCGAGTTCGAACTCATGTGTGAGTTGCGGCTTGCCGCCCGTGACGACGCAGACGTCGGTCGATGTGCCACCGATATCGAGCGTGATCAAATTCTCGTAGCCCGAGCGACCGGTCTGGCGTAGCGCACCCATCACGCCGGCGGCCGGACCCGACAACAGGGCGTTGATCGCGTTGGCGCGCATGGCCTCCGCTGGCAACCGACCGCCATTGGATTGCATCACCGAGAACCGGCCACGGAACCCTGCAGTGGCGAGCCGCTGACGAAAGCGCGCAATGTAGCGATCGATCACCGGCTGCACGTAGGCCGACAATGTCGTCGTCGAGGCGCGCTCGAACTCTCGGAATTCGCGGGTGATGTCAGAAGAGATGGTCACGTGCACCCCAGGCAGCGTCTCTGACAGGAGATCGCGCAGGCGTTGCTCGTGCTCGGCATTGACGTAGGCATTGAGCAGGCAGATTGCGATCGCCTCGTAGCCGCCAGCGCGCAACGCGGGCACAAGATGCTGCCGCACATCGGCTTCGTCGAGGGGATCGAGAACGCGACCGTCGGCGAGAATGCGCTCCCCCACTTCGAAACTCGCGGCACGCGTCACCACCGGCACGGGCTTTTGGTATTCGAGATCGTAAATGCGGGAACGGCCGTGCCGCTGAAGCGCCAGGATGTCGCGAAAACCCCTGGTCGTCACAAAGGCCGTGGCAAAGCCCTTGCGCTCGAGGACGGCATTGGTTGCGACGGTCGAGCCATGCGCCAGGTCCTCGATCTCGGCGATCCTGATGCCGCTCGCGGAGAGTGCGTCGAAAGCGCCCTCGTCGGGGGCGCGCGGGACACTCGGCACCTTGGTGACGACGATTCCAGAAGGTCCAATGGCCACGAGATCGGTAAAGGTCCCGCCGACTTCAATGCCTACACGCATGCGGCCTCTATGCCCCAAATGTTCGGTCACGCCGCTCACGGCTGCCTCGGAAGGCTTGCATGTTGGAACAGTAAATTCCAGAGCTTCCCGAGCAACGGATCGCAAGCCCTTCGCCAGTCGGCGCGTCCTGTCGATTTCACTCCCGCGCACGGAAATAAATTGGCTGGTTCGGCCACAAGCCTACGATGTGAGAACTTGCAGCCTCAAGCCCGGTCCGGGCGGGGCAACCCGTGACCGAGAGCATGCGATTACAATTGACTAGGATATGGCCATCGTCGGCGACTTGGGTGCCGAGGCAGAAGGCACGGGGTCACGTTGATTGCCACGTCCTCGATCATGGCATCTCGTCCAACGTCGAGGCTCTGTCAGGCGGATCATCGGGCACATGAAGCTACGTCATTGAGTTCGGCTTCTAATCCGCCAGCTTCCAAATCGACAGCCCGAATGCGCAACGGCTCGACGTCGGCCCTTGGCCCTCAGTGAATTTGAGAACCAAAAGGGTCTTGGAGGCCAAGCGGACATTGCAGGCTTGCCTTTGCCTTCTGAGCAATTTTTGCAGTGTACAGCGTATTTCGCTGTTCGCTAACTCTCGATGCAACACGAGTGTTGCGCACCTGCACGGTGTCGGCTCGGGGTCAAAAGCACGACGCGTCGACAGCTTGAACGTCGAAACGCAGAGTTTGGGGACACCGAGCTGCCGGTCAATTCGGTGCCCGTGCCGTTGCGCACAGAGGACCGCATCACCTCAGCAAGCGGACGCACAGATCGTCTTGAACGCGATCATGGCGGCTGCCTTGTCCTCTCGGTACGGGCATGGCTACACTTGCGTTTTGGACGGCGGCAAGAGAGGGTGATCGCGAATGGGCGCTCCTGAATACAACGGCTCGGTCATGGCATTCATCCTGGGAGAGCGGGTTCGTATCGATGGCCGTCCCGGTGGACCGCTCGCTGGACTGACATTCGCCGCCAAGGACTTGTTCGATGTTGCAGGCCATCCAACGGCCGGCGGCAACCCGGATTGGCCGCGCTGGTATCCAATACCGACGTCCCATGCTTGGGCTGTGCAAACCTTGCTGGATGCTGGTGCCACGTTGATCGGCAAGACTATCACGGACGAAGTCTCGCTCGGCATCCTCGGCGAGAATGCGTTCGACGGCACGCCGCTTAATACCGCGGCGCCCGATCGCGTACCAGGCGGGTCGTCGTCAGGCTCGGCAGCGGCTGTGGCTGCTGGCCTTTGCGACACAGCGCTCGGTACCGACACTGGCGGCTCCGTGCGCGTGCCGGCGAGCTTTTGTGGTCTCTACGGCATCCGCCCGACGCATGGCCGCTTGCCACTCGTCGGAATGCTGCCCCAAGCGCCGACGTCGGACACGACCGGCTGGTTTGCTCGAAATGCCGATACGTTTGCCAAGGTCTCGGCGGTGATGCTCGGAGAAGCCATTCCGAATGTGCTGCCGTCTCGGCTCGTCATCGCTGTCGACGCGTTCGGTCTAGCGACGCCGGAGACGCAAGCGGCCCTCGGGGCTCTCGCGAAACGTCTCTCCGCGCTGATCGGCACCACGCGGGAAGATATCCTTGCCCCGCAAGGTCTCTCGGTCTGGTCTCGGGCGCAGCGGACGCTGCAGCCGCACGAGGCTTGGACGACATTCAAGGACTGGGTCGAGCGTGACAACCCGCGCATGACCTTCACGGTTGCGCGTGGGCTCATTGCTGGTTCGCAGACCTCTGCCGCCGATCGTGGATGGGCCGCTCTGATGCGTGATGAGGCGCGCGCCCGACTTGCGTATCTGTTGCCGCCCGGCACCATCTTGTGCATGCCGACGACACCGTTTCCGGCACCGAAGCGGGGCTTGCCCGTCACCGAGACCGATCCGCTGCGCGATCGCATCTCTTGTCTGGCGGCCCATGGGGGCCTCGCCGGCTTCCCTCAGGTGTCGATCCCCGGTGCAACGGTTGACGGCGCCCCGGTTGGCCTGTCCATCCTGGGTGCGCGTGGTTCCGACGCCACCCTCGTCGCCGTCGCCCGCGCCTTGGAGCAGAACGCATGACGCCAGATCTGACGCCGAACATTCCCGAGGTCGTCGCCGAGGTGCGGGCGCTGTTTGAACGCTATGAGCAGGCGCTGGTCGACAAGGATGTCGATGTGCTCGATGCGACTTTCTGGAACAGTCAGTTCACCATCCGGTACGCCCTGAACGAGAACGGCTATGGCTTCGACGAGATCCACGCCCACCGCATTGCACGCCCGCTGGGTCCCGGCATCAAGGAGCGGCGCATTCGTCTCGAGATCACCACCCTCGGCCGTGACATCGCCACGACAAACCTCGAGTTCAAGGTGCGCGGCAAGGATCTGATCGGCCGCCAGAGCCAGACGCTGGTGCGGTTTCCTGGTCTCGGTTGGAAGGTGGTTTCGGCGCATGTGTCGACGATGAACGACAAGCCGCTATGGTGAGGCCGTGACGCCCGCCAGCGGCGGCAATGTCCTATCCTCGACCCATGGATGCTGATGCGCACATGGTTTTGAGGCAACGACTCGAAGGGCCAAAACGCAGAGAAAGCCGCCATTCTCCTGCCTCGTTCGAATTGATCATCGCGAGTGGAACCGACCGCCGCTCTACTTCAATCAACGAAAATAGTGCAAAGCTGTGCGGCAGCGAAATCACAGAGAAGCGGTGCGAAGGACCCAAGCCACTTCGCGCCGCACGCCTTGGAGCTGCCATGTCCAATGAACCTGAAGTCGAGAAAGCCCTGCCAGAAGTCTCGGAACGCGACGCAACGCGCGAGATTGCGCGGATCTACCGCGACATTCGCACCCTGAGCGGTGTGCCCATGGTGGCCCTGATCTGGCGGCATCTTGCGACGGTGCCGGGAGTCCTGCCCGCCGTCTGGGACGTTCTCGGGCCTCTCTTCCGGCAAGGTGCCCTGCAGCAGGCCGCCTGGTCTGCA
>JANOHP010000118.1:0-25090 GCA_031406575.1 Hyphomicrobiales bacterium
AGGCGAGGTCCAAATCGACACCAGGCTGAAACGTCACTTCCGCCTTGCCTCGCAAGCGTTTATCGTGCCGGAAACGACGAACGTTGGGACACTACTGAGGAGCCATATTTTTTCGAGAGCGTCAGAAATCCGTGAGATCGCCTGCACCATTCCGCCTGTAATGCCCGTGTCAAAATTTGTTTGCTCTGACTCATAGAGTGAGCGCAAAGCGTTGGGAAGGTGAGCAATGAAGGCTTTAAGAGCCGCAGAGTTCATACCCTTCTTGCTTTCGATGAGCACTGCTTGACTCTCAACGATCGCAAGAGAAACCACCAACTCGTCGGCGGCGTCGCGCCGCCGCTTTACACGGATCAGCCACTCATCACGGTACTTTCTGATCGAGTCCTTCGACAGTTGCCGGGCGAAGCCACCCGTGACATGCGCTTGGTTGTGATGAAGAAGGCAAAGCACAGCCAGATTTTCTGGGTTGTTGTTTGCTGGGTTTTCGTCGATGTGGTGGATATTGGGAGGTCCCGGCTGGCCGCAAATACAGCACGTATGATCCGAGAAATAGAGGACGTCCGCAGCTAGTTCGGGTGGGATACGCTTGCGTTCTTTCCTCTCGACCACGATCGCCTCACAAAGCCAACGGGCGTACTGATGCTTGTATGCAGCTTCAACTGGGCCTACTAAGCCCTCACTTCCCCAACCCCGCCACCTTCAGCGCGAACGCGTAGTCGACGGCGATTTCTTTCAGGGCTTCGAAGCGGCCCGAGGCGCCGCCGTGGCCGGCTTCCATGTTGGTTTTGAGCAGGATGAGATTTGAGCCGGTGCTGCGTTCGCGCAGCTTTGCGACCCATTTGGCGGGTTCCCAGTAGGTGACGCGGGGGTCGGTGAGGCCGCCGTAGGCGAAGATGTGGGGGTAGGCTTTGGCCTCGACGTTGTCGTAGGGGCTGTAGCTGCGGATCAAATCGAACTCGCGCTTGGAGTCGATCGGATTGCCCCACTCGGGCCACTCGGGCGGCGTCAGCGGCAGCGTGGCGTCGAGCATGGTGTTGAGCACGTCGACGAAGGGCACGTCGGCGATGATGCTGAGAAACAGATCGGGCGCGAGATTGGCGACGACCCCCATCAACATGCCGCCGGCCGAACCGCCGTTGGCGACGATGCGGCCGCGCTTGGTCAAGCCCATCCCCACCAGATGTTCGCCCGCAGCGATAAAATCCGTGAACGTGTTCATCTTTTTGTCGAGCTTGCCGTCCGTGTACCAGCGATAGCCCTTGTCTTTGCCGCCGCGAATGTGGGCGACCGCGAAAATGAAGCCGCGATCGGCGAGCGACAGGCGCGTGACGGAGAAACTGGCGGGGATCGGGATGCCGTAGGAGCCGTAGCCGTAGAGGAACAAGGGCGCGGAGCCGTCGAGCGGCGTGGTGCGGTGGTAGAGAATTGAAACCGGCACCAGCGCGCCGTCCTTGGCCGGCGCGAATACGCGGCGCGTCACGTAGTCGGTCGGCTTGTGGCCGCTCGGTACGTCTTGGGTTTTGCGCAGCGTGCGTTCGCGCGTCTCCAAGTCGTAATCATACACTTGCGCTGGCGTCGTCATCGACGAGTAGGTGAAGCGCACCACGGTCGTGTCGAACTCGTAGCCGTGCGACAGGCTCAACGAATAGGCCTCCTCGGCGAAGGCGACCGTGTGCTCGACGCCATCCGACAGGCGACGCACGACGATCTGCGGCAGGCTCTCCTCCCGCTCGAGGCGCACGAGGTGATCGCGGTAGACGGTCGTATCGATGATGAAGCGGCCGGAGCGGTGCGGAATGAGCTCGCGCCAGTTGGCTTCGCAGGGGTCCGACAGCGGCGCGGTGCAGATGCGGAAATCTTCCGCGTCGCCCGAGTTGGTCATGATGTAGAGCGTGTCGCCATTGTGCTCGACGCTGTACTCGTGCCCCTGCCGGCGCGGCGCGACGAGGCGGGGCACCTGGGTCGGGTCGTGCGAGTCGATCAGGTAGACTTCGCTCGTCTGATGGTCGTGCGCGATGACTTGCAGGTAGTCGCCCGATTGCGTCTGGCCGACGCCGACGTAGAAGCCCGCATCCTTTTCTTCGTAGACCAACACGTCGTCGCTGACCGGCGTGCCGACCGTGTGCCGATAGACGAAAAGGGGCCGGTGGTTGTCGTCGAGACGCACGTAGAACAGCGTGCGCCCGTCCCGCGCCCAGACCATGCCGCCGCGCGTGTCGGTGATCTCGTCGGGGAGATCGCTCCCGGTCGCCAAATCGCGAAAGCGGATGGTCAGCAGTTCGGACCCCTTGTCGTCCACGGCATAAGCGAGAAGCGTGTGATCGGGGCTGTGCTCGGTGTCGTCGAGCTGCCAATAGGGCTTACCGGCGCTTTCCGTGTTGCCATCGAGCAGAACCGTCTCGCCGGCCCCTTCGCGCGTTTGGCGCATGAGCAGCGGATACTGCCCACCCGTCACGAAGCTCGAATAGTAGCTCCACGGACCATCCGGCGAAGGAACGGAGCTGTCGTCTTCTTTGATGCGGCCCTTCATCTCGAGAAAAAGTTGCTCCTGGAGACCCGTCGTGTCGGCGAGTTGGACTGCCGTGTAGGCGTTCTCGGCTTCCAGGTGGCCGCGAATTTCGGCGTCGAGCACGGTTGGATCGCGCATGACGTCCTGCCAGTTCTCAGCTCTGAGCCAGGCGTAATCATCCGTCAGCGTCACGCCGTGATGCTGCGACACGACAGGGCGACGCTGCGCCGAGGGCGCCGCGCTGGCCGTCGGCGACTTTGGGGAACCAGTCATTGGGCTACTCCTCGCGAGGCTGACCGGGAGCCGGGAGGGTTACGACCCGAACCGCCCTCTCGGTCGCGCCCGCCAGGATGACCGACTCTGGTGGTGGGTCAAGCCGGCAAGATGGCGGATGCGGCCCCCCCCCGAGAGCGCCCGCTACCGCCGGCGCGGGCGCGGAATCGGGCAGCTTCCGGCCGCCGCATCGCCCGCATCGACCTCGGCCACCGTGGCGGCGTCGAGATCGGTCTGGAACGTGGCGTGAAAGCGATTGACCATGTTGGACAATCCCACGGTCAGACAGATGTCCATGATCTGGGCCGTCGAGAAATGAGCGGCGAGGGCGCCAAACGTGGCGTCGTCGATCGGCTCGAGACGCGTCGAGCGCTGCGCGTAGCGTACGATGGCAGCCTGCGCGGCGTCATAGACGCCCTCGGGCAGAGGGTCGTCCGTCAGGTGGCGCATCTGCGCCTCAGTCAATCCCAGGCTCCGACCGAGCACCGTGTGGGTGGGTATTCAATAATAGCAGTCGTTTACGGCGGTGGCGGTCAGATACGCGAGTTCGCCGTGACGCGGCTCGAGGGTCGACTGGGCACGATAAACGGTCGCCGCGAACTGCGTGAAGGCACGCAATGTCTCGGGGCGGTTGGCCAGTGCGCGGTAGATATTGACCAAGCGACCGCGTGACTGTCCCGCTTCCGCCAGGGCCTTGCGAGTGTCTTCCGGCAGGGTCGGGTCGTTCTCGTCGAGTATAGGAATGCGCGTCATGACATCTCTCGTTGAATTGCGCTCGTACCGCAGGCTGGGGTCCGCCGCGTGCGCAAGACTCTATTCCTGCGCGGTCACTTGGGAAAGGGCGTTGCTGCCACACTTGATCCCGACCTCTCCCCTCCCCTAGATTGCGAACTTCACCGGACACCAATCCGGACGTTTCGTTGCGGGGACCGCGGTCACATGACCGAACACCAGAAGCACTTTCCGGAATTCTATGTGACGGCACCGCAGTCGTGCCCCTATTTGCCAGGGCGGCGCGAACGCAAACTATTTACCCATCTGACCCATGACAAGCCTCGGGCGCTGATCGACAATTTGCTGAAAGGCGGATTTCGGCGCAGCCAGAACATCGCCTACATGCCCTACTGCGACGGCTGCCAGGCCTGCGTCTCGGTTCGTGTGGTCGTGGACGAGTTCGACCCGTCTCGCTCCATGCGGCGGATCATCGACGGCAATCGCGATGTGTTCGTGCGGCGCACGCCGGCGGTGCCGACATCGGAGCAGTACAGCCTGTTTCGCGCCTACATCGACGATCGCCACAGCGATGGCGGCATGGCCGATATGACGGTGCTCGATTACGCGATGATGGTCGAGGATTCGATCGTCGAGACGTTCATCACCGAATACCGCGTGCGGCCGGAAAATGCGCTCGACAGCCGCCCCGAAACTTGGCCGCTGATCGCTGTGGCGCTGTGCGACAAGCTCACCGACGGCGTGTCGATGGTCTACAGTTTTTACGAGCCCGACGCGAGCGCCCGCAGCCTCGGCACCTTCATGATCCTCGATCATATCGAGCAGACCAAACGGCTCGGCGTGCCTTACCTCTATCTGGGCTACTGGGTGCAGGGCTCGCGCAAAATGGGCTACAAAGCGCGCTTCGGCCCCCAAGAGCGGCTCGCATCGGGTGGCTGGGTCCGCAGCTGAGGATCGGGCGAGCCAGCCAGCCACAGATCACTAGCCACAGGTCAGACGTCTGTGAACCCATTCGGCGAACTGCTGACGGAAAGTCCGTTTGCCATCCTGGTGGTGCGCGTGCTGTTGGTGGCGGGCTTCGTCATGCTCGTGGCCGTGCTCGCCGAACGCGTGGGCCCCTTCCTGGGAGCGATGGTGGCCTCGCTCCCGCTCTATACGGGACCGGTGTATTTCATGCTGGCCCTCGAGCACGATGCCGAGTGGATCACGCGATCGACCTTGGGCAGCATCGCCATTTGCGGCATCAGCCCTGTTTTTGTGCTCGCCTACTGCGTTTTGGCGCTGCGCCACGGCATGGCGATCAGCCTCGGAGTCGCCGCGCTGGTGTGGTGCCTCGGCGCGGTCGCGGTGCAGTCCGTCGATTGGTCACTCGGCGCGGCCCTCCTGTTCGTGGCACCGATTTATGCGGTGGCCGTCGGGATGGCGCGCGGCTTTACGCGTGGCATCGCGGTTGCGAGCGCGGAACGCCGTTGGACCGACTTGGTGCTGCGCGCGGCGATGGTGGCTGTCCTGTCGGGAGTGACGGTGTGGGTCAGCGGGCATGTGCCGCCGCTGGCCGCAGGCGTTCTCTCGGTCGCGCCGATTTTGACGACGAGCCTCGTACTGGTGCTGCATCCCCGGATCGGTGGCCCCGCCACGGCCGCGCTACTGGCGCATACGCTCGCGGGCCTCGTGGGCATGGTGATCGCCTTTGCGCTCGTGCACGTGACGATCGATCCGCTCGGCGTGCCCATGGCACTGACGCTGGGGCTGGTCGTGACACTCGCGTGGAATCTCATGTTGATCGGGATCAGCCGTCTGCAGGGAATGGCACAGCCCGCGCGTCGACCGGTGTCGGGGCGCTCGCCGGTGCCGGTTGGCGGACGCTCTCGCCCCTGACGCGCCGGCTCGAGCGCGAACTTATCCCCGCCTGCTGGGCGTGTGGGATCATCGCTTCGTCGCAACCCATGCAGAGCCGAAACGATGCCCCGAACTCACGTCCCAAGCCAATCCGTAACACCGCGCGATGTCCCGAGCCCCGCATTGACGCCCGGTCATACCGCAGCAACCAGAACCGTGCGCAGCGTCCGCACGGCCGATCGCCACCCCCGCGAGCGCTACGATCGGGCGCGCGATCTGCCGGGTCTGCTGCTGATGTGGCCCGAGGAAATCGCCGACGACACGATCGAGGCGCGCACCTGCCTGATCAAAAAGCTGCGCCGGGTGCTACGCCAGGAACGCCAGCGCGGCATCGCCGGCCATTGGACCTACGACTTGGCGCGACATGCAGCCCTCTACCGAGCCTATCGCCACGAACTCGCGCGGCACACGGGCGCCGCCGCGCGGGCCACCTTCGAAACCGTCACTCCTCGTCCGCGCGACGTGTCCCCAAGCCCATTTTCTTGGCCAATTGCGAGCGGGCCGCCGCATAGTTGGGCGCCACCATCGGGTAGTCGTGCGGCAGACCCCACTTGGTGCGGTATTCGTCCGGCGTCAACTTGTAGTGGGTCCGCAGGTGGCGCTTCAGCGATTTGAATTTTTTGCCGTCTTCCAGACAGATGATGTAGTCGGGCGTGATCGATTTCTTCACCGCGACGGCGGGCTTGGACTCTTCGCGTTCCGGCAGTTCGATGTTGCCCGACGCGCGCGTCAGCGCCGTATGCACGTCGTTGATGAGACTTGGCAGGTCGCCTGCACCCACGGAGTTGTTGCTGACGTAGGCCGAAACGATCCCCGCTGTCAGGGCAACCAGACCGCTGGTATCGTCATCGCTCATCTGGTCCTCCATCGTGCTGCGCGGCTCGCGTGGTCTCGCCAAGTCGATGCGCAGTAATATCCAGGTCTGACGCTACGCCTTTTAGACGTTGGTACAGTAGCGCACAACACGAGTGGCGATAAAACAGGAAGCACCACGGTAAAACCGCGATTAATCTTAAGCGGCAGGCAACTCCGGCGTGGTGCGGGCGGAGTTCAGCCTGCGATGACCGCCACGTGGAGTGTTTTCGGTGTCCCCGATGTGGCGCCGTCTTGATCCGCCACGGTGACGTCGATGCTGGCGTCGCCCGCCCTGTCACCGTCGTGCACGAAATAGATGGTCCCCGCCGCGAGGTCCTGCTGGGAAAACGTCTCGATGGGTTTCGCCGGGTCAGCCGCATGAACGATCCAACCACCGGACGGACGCGTGACGGTGAAGATCAAGGCGTGGGCGGCGCTGTCGGGGTCAATCGCCTGCACATCCTGAGTCGTGATCCGCACCGAGCGACCCCGCCGAACGGCCAGATTCAGATCTCCGCCGATTTCGGGGGGAACATTGAGCATGTCGGCGCTGAGTTCGGCCCCACTGGCCATGGCCAATTGGCCGTAGCGCACATCGCCCGAAACGCACCCGGTGGAGCCGATGTCGATCAGGTTTCGAATGGCGATCGTACCCTGCAGGAGGCCGTTGACCTGCGCCGACTCCGCCCGGATGGTTCCGTGTACTTGGCCGCCGTCGTGCACGGTCAACCGCGCGGCAGTGATCGAGCCCGTCACCCGCCCGAGAACGTCGATGTTGCCTCGGCTGCTCAAGTCGCCCTGAATGACGAGATCCGCGCCGATGACGGCGTTCTGCCTGCTGGTCATTCCGTGATCCCCCGACGATGACACCGACGCCTGCACGCCGCGCGCAGCCGATCCCACCTGAAAGTCAACCCAGACACGTGAAAACGTCACCCTCGAGGCAGCCCCCATTCCCCGGCTGAGACGAATGGTCGGCCAAAGTCAGAACCTTGCCAGTGATTGGGGGTGAATGACGCTTTTCGCGACAACGGCCGCCAATTCAGTGATTTCAGAAGCTCTCTATCTTTCAGCCGGGGAATAAGTGCAGCCGCGTGCGCTGGAATGGGCGAGCGATGCGGTGTAGGCGGAATGGATCAAGAACGCTTGTCGAGGAGGGGCGGTTCGAGCGCGCTTTGAGATGGCCACACTCGGTAGCTTCGTGTAGGTTTGGGCTGTGTCTTTTCCATTCGACGACCAGACTTAAAGGAGACTCCATGGCGCCGACGGGCACAGAGGAGACCTCGACGGGTGTGTCGGCCCCCTTCGGGCGCAACGTTCCCGCGTTCACGCGCGACGAAGAGCTGACCGCCTATCGCGACATGCTGCTCATTCGCCGCTTCGAGGAGCGGGCCGGACAGCTCTACGGGATGGGCTTCATCGGCGGCTTCTGCCACCTCTACATTGGTCAGGAGGCGGTGGTCGTCGGGTTGCAGATGGCAGCAAAGCCCGGCGATCAGGTGATCACCACCTATCGTGATCATGGTCACATGCTGGCCACCGGCATGGACCCCAAGGGCGTCATGGCGGAACTGACGGGCCGCCAGGGGGGCTACTCCAAGGGGAAGGGGGGCTCCATGCATATGTTCTCCAAGGAGAAGAACTTCTACGGCGGCCACGGCATCGTCGGGGCCAACGTGCCTTTGGGCGCGGGTCTGGCGTTCGCCAACCGGTATCGCGGTAACGACAATGTGAGCTGGTGCTATTTCGGCGACGGCGCCGCCAACCAGGGCCAGGTCTACGAGACGTTCAACATGGCCAAGCTCTGGGCCTTGCCCATCATCTTCGTCATCGAGAACAACCGCTACGCCATGGGCACGGCCATCGAACGCTCGTCGGCCACGACCAATTTCTCGCTGCGCGGAGCTTCATTCGACATCCCCGGCGAACAGGTGGACGGCATGGACGTGCGCGCCTGCCGGGCTGCTGGCGAGAAGGTCGCCGAGCATGCTCGGTCGGGGAAGGGTCCCTATATTCTCGAGATGCTGACCTATCGCTATCGCGGCCACTCCATGTCGGACCCTGCCAAGTACCGCACCCGCGAGGAAGTCGATCAGGTGCGCGAGGCGCGCGACCCGATCGAACGGGTGAGGAAGCGGATGCTCGAGACACGCATGATCAGCGAAGACGAATTGAAAGCGATCGACGCAGAAATCCGCCAGATCGTGCTCGCCGCCGCCGAATTCGCCCAGAACGATCCCGAACCCGATCCGAAGGAATTGTGGACGCACGTGCTGGTGTGAGATCGACCGGCTCGGACGCGTGACCAGCGGCCCGCCGCAAGTCTGCCGTTCTCGATGGATGACCACAGCCGACCACTGGAGGTAAACACGTTCGCCCCATGTCCCGTCCCGTGCACTTCGAAATCCATGTCGACGATCCCGAACGGGCGATGGATTTCTATCAAATCGTGCTGGGGTGGTCGTTCGAGCAGGTCGGCAATGCGCAGTATTGGCTAATCAAGACCGGCGAGACGGGCACCGACGGTATCAACGGGGGCATGCTGAAACGCAAGGGGCCGGCCCTCGATCTCGACGCCCGGCTGCCGATCACGGGCTTCATCTGCACCATGCAGGTGGGGGACCTCGACACGATCCTGCATGCGGTCGGCAATGCAGGAGGCCGGATCGTGAAGGGCCGCTTCGCTCTTGCGGGCATCGGCTGGCGCGCCTATGCGCGCGACACGGAAGGCAATATCTTCGGTTTGACGCAACCCGACCCGAAGGCGGCGTGACCATGATCATCGAGACGGCCAAAAAACCAGCGACCTATGCCGACCTCGAGGCGCTGCCCCCGCATGTGGTCGGCGAGATTCTGTTCGGCACTCTGGTGACACATCCGCGACCGCATCGCCGGCATGGCGGCGCGACGACGGCTTTGGGCGCCGTCATTCCCGGTCCTTATCAGTTTGGGATTGGGGGACCAGGTGGCTGGATTTTCGTGGATGAGCCCGAGCTTCATTTGGGGCCCCACATTGTCGTTCCCGATATCGCAGGCTGGCGCCGGGACCGCATGACGGAAACAGACGACAAGGCCTATTTCGAGATTGCGCCCGACTGGATTTGCGAAGCCCTGTCACCCGCAACCGAGAAGTACGACAAAGGCGCAAAGCGAGCAATTTATGCGGCGTACGGCGTTGAACACCTCTGGCATATCGATGCGCGCGCCCGCAGCCTGGAGACGTTTACGCGCGAGGAGCGATCCTGGCTGCTAACGAATACGTTTTTTGACGATGACGATGTGCGCGCAGCACCGTTCACTGACATAGCCTTCTCTCTGGGCCTCCTGTGGCCCTTCGATCCACCCTCCGTGCCGACAACCTGACGAGCGACACATGCCCACTCAAATTCTGATGCCTGCGTTGTCGCCGACCATGGAGGACGGCAAGCTGGCCAAATGGCTGGTCGAGGTCGGCACGCGCATCAAGCCGGGCGACATCATCGCCGAGATCGAAACCGACAAGGCGACCATGGAGGTCGAGGCGGTCGACGAGGGCGTGGTTTCGGAGCTGCTGATCGAAGCCGGCACCGAGCACGTCAAGGTCAACACGCCGATCGCCGTGCTCCAAGCCGATGGTGAAGCTGCACGTCCCAACGGCAAAGCAGCAGCAGCGGCGACGTCTGCCAGCAGCGCTGCGCCCGCGCGCGCGCCAGCTCGCACAGAGACGGTGGCGCAACCGATGGCCGCCGCCGCCGCGCCGGCCAATCAAACCGCTGACATCGCGCCCGGCACCGAAACCATTTCGCTCACCATGCGCGAAGCGCTGCGCGACGCCATGGCCGAGGAGATGCGCCGCGACCCCGACGTGTTCCTCATGGGCGAGGAAGTGGCGCAGTATCAGGGCGCCTACAAAATCAGCCAGGGCCTGCTCGACGAATTCGGCCCCAAGCGCGTCATCGACACGCCGATCACCGAGCAGGGCTTTGCCGGCATCGGCGTCGGTGCGGCCATGGCGGGATTGAAACCGATCGTCGAATTCATGACCTGGAATTTCGCCATGCAAGCGATCGACCAGATCATCAATTCGGCCGCCAAGACGCTTTACATGTCGGGTGGGCAGATGGGCTCGCCGATCGTCTTTCGCGGTCCGAACGGTCCGGCCGCGCGCGTGGCCGCTCAGCACAGCCAGGATTTTTCCTCCTGGTATGCCCACGTGCCAGGTCTCAAGGTGATTGCGCCGTCGACGCCGGCGGACGCCAAGGGTCTCCTCAAATCGGCCATTCGTGATCCCAATCCAGTTCTCGTGCTCGAAAACGAGATCCTCTACGGCATCTCCGGCCCCGTGCCAAAAGGTGACGACTGGTTGGTGCCGATCGGCAAGGCGCGGATCGCTCGCCCGGGTCGCGATGTGACCATCGTGTCCTGGTCGCGGGGCATGCAGTATGCGTTGGCGGCGGCCGAAACGCTCGCAGCCGAGGGCATCGAGGCGGAGGTGATCGACTTGCGCACATTGCGCCCCATCGATTGGGAGACGGTCATTGCTTCGATCAAGCGTACCAATCGCCTCGTCACCGTCGAAGAGTCGTGGCCCACCTGCTCCATCGGTTCGGAGATATGCGCCCAGGCCGCAATTCAAGCCTTCGATTACCTCGACGCGCCACCCGCCAAAGTCTCCGGCGCCGACGTGCCGATGCCTTACGCGGCCAACCTGGAAAAACTGGCGCTGCCGACGGCCGACCAAGTGGTGCAGGCGGTGAAGGCGGTGTGTTACGTCTGAGGCGGACGGACGCGCGCCGACGGAGCACGATGGAGGTGGACGATGCAGGACATTGCCGACCGGCGCGCAACCTACGCGGACCTCGAAGCTGTGCCGCCCCATCTGGTGGCGGAAATCCTCGATGGCGGGCTCGTGACCCATCCGCGGCCCATGCCTCGGCACGCCGCAGTCAGCCCAGGAATGCTCTCTGCGCTTGTGGGGCCATTCCAGTTGGGTCTCATGGGGCCGGGCGGCTGGGTGTTTATGAATGAACCGGAACTGCATCTAGGCGAGCACGTCGTTGTTCCCGATTTGGCGGCATGGCGGCGCGAACGCTTGCCCGAGCTCCCGGAGACGGCGTGGATCGAGACCTCACCGGATTGGGTATGTGAAATTCTCTCCCCGTCCACCGAAAAGGTCGACCGTTGCCAGAAGCGGAGAATTTACGGGGATTTTGGCGTCGCCCACCTCTGGCTCGTTGATCCGCGCGCGCGGATGCTGGAGACGTTCGAGCTCGTGGGGACGCGCTGGCAAGTCGGGCCCACATTCAGCGATACTGCGAACGTCCGCGCGCCGCCGTTCGCCGAGCACAGCTTTTCTCTGGGCTTGCTCTGGCCGTTCGACGTCATCCCGACTTCCGAGGGTTGAGCGAGATGCGCCGCCCCCTCTCACGCTCTGCCGCCCGCCCGACGAACACCACGCGTCGCACGACGGGTGATACGGCGGCCGTGCTGGTGCGCGCAGGTGACAAGGTGCTGGGGTCGGTTGCCCGGCTGGCGGGTGGTGATGTCGGCGATCGCATGTCTGGGTCGTTCACGCATCGGCCGTCATTCGTCGATTACGCCGAGATGTTCCAGCGCCTGCAGACGGCTATCGAGACGAATGACCCGACCGACGACATCCGCGCCGAGATCGAGGCAGCGGGCATCGAGGTCTGGCACAGCATCAACGACATGCGTTTGGATCGTCCGCAGTCGATCGTGATAACGGGGGGCGAGGTGCACTTTCGACCCAACGATGCCTTCGTGATGATGCGCACGGGAGGCTTGTGATGCGCCTCGGTGGACGCTCAAACCATGCTATTCGACTGTTCACAGACGCGTCGCGTTTTGATCCGAATTAACCGAGCCGAGGCCGCGCCGCCTAGAGCCCGCATGCACGAGAGAGCCCAGATGTCGACCGAGATCCTGATGCCCGCGCTGTCGCCCACGATGGAGGACGGCAAACTCGCCAAATGGCTCGTCGAAGTGGGCACGCGCATCAAGGCGGGCGATGTGATCGCGGAGATCGAAACCGACAAGGCGACGATGGAAGTCGAGGCTGTCGACGACGGCATCGTTGCCGAGCTGCTCGTTGCTGCGGGCACGGAAAAGGTGAAGGTCAACACGCCGATCGCCGTGCTGCGCGACGAGGGGGAGGCGGCCACACCGAAAGCCGCCCCGCGCGCGCCGGCAACGCCGCCGTCGACGCCCACTCAACCAACAACCGCCACCGAGCCTCGGCCACAGCCCAAACCCGCCGCAGCGGTTGCGCCGCCACCCGTAGCTCCAGCGGCAAATCCTGCAGCGACTCCCGCTCCCGCCGCTCCGAATGGCCATGCGGGTGCGCGCGTGTTCGCCTCACCTCTGGCGCGGCGTCTCGCCAAGGATGCGGGCGTCGACATTGCGGCACTGACAGGCAGCGGTCCCCACGGTCGCATCGTGCAGCGGGATATCGAGCGCGCCCGGCGCGACGGCACGGCCGCCAAATCCGCACCCAGTGCCACCCCTGCGTCAACCGCGGTCGCGGTCCAGACCCAAGCCCCCAGTCAAGGGGCGCTCATGCCGGCCATGGCCGACGACAAGGTGCTGGCCCTCTACGACAAGGCCTCCTACGAAGTGGTCCCGCACGACGGCATGCGCCGCATCATCGCGCAACGCTTGACGCAGTCCAAGCAGACGGTGCCGCATTTCTACATGACCGTCGATTGTCGACTGGATACACTGCTGTCGTCGCGCGAACGCATCAATGCCGCTGCGCCCAAGGATGGGCCGCGCGCCTACAAACTCTCCGTCAACGATTTCGTCATCAAGGCGTTGGCATTGGCGTTGCAGCGCGTGCCGGCCGCCAACGCGACGTGGACGGACGCCGGCATGCTGCGCCACCAACATTCCGACGTGGGGGTCGCCGTGGCGGTCGAGGGCGGATTGTTCACGCCCGTCATTCGCCACGCCGAGTTGAAGACGCTCGGCGAAATTTCCAACGAGATGAAGGATCTGGCCGAACGGGCGCGCAAACGCCGGCTGGCGCCGCACGAATATCAAGGTGGCACGACCTCGATTTCCAATCTCGGCATGTTCGGCATCAAGAACTTCGATGCCGTGATCAATCCGCCGCACGCCACCATTCTGGCTGTCGGTGCGGGCGAGAAGCGCCCCGTCGTCGTGGGCGATGCCCTGCAGGTGGCCACGGTCATGAGTTGCACGCTGTCGTGCGATCATCGCGTCGTCGATGGCGCCATCGGAGCCGAGCTTCTCAATGCGTTCAAGATATTGATCGAAGACCCGATCCGCATGCTGGTTTAATGCTTTTGTGTGACAAACAGGCAACGATTGCCGCCATTTCGACCGGCACGCCCTAGCGTCGATCAAACACTTGGGGCTAACTTCGCGCCGGCACTTGTGGCTGGGGCTGAGCGAGCGCTAAGAGCGATCCAATCGGGGGACAGTTGCGTCCGACTTCGAGAAAATCGAGGGATTCTCGCCATGATGATGAAATTCGCCACACCGTTTGCCTTGGCCGGCGCCCTGTTTCTGGGTGCCTGCTCTTCGACCGACGGCATTCTGGGCATGACCGACACGTCCACGACGACAGCGGCTCTGCCGGAGAAGCCGAAGGCCAATCCGGCTTGCGCGCCGCTCGCGGCCAAGATCGCCGATCTGCGCAAGGAGGGCTCCGTGGAGCGCATCGCGCAGGTTTCGCACGGCAAGGGTGATACCGTCGCGGTAAAGCGCGCGTCGCTCGCCAAGGTCACTGAGCTGGATCGCGCAAACGCGGAATTCCAGGCCAAGTGCGCCACCGTCGTGATCGCGCCCTCGGCAACGACAGTCGCTGCCGCAGCCCCCGCACCAGCAGCACCCGTCGCCAAGGCGACCCCTGCAGCGAAGGCCGCCAAGCAATAAGCAGGTTGCGCTCCAAACCGATCGGCACGCGTTACGCTACGCGTGGCACACGGCTGGTGCAATTATGTCGGCATGGGAACCGGGAATGCGGTCGAGGCGTGCGTTCCAGGGTTCTGATCGGCATGATTCTACTGTATGAAAATCAACTTCCATGGTCGACCGGCGAGCTGCGGTTCACGCAGGAGATTCGACGGTCGAAACGGAGGGGATAAAAAGATGGGTTCTGCGGGACCAAACGATCGACGCGCGCAGATAGCTCTGGTGCTCTGCGCCGTTCTCGGCTTGGCCGGCTGCGCGGCCCAGAGCGCCCCGGGCGGCGATCCGGGCGCACGTCCCTTGCCACCCGGTCAAACCTGCCAGTCGCTGCGCGCGGACTTGAACAAAATGGATTCGCGCGGCGCCCAAGCCAAAGTGGAAGCCGTGACCGCCGGCCGGAAAGTCTCGGCCCAGGACAAGGCGGAAGTGGACCGCTACAACGAACTGCTGAACTACTATCTGGGTGGGCGCTGCCACGTTTGAGACGTGCCTGATGGTCTTGGACTCGATTGAACCCGGCGTCGCGCCGGGTTTTGTCGTTCATGTGGCTTGACCTGTCGATCTACCGAGGCATTCTGATAGTCTGCGCACTGCCCCAACTCGGCACTCCGGTCCCCACTTTCGAGAGGTCGTGAACTCATGTCCGATACCGCCTTCGACCTGATCGTCATTGGTGCTGGGCCCGGCGGCTACGTCGCGGCCATCCGGGCGGCGCAGCTCGGTCTCAAGACGGCGGTCATCGAGCGCGAGCACTTGGGTGGCATCTGCTTGAACTGGGGCTGCATCCCGACGAAGGCGCTGCTGCGCTCGGCCGAGGTGTTTCATCAGGCGACGCACGCCACGGATTATGGGTTGGTGCTTGAGGGCACGATCACAGCGGATGCGGGCGCGGTCGTCAAACGCTCGCGCGGCGTGGCCTCGCAGTTGAACGGCGGCATCGGCTTTCTGTTGCGCAAAAACAAAGTGCCGGTGATCTGGGGTGAGGCGGTCATCGATCGCGCGCCCGCCGCCAATGGCGCGCCCGGATCGATCACCGTGCGCGCCACGGCGAAGGCTGCAATGCAACCGCAGGTGTCACCGCCGAAGGGCACGCTGGGCGCGGGCACTTACACAGCCAAGAACATCATCGTGGCGACCGGCGCGCGGCCGCGCGTGCTTGCCGGCTTGGAGCCTGACGGCAAATTGGTGTGGACTTACTTCGAAGCGATGATTCCGAAGGCCATCCCGAAGTCACTCCTGGTCGTGGGTTCCGGCGCCATCGGTATCGAGTTTGCCTCGTTTTATCGGACCATGGGTGCGGAGGTGACGGTCGTCGAACTGCTGCCGCAGATTTTGCCGGTCGAGGATCACGAGATCGCCGCGCACGCGCGCAAACGCTTCGAGAAGCAAGGCATGCGCGTCATGACCGGCGCCAAAGTCGTCGGCCTCGACCGCAAGAGCGACAGCGTCACCGCCACCATCGAGGACGACAAGGGGCAGCGCACGCGTACGGATTTCGATCGCGTGATTTCGGCGGTCGGTGTCGTCGGCAACATCGAGAATTTGGGGCTCGAGAACCTGGGCGTACGGCTCGAACGCGGCACCATTGCGACGGACGGATTGGGGCGCACCAACGTGCCCGGCATCTGGGCCATCGGCGATGTCGCGGGCGCACCCATGCTCGCGCACAAGGCGGAGCACGAGGGCGTGCTGTGCGTGGAGACGATCAAGGGTCTGCCCACGCACGCCATGGACAAGGCGAAAATTCCCGGCTGCACCTACTGCCATCCGCAGATTGCGAGCGTCGGACTGACGGAAACCAAGGCGAAAGAGCAGGGCCGCAAGGTGCGCATCGGCCGCTTCCCCTTCCAGGGCAACGGCAAGGCGATCGCGTTGGGCGAACCCGAAGGTCTCGTCAAAACGATCTTCGATGCAGATACCGGCCAGCTTCTGGGTGCCCATCTCGTCGGCGCCGAAGTGACTGAACTGATCCA
The DNA here is from genome assembly GCA_031406575.1 of Hyphomicrobiales bacterium. Classification (GTDB taxonomy): domain Bacteria; phylum Pseudomonadota; class Alphaproteobacteria; order Rhizobiales; family Hyphomicrobiaceae. The sequence goes on from JANOHP010000118.1 coordinate 16,174, forward strand.
GGGTTTCGTCGTGGCGATGACACTCGAGACGACCGAAGAAGACCTGATGCACACGGTCTTCCCCCACCCGACGCTGTCGGAGACGATGCACGAGAGTGTTCTGGACGCCTACGGTCGCGTCATTCACATGTGACGGTGATCCAGGGACTGTAAATCGCTCAATTTTTGTCACCCCGTCATTCACTGCCGGGGTCCATCCATCGGCTGGGCCCAAAGCGTGCGGAGAGATGGATCCCGCGACTAAATCGCGGGATGACACAAATCCCTTCGGCGACTCGCTCCTCAGAACCGCAGGCGGTTGACGCGGATGACCTGGGGCAGCGCTTTCACTTGCGCGATGACCTCGTCGGACACGGGCTCGTCCACGGACACCAGACAGATGGCGTCTCCGCCGGGCTTGTCGCGGCCCAGATTGAGTGTCGCGATGTTGACGCCGGCTTCGCCCATCAAGCCACCGAACTTGCCGATGAAGCCCGGTTTGTCAGAGTTGCGCACGAACAGCATTTCGGGCGTCACCTCGAACTCCATGTTGATGTCGCGCACCTGAATGAAGCGCGGACGGCCGTCGGAGAACACCGTGCCGGCCACGGAACGCTCGAACGCGTCGGTGCGGACGGTGAGTTTGATGTAGTTTTCGTAGGCACCATCATGCCCGCGCGTGGTGGTGGCGATCTTGACGCCGCGCTGCTCGGCCAGCGGCACCGCCGAAACCATGTTGATGCCCTCGCCCATGTGCCACTTGAGGACGCTGGCGACGGCGGCGGCCGTGATCGGCTTGACGTTCAGCTCGGCCACGCCGCCGCAGTATTCGATCGTGATGCCCTTGATCGATGACTCCGTGAGCTGACCCGCGAAGCTGCCGAGCTGCTCGGCAAGCTTGACGAAGGGGCGCAGCCGCGGCGCTTCTTCGGCTGAAATGGAGGGGAAATTGACCGCGTTGGTGATCGCGCCCTTCAACAGATAAGCCGACATCTGCTCGGCAATCTGCAAGGCAACGTTTTCCTGGGCTTCGCTGGTGGCCGCACCCAAGTGCGGCGTGCAGATGAGATTGGGCATGCCGAAGAGGGGGTTCGATTTCGCGGGCTCCTCCTCGAAGACGTCGAGCGCGGCACCCGCGACTTGACCCGCCTCGAGAGCGACCCGTAGCGCGCGCTCGTCGACGAGGCCGCCGCGCGCACAGTTGATGATGCGCACGCCCTTCTTGGTGCGCGCCAGGGCGGCTTCACCGATGATGTTCTTGGTGCGATCGGTCAGCGGCGTGTGCAGCGTGATGAAATCGGCGCGCGCGAGCAAGTCCGCCAGCTCCACCTTCTCCACGCCGATTTCCAGGGCGCGTTCGGGCGACAGGAACGGATCGAAGGCGATGACCTTCATTTTGAGGCCAATGGCGCGATCCGCCACGATCGAGCCGATGTTGCCGCAGCCGATGACGCCCAGGGTCTTGGAGGACAACTCCACACCCATGAACCGGGACTTTTCCCACTTGCCGCTCTGCGTCGAGCGGTCTGCTTCGGGAATTTGGCGCGCCAGCGCCATCATCATGGCGATGGCATGTTCCGCCGTCGTGATGGAGTTGCCGAACGGCGTGTTCATGACGATCACGCCTTTGGCGGTCGCGGCGCGAATATCGACGTTGTCGACGCCGATACCGGCGCGGCCGATCACCTTGAGGCGCCCCGCTTTGGCGAGCAGCTTGTCGGTGACCTTGGTGGCCGAGCGAATGGCCAGGCCGTCGAAGTCTCCGATCAGTTTTTCGAGGCGTTCCTTGTCGCGGCCCAGCGCCGGCTCGAAGACGGTCTCGATGCCGTTGGCCTTGAAGATGTCGACGGCGGCGGGTGACAGCTCGTCGGAGATCAGAACTTTGGGTTTCATGATGGGCCTGGATGTCGATCGATCGCCTCTGGCGCTGTCCCGGCGCGCTCGGTGGTGCGCACGGGGAGGCGGTCAGGGCTGGGGAAAGTGGGAAACGACCGTGCTCAAGCGGCCTTCAGCAGCGCCGCTTTTTCGAGTCCGTAGGCCCAATCGAGCCACGGCGTGAGCGCTTGCAGATCGGCCCGCTCGATGGTCGCGCCGGTCCAAATGCGAAAGCTCGCCGGCGCATCGCGATGATTGGCGATATCGAAGGCGACGCCGTCTTTCTCGAGGCGGCTGGCAATGGCTTTCACCAAGCCGACCTGGGCGTCATCGGACAAAGCCGCCAGCGCGGGATCGGCGAGTTTCAAGCACACGCTCGTGTTGGAGCGGGTCGCGGGATCGGCTGCGAGATTGGTGAGCCATGTCGACTTCGCGACCCAATCGAACAACTCGCCGGCATTGGCGTCGGCGCGCGCCATTAGGCCGGCGAGCCCGCCGACGCTTTCGGCCCAGGCGAGCGTGTCGAGATAATCTTCCACGCACAACATCGATGGCGTGTTGATCGTCTCGCCTTCGAAGACGCCCTTGATGAGCTTGCCACCGGAAGTGAGGCGAAACACTTTCGGCAGCGGCCACGCGGGCACGTAGGACTCGAGGCGCTGCACGGCGCGGGGCGACAGCACCAGCATGCCGTGCGCGGCCTCACCGCCGAGCGCCTTCTGCCAGGAGAAGGTGCCGACATCGATTTTCGACCAGTCGATGGCCTGCGCGAAGGCGCCCGATGTGGCATCGGCGAATGTCAACCCGGCGCGGTCGTGCGGGATCCAATCGTAATTGGGCACGCGCACGCCCGACGTGGTGCCGTTGGAGGTGAACAGCACGTCGCGATTGAAATCGACGTGGGCCAGATCGGGCAGCGCGCCATAGGGCGCCTCGAGGACGCGCACGTCCTTCAGCTCGAGTTGCTTGACCGCGTCGTTGACCCAGCCCTTGCCGAAGCTCTCCCAGGCGAGCGCATCGACGCCGCGTTGGCCGAGCATCGACCACATCGCCATCTCGAAGGCGCCGGTGTCGGAGCCCGGTACGATGGCGCACAGGGTGTCGGCAGGGAGGCCCAGGATCGCCTTGGTTTTGTCGATAGCGAGCTTCAGACGCGCCTTGCCCTCTTTCGCGCGATGCGAACGGGCGAGAAACGCGTTGTCGAGAGCTTGAGGGGTCCAGCCGGGGCGCTTGGCGCAGGGGCCGGAGGAGAAATACGCACGTTCTGGGCGTGCCACGGGCTTCGTGGCCGCAAGGGTCGCGGTCGTCATTTGGCCTATCCTCTCAGACGGCAAGCCTCCCGTTGGGGGGAAGTGTCCCGTCGCGGGGGATAGGGGAACGGTGGGGGGAAGTCAACGGGGCGCGAGACTACGCAGGTCGCTACCGCGATGCTGGAAAAGAGTGGGCCGGCATCAAGGTCAGCCGGTATCGACTCCTCCATAGGTAACCTTTTCATACGCGGAAGTATCGGGATAATCAGGATACACTTTGAATTCTCCAAACAAAGTTCTGTGAAAAATTCTGCGATCGCGAAATGTGGATTGCAATGTCGTCATATCACTTCCGGTCTCGAGATCGCAAATTGCGATCTCAAAATGCGACACTGCCTGATGCCTGCCTACCCTTCATAGCGTGTTGTGCACGACCAGTTTTTGGTGTGTCGCAAAATCGCGTCGCGTGCCGCCCCTTCACTCCAACACAATCCCCGCGGCCTTGATGACCTTCCCCCAGCGGTTGGTTTCTTCTTTCTGGAACATTGCCAATTCAGCGGCCGTCGAGCCGATGACGACGAGGCCGTGGGTGTCGAGTTGTTTGCGGACGTCTTCGGTGGTGGAGATTTTTTGGATGGCGGCTTCGAGTTTTTGCAGCACGGGCGCGGGTACGCCTGTGGGCGCCCAGAGGCCGAACCACGTGCCGACGTCGTAGCCGGGGTAGCCCAGTTCGGCGACTGTCGGTAAATCAGGCGCGTAGGGTGCGCGTTGCGAACCGGTCGTGGCCAGCGCGCGCAGTTTGCCGGCCTTGATGTGCTGCAGCGATTGCGTGGGATTGTTGAACATCAACGGCACGTGCCCGGCCAGCAAATCGTTGACGGCGGGCGCGCCGCCCGCGTACGGCACGTGCACGAGGTCGATGCCCGCGATTTGCTTGAACATCTCGACCGACAAGTGCGTGGGCGCACCGACGCCGCCCGCCGAGGCGAAGTTGATCGAACTCGGCTTGGCTTTGGCGGCGGCGACCAGCTCGGCCAGGGTGGTCGCCGGAAACGAGGGATGCACGACGACGATCAGCTTGTAATCGAACACCAGGCTGATCGGGGTGAACTCGGTGACGGGGTCATAGCCCGGCGTCTTGTAGAGCAGTGGATTGATGATGAACGACGACGCGTGCAGCAGCAGCGTGTAGCCATCGCCCGGTGCCTTGGCGACGAGCTGGGAGGCGATGTTGCCGTTGGCGCCCGAGCGGTTTTCTACGACGACGGGCTGGCTCCACATCTCCGACAGGCGCCCCGCGTAGAGGCGCGCGACCACGTCAGTGGGTCCGCCCGGCGGATACGGGACGACGAGGCGGATGGGTTTGGTGGGATAGTCTTGCGCGAACGCGGGCGCGTGCAGGCTGCTCCCCATCAGCAGGGTAAGGAGGGCGAAGAGGTGGCGCATGTCGGGATCCTCGCGAGATATTGCGGTCGTTGCCACGAATAAGGTCGTGCGCAGGGATGGCTGTCAATCGGCGTGGTACGCGTACGGCGCAAGTGCCCACGTCGGGCGTATTGCGCCGGGCCACAGGCTCCATCGGCGAGGTTGAATTCGTGGCGGCGCAATACGCTGCGCACGTGCGCCACGGGTCGAAGATCATTCACGAACGAACGGGGTTCGGCCCGATCAGCGCTTTGTCTTGTGTCGGCGCGCAAAAGCAACTAGATGCTGGCCTCAGAGATATCCCTCCAGAGGAGTTCGTCATGGCTGCCGCACGTGGAGCGCGCTCGGCGCGCAACGTCGAAACGAGAAAGAAAAAGGCCGCTCGCGCAGCGCCTCGCAAGGTGTCGATCAATCTGGGCAATACGATCGGCGCGCGTACGAAGGCCAAAAAGCTGGCCGGCAAGAAGCGGTCAGCCGCTGCCAAGGCGAAGGCGGCGTCCTGAGCGCGATAGCGTCAGCGACGAGTCCCTAGAACGCATGAAGGGCCGCATGACTGCGGCCCTTTCGATTCGCGGGTCACGCGTCGAACGATCCGATCAATCGTCCTGCTGGTCGGCGGGGCGGGTGAGTTCTTTCAGTTTGGCGAAGACGCGCGAGGCTTCCTCGGCACCTGATTTCTCGATGTCGGCTTCGGTCTCGGGCAGAGCAACATCGGGTTCGATATCGGGCTGCGGCCCCATTCCGCGAATGGTCTCCGCCGAGGACAGCAGCGTGCCGCCACGCTCGGGTCCAGCCACTGGTGCCACCGCTTGCGCGGACGCTGGCACACGCTTGGCGGCTTTCTGCACCTCGCTGTCGAGATCGATCTGCGAGCACAAGCCCAGCGTCACAGGATCTTGCGGGGTGAGGTTGGGCGAATTCCAATGCGACCGCTCACGGATGGCCGCGATCGTCGGCTTCGTCGTGCCGACGAGGCGCATGATCTGGCTGTCCTTGAGTTCAGGATGCATGCGCAGCAGCCACAACACCGCGTTCGGGCGATCCTGGCGACGGGAGACGGGCGTGTAGCGGGGGCCCCGCTTCGTCTTCACGACGGGAATGTCGACCTTCGACTCGGCGATCTTCAGGCGGAGCTGCGGATCGGTTTCAGCCATGGCGATCTGCTCGCGCGTGAGCTGACCCGAGGCAATGGGGTCCATGCCCTTGATGCCCTGGGCCACGTCACCGTCGGCGATACCTTTGACCTCGAGATTGTGCAGCCCGCAGAACTCCGCGATCTGGTCGAACGTCAGCGACGAGTTTTCGACGAGCCAGACGGCCGTCGCCTTCGGCATCAGGGGTTTACGGTCGCTCATAGCATGATCTCCAGACCTGTCCGGCTAACCGAGCAGGTCAAAAACGCTCATCGAGGATGGGATTCCTGGCTCATATAGCCCGACCACCCCGCGCGGAGCAACCGCAGCTTGGGCCGAGGGCGGCAAATTTTTGCCCTTACGGTCGGCGTGCACGGCCCCGCGGCTGCGCGCAGGCTGTCTGCGCATGCACATTTTCGCCCGTTCCGCGACACCACGCGCGTTGCGCTGCCCTGCACCGGATCGGATGATGCAGTGCGGCAATCGGACAGCAGAACGACCCCATCGCCGCGGCCCCTTTAGCGGCTCGAATCGCGTATGGGACCCCAGCGGACGTTCACGGAGACGCCACAGATGACGATTGTCACGCGCCATGCCTATCATTTCGAAGACCTGCAGCTCGGCATGGAAGCAAGCTACGCCCGCGCCGTGACGGATGCCGACATCGTGGCATTCGCCGACCTGACAGGCGACAAGAACCCCCTTCATCTCGATGCGGCCTACGCGGCCAAAACCGTGTTCAAGACGCCGATCGCGCACGGCATGCTGACGGCGGGCTATATTTCAACCGTGTTCGGTATGGAGATGCCGGGCCCCGGCGCCATCTATGTCTCGCAAACGCTCAATTTCCGCGCGCCGGTTCGCGCCGGCGACACGGTGATGGCAAAGGTGGTGGTGGCTGAACTGATTGCCGCCAAGCGCCGTGCCCGCTTCCACTGCACGTGCACCGTCGAGGGCAAGGTCGTGCTCGAGGGCGAAGCCGTTCTGATGGTGCCCGGCAGACCGGCGGCCTGAACGGACGCGGACAGAGCCATCACCTGACACCTGCCGCCGCACGCGCTGGCGACTTGACGTGGCGCAGAGTTGTGCCGCAATTGCTCAGCGCCATTACGCATATGTGTCGCTGAGCTTCGGGGCCTGTCATGCACGTCTTCCACGGCTACGACCACGTTCCGCTGAATTTGCGGGGAGCAGCACTGGCAATCGGCAATTTCGACGGCGTGCATCGCGGGCATCAAGCGCTGATCGCGCGCGCCCGCGAAAGAGCCACCGCCTCGACCCGACACGGGGTTTCGCACTTGGCCGGTGCCGTCGTGTTCGAGCCGCATCCGCGCGAATATTTCCACCCCGAGCGGCCGCATTTCAGGTTGACGACGCTGGCGCAGAAGCTGGCGCTGTTCGAGCGCTACGGGCTCGATATGGCTGTGGTGCTGCCGTTCGATGCGCCGTTGGCGAAGCTGGGGTCGGACGCCTTCGTCGAGCAGGTGCTGGTGGCGGGCCTGGGCGTGCGGCATGTGGTGATCGGTTATGATTTCTTCTTCGGCAAGAGCCGGGGCGGCTCGGCCGTCGACATGAAGCGCATGGGCGCCGAACTGGGCTTCGGCGTCAGCGTTCTCGAGCCGGTGGCGGAGGACGGCGAGGTCATATCGTCCAGCGCCATTCGCTCGGAAATCGCGCAAGGCGACGTCAAAGGTGCCGCGCAAATGCTCGGCCACTGGTGGAGCGTGACGGGCGAAGTGGTGGGCGGCGCCAAGCGCGGCACTGGCATGGGCTTTCCGACGGCCAACATCGTTCTGCCCAAGAGCATCGTGCTGGCGCATGGCATTTACGCCGTGTTCGTCGACGTGAAAGGCGAGCGGCATCTGGGCGCCGCCTATCTCGGCACGCGGCCGACCTTCGACAACGGCGCGCCAGTGCTCGAGATTTTCCTGCTCGATTTCGACGGCAACCTCTACGGCCGCGAGATCGAAGTATCGTTCGTCGACTTCATTCGGGGCGACCGGCGCTTCGAGGGCATGGACGCACTGACGACGCAGATCGCGGCTGATTGCGCACGGGCGCGGGAGATTTTGAGTGTGGTGGCGCGGTGAGGGAAGGGTGGGCGTTACCCAGGCGGCACCGAAATTTCAGTGAGCAATAGGTTGGAATCGAAAAAGCCCGGCCAAACGGGCCGGGCTTGAAACCTATCGAGCTGGAAGTGGGCCCGGTTCAGCGCGCGCCGTAACCGCCGCCGCCGCCACCGTAGCCGCCGCCACCATATCCACCGCCGCTGCCGCCAGCACCGGCTCCACCGGCGCCGCCAGCACCACCCGCGCCGCCGCGACCGGGACCGCCGCGACCACCCGGAGCGCCCGGACCTGTGGGCTTCGCCACGGCTTTACCCGGCAGCAAACCTTCGCGCTGCATGCGCTTGCGGGCGAGCTTACGGGCCCGACGCACAGCCTCCGCCTTCTCGCGAACCCGCTTCTCCGAGGGTTTCTCGAAATAATTCCGCAGCTTCATCTCGCGGAAAATGCCTTCGCGCTGCATCTTTTTCTTCAGCGCCTTCAAGGCTTGGTCGACGTTGTTGTCACGGACGAGAACTTGCAAGTGGCTGGCTTCCTTTTGCGGCGTTCAAAGCACTGTCACCTGCGCGTTCAGCCTCCCTCGGAGGCGAATGCAGGCCGATTGGTCGGGGATCTCGGGGTCTTGTAGCAAAACCCGGTCAACATGTCCATCGTCGACAAGATGTCGAAAAGAGCCCGCTGAGCGGGTGTGGCGACCCTGCGGTCTACTTCATCTCGACCATGATGGCGTGGGTCGGCGTGTCGCCGACGTTCTTGCCGATATGCGCCTGGGCCTCGGACCAAAGCACCTCGCCGCCTTTGAATTCGCGGGAAAGAATCTTGCCATCGGGCAGCTCGATTTCCCGTTTGAACGGGCTCATCGCATACAAGACGAAAGCTGGATGCTTGTGCATGGCCGTTTTCTCGCCGGGCTTGTCGCGATATTCGAGCACGCGCACGCGCTCGTTTTCAAACAGTACCTTGTACTTGTCGCCGTCGGTGTGGATTGGATCTTGGGCCGATGCCGCCGAAGCGCTTGCGATCAGAGCGATGGTGAGGAAGGCGCGCAGCATGAGTAATCTCGCCAATGAATGGAGCACCAAGTCGTATTAGAATTCGTCGGCGAGAGGAGCAACACCGCAGCTCTCGACCGACCAGACGTCGATGCCTTCGCTTACTCTGGTCGTGGGGCGGCGCCGCCCTATTCCTG
>JANOHP010000013.1:0-15040 GCA_031406575.1 Hyphomicrobiales bacterium
GAGATCGTCCTCCGGCACCCAGTCCTTGAGGTCCGGGGGCAGGAGAAACGCCTGCGAGCGATCAGTCGAAGCAAATCGGGTCATGCGTCCTGCTATCATGTTCGCAGGCTAAAGTCCGACAGGCTGCTAACCCAACCTACGACATGGTCCGCTCGTGTGCGCTTCCACGACAAGCAGCGCGCAGGATCGCGTCACAATGGATGCCGATCGTGGGTAGGGTGCCGGTATTGGCAACAATGCAAATGGGCTTGGCGGCAGTGGCTCGCAAATAGGCACGGCGACCGTCACCCATCAGCCGCCTTCGAGCCCCACACTCACGGCGCCAGCGTATTGATCTGCGGCGGCGGTGGCGGGGCGTCGGGGTCTTTTTCGCGGTCGCCGGAGAGTTCGCGCAGGCCATCGCGACCGTATATATCCGGGCGGAATTCGACGCGTCCGCCGGGTTCAACCCATGCGGTGATGTAGGCGAAATACACCGGCATCTGGTGCGTCAGCGTGATGTCTGTCGCTTGCCCGCCTTCCAGGATCGTATCGATGCGGCGGCGGTCGAAGTTGGGTTCGTCGCGGGCGATCCAGGCGGCAAGGTCGAACACATCCTGCACGCGCACGCAACCAGCGCTGAAGGCGCGCGACGCTTGGCCGAACAGCGGCTTCATCGGCGTGTCGTGCATATAGACGCCGTGCTCGTTGGGCATGTCGAGGCGCACGAGACCGAGCGCGTTCTGCGGCCCGGGGTCTTGGCGGAATTTTATGCGCGTGGCCTCGGCCGTGGTCCAATCGATGGAACTGGAATTTATTTCAGCGCCGTTGAAGTCGCCCTTCAGGACCCGAATCTGCTCCTTCTGGAGGTACTCGGGTTCTTTGCGCAGACGCGGGATCAGGTCGAGCGTGGCGACGCTGTCGGGCACACGCCAAAAGGGGAAGAAATTGAGCGCACGAATTGAGGCTTTCACGACGGGTGTCTGGCGTTCCGGTTTTCCGGCGATCACGCGATGGCGCAGTTCGACCACGCCTTTTTCAACCGCCTCGAGTTGGAAGCCCGGCACGTTGACCACGATGTAGCGATCTTCGATGCGCTGGCCGATCAGTTCTTCGACCCGCTGATAGTTCTTCTGCAGTTGTGCGATTCGCGCCTGTATGGGCACGTTCATCGCCTGCAGGGTCGAGCGGTCGATGCGGCCCGAGAGGCGCAGACCGTTGCGCTCCTGGAAGCGGCGAACCGCCTGCTCCAGTTCGCCGTCGAAATTGAAGTTTTCGAAGGACTGGGACCCGCGCAGATCACCGGTTGCGATCAATCGGCGCCGGACAGCGGGCATACGCTCGTCGTCGTCGCCGGGGCGCATGGCGCGCGTGCCGGGAATTTGCGGCCAACCGCCCTTCTGCGCGATCGCCGTGTAGGCCTCGATGGTCGATTGCAGAGCCTTGAGCATGGCATCGCTGCGCAGTGGCATATCTCCGGTGCGCAGATCGTTCTGGGGCTCGGCAGCCGCTTTTGGCCGCGGAGCTGGACGACTATCGTGGCGTTCGGGTTCAGGACTGAAGCCGGGAAGGTTGCGAATCCAGTCACTGCCTTGAGCCTGTGCGGGTGCACCTATGAGCACCGCAATCAACGCAGATGAGAGAGCAACGGCGCCTCTGATGGCGGCGAGCAGAACCGATTTGGCTCCAGCGCACCGCCGCGAACCTCCCCACACTCCCGTCAGTCTCATGCTATTCCTGCTCGCGTGGTCTCGCTGAAGTATGATGTGTCGCGCCCCCCATGGCCCAGCACACCGCGATTTGGTCTTCGACCCTGCCTAGGGGCGGTTTGCGGCAGCAAAGTGATCGTTGTGCCGCAAATCGGGCGCCGACCTATAGCCGATCAGCGGAGTGCCGCCTAATCGGACAAGAGCGCTGTCTAAAGCTCATAGCAAAACCCGCCCGAATGCGTATTCAACTTCGCGTGTAGGCGCTATCGTGGTGCCGGTTCGTTGTCCCAAAAGCATCACCTGGAGGCCCAAGTGGTCACCGCAAGCCCCGTTCTCTCGACGGTCGACGACCGCGGCGTCGTGACCGTCACTTTCAACCGCCCCGAGGTCAACAATGCCTACAATGGCGAGTTGATCGAGGCGGTGCTCGCAGGTCTGGGGCGAATCGAGCAGAGCGACAGCGCAAGGGTCGTGGTGCTGCGCGGCAATGGCCGGCATTTCCAAGCCGGAGCCGATTTGGGCTGGATCAATTCGGTGCGGCCGCAGAGTGCGGAGGTGAATCTGGCCGCCTCTCGCGCCACTGCCGAGGTCATCGATCGGCTCAATCGATTACGCGTGCCCGTCGTGGCCCTGGTGCAAGGAGGCTGTTTCGGCGGCGGCACGGGCATCATTTCGGCCTGCGACGTGGTGATTGCGGCCGACAACGCCATCTTCTCGATTGCCGAGGTGCGCTGGGGACTGCATGCCGGCATCATCATTCCCCACCTCGTCGACGCGATCGGGGTGCGGCAGGTGCGGCGCTACGCACTGACGGGAGAGCGATTCGGCGCCGAGGAGGCGCGCCGCATCGGGCTCGTGCACGAGGTCGTGGCGCTGGCGGATCTGGACGCGCGCGGCGCGGCGCTGGTCGCGCAGATTTTGGAGAACGGTCCATCGGGAATGGCGCTGACCAAGCAGCACATTCTGGAGCATGCCGAAGGTGGGCTCGAGGCTGGGACGCTCGATCGCCTGATCGAGAGCCACGCGCGGGCGCGCCAGACGACTGAAGCCGCGGAGGGCCTTGCGTCGTTCGCCGAGAAACGCAGCGCCAGCTGGGCGCCGCGCAAAAGCTGAGCCGAGCCTTATTTGCGCATCAGCTCCGTCTCGATATTGATCTCGATTTCGTCGGACGCGAGCGGGATGCCGCGTGTCACACCCCAGGCGCTGCGGAGAATCCGGGTCGCTGCGGAAAAGCCCGACACGTGCTTGTCCTTGTAGTTGGCGTTGATGGGCGCCATCGGGTGCTCGCCGCTGAAATTCCAGGTCACCTGCAGGATCACCGGATTGGTGACGCCCATAATTGTCAAATCGCCGGTCACCTCGCCGGTCTTGTCGCTGATTTTCTTGACGGCGGTGCTGCGGAAGGTGATCGCGGGATGGCGCGCGGACGCAAAGAAATCAGCGGACGTCAGAAGCCGATCGAACGTCTCGACGCCCGTCCACAGGCTGGACACGCGCAGGACGACTTCGAGCGTGCTCTGCTCGGGCGCTTCGGGATTGAATTCGAGCACCCCTTCCACCCCGAGGATGCGTCCCGTCTGACGCGACAATCCCAAATGATTCCACGAGAAGCTGACGTTCGTGTGCTCTTTGTCGATGGCCCACGTATCGGCCTTCGCCGCCGCGCCCACAGGTGCCAGCAGGGCAAAAATCGCGGTCGACACGAGCAGCAGTCTGCGAGACACGAAATCGGACCGGTACTGGCGATCAATCTGCATCTTCAACTCCCGAAATCGTGACGACGCCTTCTCCAAGTCCCGCTCGAGCTCGCGATCGGTTGCAGAATTCGTCATGTGTTTCGGGACTTAGATCACGATTGTGGCAAGGGCGAAACGGTGTCGTCGGCTGCGGCTCAAAGTCCAGCCGCCATGCCGCCATCGACAGCCAGCTCCGCTCCGGTAATGTAGCTTGAGGCATCGGAGGCGAAGAAGAGAGCGGCTTGCGCCACATCTTCGGGTGTTCCGAAGCGCCGTAGCAATGTTTTGTCCAGGAGTGCCTTGTTGAACAGTGGGTTTTTCAACGCGCGCGCCGTGAGAGCGGTTTCGACAAAGCCCGGCGCCAGCGCGTTCACGCGAATGCCGAATGGCGCGTACTCGACGGCGAGGGCGCGCGTCAGTGCGGAGACGGCGCCTTTGGTTGCCGAGTAGGCGGCGAGCTGGCGCATGCCGCGATGGCCGAGCACCGAGCCGATATTGATCAGCGACCCGTGACCCGATTTGCGCAGCAGATCGAACCCGTCCCGTGCGATGCGGACGGTTCCGTCGAGATTGACCTCACGGATCTTCACCCAATCCACATCACTGAGATGGCGGAAGTCCGAGCGCACGTTGATGCCAGCGTTATTGACGAGAACGTCGATGCCGGGCTGTTCAACAGCGACGCGGCGAAAGAGGGCGGTGACGTCCTGGCCGCGCGACACGTCGACCGAGAGGCCGATGGCTTTGCCGCCCGTTTCGACAATCTGGGCCGCAGCCAACTCGGCAGCGGCACCGTCCAGGTCGGCGAGATAGGCGGTTGCCCCTTCGGCCGCAAACAGCCGCGCAATGGCAAGACCGATGCCGTTGGCGGCACCGGTAACGACAGCAACGCGACTCTCGAGACGGTTCACGATGACCTCGACGGCGGGATTTCGATCCGAACGGCCGCGATCAATACGATCAAATCGATAGCACCGTTCACTTCAGAGGGCGCGGGTCGTCGACGACGATGGCGCTCTGGTGGTGATCGTGGCCGATCTTGAATTTGAGGCCGACGCGAATGACGTCCACATCGAGGTCGACTTCGTGGCGAACGGCAGCCAGGTTGAATTCGCGCGACCCGTAGAAGCCGCGTGAGTATTCGCCGAACAAGATGGCGTGTCCCCAATCGTATTCGATGCCACCGCCGACGATGTACCCCGTGACGGTGTCAGCTGCTTTGATGCCAACGCCGGGCTGCTGAGCTTCGAAGCCGAGCCACGACACGCCCGAGGTCGCGTAAACGAGCAGGTCCGGCCGCAGATAGGCGCCGACGCGGCCGCGCAGGTTGAACAGATAATCGAATCCGTAGTCGGTGCCGTTCACGACGCCGCGCGCGTCACCGAAGCTGCCGTCAATTTCGACGCCGATCAGGAAACGACTGGTGATGTTGAAGTCGATACCGCTCGAAACACCTCCGGTATAGCCACTTTCATGACTGCCCGATGCGGCGAGTGGCTGGTTTTCCTGGACCTGCAGGCGGGTGTTCTGCCCGAACACGCCGAATTTGAAAATTGCGCTGCCATCATAACGCTGCGCGTTGGCCGGCACAATGCCAGCGGCCAACACCAACAGGACAAAAGACGCCCGAGCCAAAACACCCATAAGTCCGTCTCCCGAATCACAACCGTTCCCCAAATATTACGATCCTCGGGGGTCGCCACCAATACGCAGGAACGTCGGGCGGGCCGTATTCAACAGGTTGTGCGGTAAATGCATCACGGCCAAGGACTTGGGGTCGGTGATCGACTACTCGGCAGCGGCGGCCGGCGGCACCCATTTATCGCGGAGCGTGACGAGTTCTTCGGCGGCGCTGGGATGCAGCGCCATCGTCATGTCGAAGTCGGCCTTGGTTGCGCCCATGCGCATGGCGATCGCGGCCATCTGCACCATCTCGGCGGCATCCGGGCCCAGGATATGGCAGCCGACGACGCGGCCGCTGTCGGCAGCGACGACGAGCTTCATCAGCATGCGCTCTTCGCGGCCCGACAGGGTGTACTTCATCGGCCGGAAGCGGGTCTTGTAGATGTCGACGGCGCCGTGCGTCTTGCGGGCGTCCGCTTCCGACAGGCCGACTGTGCCGATCTCGGGTTCGGAGAACACACCCGTCGGCACTAGGCCATGATCGACGATCCAGGGTTTGTTGCCGAACACGGTGTCGGCGAAGGCGTGTCCCTCACGGATCGCAACGGGCGTCAGGTTCACCCGATCCGTGACATCGCCGACCGCATAGATGCTCGGCACGTTCGTGCGCGACTGGCTATCGACCAGGATCTGGCCCTTCTCACCCACGCGAACGCCAGCCGTCTCGAGACCCAGGGTGCTCGTGTTCGGCGCGCGGCCGGTCGCGTACATGATGCGTCCGGCTTCGATCTGGGTGTGGTTCGACAACTCGATCCGCAAGTGTCGGTCACGCGGGCCGACAGCGAGAGGGTGAATCGCACTGGGCGTCGCGCCGGTCAGAATCGTGACGCCGCGCCGGCGCATGGCGGCCATGAGGTCGTCGCGCAGGTCCTCGTCGAAGCCGCGCAGGATTTTCTCGCCGCGATAGACGAGCGTCGTGTCGACGCCGAGTCCGTTGAAGATGCCGGCGAACTCGACGGCGATATAGCCGCCGCCGACGACGACGATCGATTTCGGCAACTTTGGCAGGTGGAACGCTTCGTTCGAGGAGATGGCGTGTGCGATCCCCGGAATCGATGGCATCACCGGCCAGCCGCCTGTCGCGACGAGAATGGTGCGCGCGGTAACCGTGCGACCGTCCTTCAGCAGGCGAACCTGGTTTGGTCCTGAAACTTCAGCGCGTGTCGCAATGACGTCGACCTTGGCGCGCTCGAGACTGCTGCGATAAGCCTTCTCGAGCCGGTCGATCTCGCGATCCTTGTTGGCGATCAGATCGGGCCACGAGAACGTCGGCTCGGCATCCGCACCGAAGCTCCAGCCGAAGCCTTTGGCGTCTTCGAATTCGCCGTGAAAGCGGCCCGCATAGACGAGCAGTTTCTTGGGCACGCAGCCGCGAATGACGCAGGTGCCACCGACCCGGTATTCCTCGGCAACCGCGACCTTGGCGCCATGCCCCGACGCGATGCGCGCCGCTCTGACGCCGCCCGAGCCCGCGCCGATGACGAAGAGGTCGTAGTCGAAGGTGGTCATGGGCTTCGGTGTCCTCATATCACGCGTATCCGTCGAGCTGCCGAATGCCGGCGCCCGTCAGTCCTCGTCGTCTGACCACTCGGCATCCAGCCGCAAAACGCCTCCCGGCCCGGCGATGAATGCCGTATCGGCCAGCCCAAGAAACAACCCATTGTCGACGACGCCGGGGATCATTTTGAGGGCTTCGTCCAGAAGCTCGGGGTCCTCGATCTCGCCGAACGCGCAATCGTAGATGAGATTGGCGTTGTCGGTGAGGAATGGTTTGCCGTCCGCGCCAAGGCGCAGGGTGACCGGTCCCGCACAACCGACCTCCTCGGCGCGGGCCAGGATAGTATCGCGCGTGGCGATGTGGCCGAACGTCACGACCTCGACGGGAAGGGGAAAGGCGCCGAGTGTGCGCACGCGTTTGGACTGGTCGGCGATGACGATGAAACGCTCGGCGGCGACCGCCACGATCTTTTCGCGCAGCAGCGCGCCACCACCGCCTTTGATCAAGCGCATCTCGCCGTCGATTTCGTCGGCGCCGTCGATGGCGAGATCGAGCGCGGGTGTCTCGTCGAGCGTGGTCAGACGGATGCCCAACGCCTCGGCTTGCGCGCGCGTGGCTTCGGAGGTCGGCACGCAGATCACGTCGAGCCCGGCTTTGACGCGCTCGCCCAGCAGTTCCACAAAATAACGCGCCGTCGATCCCGTGCCCAGACCCAACCGCATGCCGGACTCGACGAGCGCCACGGCCTCGGCAGCGGCTTGGCGCTTGTGGTCGTCGGTGGTCATGCGTGGGGCTCCAAATGGTGCATCTGGCGGCAGTCTGTACATGCTCGATGGAGGACACGAAGAACGCGGTACCGATCACCCGATGTCGGATTTCAATCCGGAAGAACTGCTTTTTCTCTCATCCGCCCGTCAATATCGGTAAGCAGTGGCCAATCAATCAAGACAGCGACCCCATCCGTATTTTCGCGGTCGGCCATGACAGCCTCAAGGGTGGATGGTTCGGGAAGTGGCGTGCCATCCTCGATCATCCCCTCGAAATGGAAGGCCAAGGCTTCTGCGGCCATTTCGCGAGCTTCGTCCAATGTTTCACCGACTGCGATGCAACCCGGAACGTCCGGAAACGACACGCCATAATCGCTGTTTCGATCTTTGTGAATAAGAGCGACATATGAGCCCATGGGATCACCTCAATTTCAATCCTGCTTGTTTCTCGATCGATCGTAGCGTGCCGATGGGAAGGTCCTTCTTCGGATGTGGCACAGTCACTCGACCGTCCTTGGTCGAATGCTTGAACTGAACGTGACTGCCCTTCTGTGCAACCTGCACCCAACCGTCTTCCTTCAACGCTGATATGACGGCGTGGCTGGTTAGGCTCATAGGGTGCTGATAGCGTTCACGTGTAGCGCTGCTCGGCCCGCACTTCCAGACATGCCGCTATCGCGTCCTGAATATTCGCAACCGCTTCATCTCTGGTGGCTCCCTGGCTGATGCACCCAGGTATCGAAGGGCATTCCGCGATCCAGACACCGTCTTCATCCCGATCGAGCGTAATCGTGAACTTCATGCCGATCTCCTGATTGGATACCTCATCTTATGCCGCGCGTGGGTGAATTCGAGTCAACTCTCCCTGCAAGCGGATTCGATTCAGCATCAGATCATACTCATTTTGAAGGCGTAGGAAAAATCCCTCGCTGAGGCCGAAGTATTTGCACAGCCGAAGATCCGTATCGGCGGTGATCGATCGTTTTCCAAGCACGATTTCGTTGATGCGCCGAGGCGACACCATCACAGCGCGCGCCAGGGAGTTCTGTGACAAATGCATTGGTTCGATAAAATCGTGAAACAGGATGAGGCCCGGACGGGGATTTGGCAGCCTATCGGATGTCGGGTCAATGGTAATCGACGATTTCGACGTCTTCGGCATATCCTTTGCTCCAACCAAATTTAGTCCCGCCGCCTCGTCATCGACTGCCAGAACTCCGGACCTCGATGCAGGTGCCCCAATCCAACGACGATGACTTCATCCTCTGTGGCGATGTAGACGAAACCATAGGGAAAGTGACGACGCGTGAAACGACGCACGCCATCGCCGAGTTGGGGCCAAGCGCGTGGAAATGCTGCGATGCGATTTCTTGCATCCAGTATGTCGTCCAGGAGGCGGCTTCCCAGGCCAACCGATTGTTCTTCATACCATGTGACCAAGCCAGATCGATCTCGCGCTCTGCGGACTCGGTAAAGCGCACCCGGTTCATCTGGAGGCATACTTCTCGAGAATGTCCTCCAGATCATAGGCCTTCATTTCACCGCGCTTGAAGGCTTCGTACCGACGTGTGGCCTCGTCGGCCCATTGTCGATCGATTGCGGGGTCAGTGGCAGCCAAGCTCGCCAGAATGTTTTCGACGAGCGCGATTCGCTCGTCTTGGCACAATTTGCGTGCTTCGCTGATCAGCGTTTCAAGTCGTGTCGAGGTGTCGCTCATTCTGCGTTCCCTGATTTCCGAAGACTCAAATTCCGCCCATCAGCATGTACTTCAGCTCGACGAACCCGTCGATGCCGTGGCTCGAGCCTTCGCGGCCGATGCCCGATTCCTTGACGCCGCCGAAGGGCGCGAGTTCCGTCGAGATGATGCCCTCGTTGATGCCGACCATGCCGTATTCGAGCCCTTCCGCCACGCGCCAGACACGGCCGATATCGCGCGCGTAGAAATAGCAGGCGAGGCCGAATTCGGTGTCGTTCGCCATGCGGATCGCCTCCTCCTCCGTCTTGAAGCGGAAGACGGGGGCGACAGGACCGAACGTCTCCTCACGTGCGCACTTCATGTCGGATGTGACGTCGGCCAGCACCGTCGGCTCGAAGAAGTTGCCACCGAGTTTGTGGCGCTTGCCGCCGGTGACGATGCGCGCCCCTTTGGCCAGCGCATCGGCGATGTGTTCTTCGACCTTCTCGATGGCGGCCTTGTTGATCAACGGCCCCTGCACGACGCCTGTCTCGGTGCCGTCTCCGACCTTCATCGCGGCGGCCGTCTTGGCGAGCTTGGCGACGAACTCGTCGTAGACCTTGTCCTGCACCAGCAAGCGGTTGGCGCAGACGCAGGTCTGGCCGGCGTTGCGATATTTGGAGGCCATAGCGCCTTCGATCGCCTTGTCGATATCGGCGTCGTCGAACACGATGAACGGGGCATTGCCGCCCAACTCCAGCTCCACCTTCTTGACGGTCGAGGCCGACTGCGCCATCAGCACCTTGCCCACTTCGGTCGAGCCGGTGAACGTGATGCCGCGTACTTTCGGACTGGTCGTCAGCTCGAGACCGATCTCGGCCGACTTGCCGGTGATGACGTTGAACACGCCGGGTGGAATGCCAGCTTGCCGCGCCAGTTCCGCGAGCGCCAGCGCCGTCAGTGGCGTTTCGGTGGCAGGCTTGCACACCACCGTGCAGCCGGCCGCGAGCGCGGGCGAGACCTTGCGGGTGATCATCGCGTGCGGGAAATTCCACGGCGTGATCGCGCCGATGACGCCGAGCGCCTGCTTGATGACGATGATGCGGCTGCCGTGCTTGAAGCTCGGGATGGTCTCGCCGTAAACGCGCTTGGCTTCCTCGGCGTAGAACTCGGTGAAGGCCGCGCCGTAGAGAATTTCACCCTTGGCTTCGGCCAGCGGCTTGCCTTGTTCGCTGGTCAGCAGTAGCGCCAGCTCATCGGCGTGTGCGATCTGCAAGTCGAACCAGCGACGCATGATGATCGACCGCTCCTTTGCGAGCAGCCGGCTCCACGGCCCGAACGCGGCGGCAGCGGCATCGATGGCGTCTTTCGTCTCCTTCGTGCCCAGCCGCGGCACCTTGGCAATCTCTTCGCCCGTCGCCTTGTTGATGACGGGAATTTCCGGCGTCCCGACCCACTGTCCATTGATGAAGCACTGCGTCTTCAGGAGGGAGATGACTTTCTTGTCCATGGCAGGTCTCCGACGCGGGTTGGAGGGTGAAATCGGTCTGCGGGGGTCAAGCGGCCCCGAAGAGCACAAGTCGTAGGCCCGCACGCTTTCCGGTGCAAGTCGAGCCAACGGAAGGGTTGCACGCCCTCGATATAGGGCGCGAGACGCACGATGACGAGCCGCCTTGCCGACGGCGCCTTGATCCGTAGGCGACGTCGCCGTGCGCGCCTGCCTGGACCTCGGGAGCGCAACGCGTGCACCCTCTCCGCCGCCTGTCGCAGACACCGGTAGCCTCGCAGCGTGTGACGCTCGAGGGTTTGGCCGATTGGTCCAGGCGCAGGGCAGCGTAACCGCCTATGAGCCACTCTTGGTTTGTGCGGCAAGGCCGCCCTGCCGCTCTGGGAAACGGGGTTGGAATGGCATCGATGCACGATGCATCGATGCGCCGACGGGCTCCAGCCTCGCATGACGAGGGCTACCGGCGTCGTGCTCGGCCCGCCTCTGCAGCAGGCAGGCCGCGACCTTTTCCAACCGCAGGCAAGCGCTTCGACACGCCTTCGGTTCCTCGAGCTTCCCCGGCACGGCACCTACCGAGCGACGTGGCCTCAGCCCTGGACGAGCCGGAGAATGCGCAAAGTATCCCTCGAGAATTCTGCGCGGGGATAAGTTCGACCCGAATCCGGCACGGTTTTCCTGCCGAATTGGTAAACAGCGTCTCCCCCGACATGCGCGCCTTCCGCGGTCCCCAGCAGGGGAACGGGTGAGCGCAAGGCGTGCTCACGTTCACTTTTTCGTCTGCGCCGCCGCTGCCACTGGGCGCATCTGGCTGGTCGCAGCCAGCTCGCCGATTTTCTTGCCCATCGTGTTGGCGACTTCGGTCGAGAAGCGATAATGGAAACCGGCGTAGATGCGCGCTTCCGAAACTTCCTTGCTGTAGTCCTCGAGGCGCTTCCACTTGCGCGTGACGCCGGGAGGAATGGCGCTCGTCAGTGTCAATTCACCCACATCGGCACCTCCGACCCGCTGCAAAACCTCCGAAACCGCAGACGCCACGATGCAGTGGGCGCATGGATATTCCGGGTGTGGAGGGGTCATGCCCAGCGGTGTCCATGAGGCTTCGCGTGGCGTCGCCGGGTTGCCCGTCTGGTCGGCATTACGGATGGCGGTAATGGGCCGCCAGAAGTTGTAGGCGTACTTGGCGTCGAAGACGGCGATGAAGGCGTCATTGCTCGCCATCGCGACGAGTGCGTAGAGGCGGGCTGAATCAACGAGGTCCATTTTCTTGTAATCGGCAACCAAGCGCACCAGTGGACTGAAGGAGCGCGGCCCGGTCAGGAACCAGAACCGGCCCATGTCGGTCTGCTCGGCTGTGCGTTTCGTGCTCTTCGCTCCGCCAAGCTCCCGGATCTCGTTGTAGTCCCGCGTCCAGACAGCTGAATCGAGCGCGGGTGGTGGACCTGGACGGAACTGCGAGCCCTTCTCCATGACCCAAGGCTTCAAACCGCCGCTCGTCACTTCGATCGGAATAGCCGTCGGCACGTAGACGCCGGGCTTCGTCGAGGGGCGATAACTTTCCTGCGCCGTAACTCCGTCATCGACGCGCAGCGCGGCAATGCCCGCTGCTGCTTTCTTGCCCAGTTCGATGCCTTTCGATTTTCCGTCGCCATCGGTCACAGCCGCCAGGCTCGCCGCCACGGCCTGATCGAGCGCGCTCTTCTGATCTGGATGAAGTTGGATGAGGATCTCATGCGCCGCGGTGGCGGCGGCGGCTTCCTTCGAAGCCGTTCGATCGGCAGGCAGATCGAGCTTGAATGGGGCATAGCGCCGCTCGACGGCATTCACGGCCTCGAACATCGCCACGTGCATCATCGCCAGCCCACGGGTGAGCGGGGCATTCGGGAGCTGTTTTTCGGTCCCGATGGCGATCGCCTTCGTGCCCCAGTCGGAGACCATGTCGGCCCGTGCCGTGTGGGATAGGCCCACGAGAAGAACCAGACCGGTGCAAATTCGAACTGTCTTGGAAACCATTTTTGTCGACATTGTTTCCTCCTGGAACCGCATTGCGGGACGCAGGACTATGCCTGCTTCAGGCCTGAGGCGCTCGAGGACGCCATCACGTACCCATCAGGATTTCCTTTCTTTTTCATTTGGGGCAGTATCGTCCAGCCTGCTGGCAGGCCGGAGGTCGAGCACGTGCGCTGGCTGTTTCAGGATTGCGCCCTCGATTTGGAGCGCCGAGAGCTGCGCCGCGCGGGCCATTTGGTCGGGGTCGAGCCGCAAGTTTTCGACTTGATCGTCCACCTCCTGCGCAACCGTGATCGGGTGATCAGCAAAGACGACCTGCTGGCTTCGGTCTGGGAGGGACGCATCGTTTCGGACTCGGCTCTTGCCAACCGCATCAACGCGGCCCGCATGGCCGTGGGCGACAACGGGGACACGCAACGCCTCATTCGCACGCTGCCCCGGAAGGGTTTCCGGTTCGTCAGCGAGGTGACCGAAGAGAGTAATCCAGCGCCGGTGACGCCGATCGACATCGGCACGGCCCGCCGGCGGCTCGCGCTGCCCAATCAACCCTCGATAGCGGTGATGCCGTTCGCCGACATGAGCCGCGACCGCAACGAGGAACATTTTGCTGACGGGCTGACGGAGGATCTGATCACCGGTCTGGCCCGCATTCGCTGGCTGTTCGTGATCGCGCGCAACTCGTCATTCGTTTACAAAAATCGCGCCGTGGACGTGAAGGAGGTCTCGCGGGACCTCGGCGTGCGCTATGTGCTCGAGGGCAGTGTGCGGCGCTCAGGACAGTGCATCCGCATCAGCGCCCAGCTCGTCGACGCCACCACAGGCGTCCACCATTGGGCCGAGCGCTACGACCGGGATGTCGGCGAGATTTTTGCCGTCCAGGACGAGATCACGAACAGTGTGGCTGCAGCAGTCGAGCCGCACCTGCTCGCTGCCGAGGGGCATCGCACGACCTTTCGAGCCGCGACCGATCTGGGAACCTGGGAATTGGTCGCCCGCGCCCAGAGCCAGTTCTGGCGATTGACGAAGCCCGACTACGAGGCGGCGGTTGAAAGCCTGACACAAGCCATCGCCATCAACCCGGACTATGCGCCGGCCCGCGCCCGGCTCGGGTTCTGCATGGCATTCGCCGCCCACATGGGCTGGATCGATCAGGGCCGAAACGTGGAAATTGCTCGCGAGCATGCCGAGCGCGCCATAGCCCTCGATGATCGCAATCCCTGGGGTCACTCCGCATTGGGGTACGCCGCCATGATGCAGCGGCGAACCGAAGAATCGATTTCCAGTTTTCGCCTTTCCGTCGATCTCAACCCCAGCTCTGCCGCCGCCCATTCCTTTTTGAGCCACGGCTTGGCATTTGCAGGCCGCTCCGATGAAGCGATCCGGCATGGGGAGTTGGCTATTCGGCTGAGCCCTCTGGACCCCGATATGGCCCGATTTCTCGGCGCCATCGCCATCGCCCATTACACGGCGCGGCGGTTCGAAGAGGCCGCCCGCTACACAGGCGAAAACTTACGGTTGCGCCCCGGCTTCCAAGGCGCGCAGCGATTGCGTTGCGCAAGTTTGGCACAATCAGGCCAGATCGCGGAAGCTCGCGCGATGTTCGAAATGCTCCGCAAAACCCATCAGCCGCCACTCACGGCCGAGTGGGTCAGGCGTCAGGTTCCCTACCAGACGCCCGAGCTGATGGGGTTGTTCCTCGAAGGCCTACGCAAGGCCGGCCTCGAGGACTGAGTGCCCTCACGCTTTCCCGTCCATTTCGTCGAACACCTTCTTCGCCACGCGCACGGCGTCGAGTGTGCCGGGGAAGCCGGCGTAGCAGGCGGTGTGGATCAGCGCTTCGCGGACTTCTTCGCGCGAGCAGCCGTTGTTGATCGCGCCTCTGACGTGAACGCCCAATTCGTGCGGGCGCACGAGGGCGGTCAGGATGGATATGGTGATCAGGCTGCGCTCCTTCTTGGTCAGACCCGGACGCGACCAGAACGCGCCCCAGCCGATCTCGGTGACGAGATCCTGCACGGGCTTGGAGAAGTCGTCGGCGTTGGCGAGCGACCGGTTGACGTGGGCTTCGCCCAGCACCTGCTTGCGGATTTTCAGGCCTTTGTCGTAGGCGGATTCAGTCATGGCGCGCGCTCCTGGCTCGGTGATCGATACGCCGGCAACCAAGCAGAGATCGCGACCCGAGCCAACCACGCGATGTTGACGCATGCCGCGACGCACCGTATGAGGACCCCATGATGATCCGGTCGACAGTATGGAAACTCCAGCGACGCAACGCACATCGTGCGGCGCGGCGATCGGGTTCGTTCTGACGACGACGACACCCAGACCGCGCCACCCGATCACTGCAGGGGGCGCAATACGGTCAGGGATGCCCTCCTGCTCACTCTCACGAGAGCCAGGAGGCTGCCATGTACGTCAATTCCGCTTTCAAAACCGACGATGACGCCGCCTGGGCTTTCGTGGCCGAGCGCGGTTTCGG
>JANOHP010000144.1:0-19483 GCA_031406575.1 Hyphomicrobiales bacterium
ACCGGCCGCCGCAACGGCCGGAGCCCGCTCGACGCCATCCGAGACGCTCTGGCCGCACCAACCAGCGCCGCTTCCGCTTGATCGGCGGCTGCGAGGGGTGAGTAATTACCGGAGGGAGAATTTCGACTAAAGACAGTCGCCGCCGACCAAAGCCCGATGATTCTCCCGCAAAAGTATGGATCGGGGGCCACTGAAATATGGATTATAAGTTCGTAACCATTGGAAAAATCACGAAATAGTGCCGTTTTGTAGAATTTTACAAAAGGTTCCGGGTTGCCTCTGTTCTGCTCGGTCGAGAATTAACTATGTATGAAAATGTTGGCGGTATGGGCCTCCAGAGTTGGGCGCCACAGTATTTTTGTCCAGGTCGGTTCCGGTGTTTTTGGCAGGGCGTGAAAGATGCGTCCGGCGGAATGATAAAAGCACGTGAAAATAAAATATTCGGGGATCGCGGCGCCCATTGCGCGTGAAGATGTCGGGTAAGAAAGCGCTCTCGCCAATCGGGGCGGTCGGGTAGATTGACAGCCGCTTGTGCTCGCCACGGAACAATCGATCGATGCCTCCTTCAGCCTTCCGCCCCGTGTCGACCCGTCGCGTCGTGGTCTGTGCGGCCGTCATGCTGGTCGTCCATGGCGTCATTGCCGGTCCGTTCGTCATGTTGGGGCAAAGTGGCTTCGCGTCGCCGCACGACGCGGGCATCACCGGGGCATCGATCCTCCTGCTGACCACCCTGGTTGCCCTCAGCACCATCGACTGGCTGACGTTCCGGCTGCCCGACGCCCTCACGCTGCCGCTCGCGGTTGCTGGTCTCATCGTCCACTGGGAGGGGGGGCAGTTCGCGGTTCTCGAGCGGCTGATCGCAGCGGCTGTCGGGTTCGGGCTGCTGGCGGGCGCGGCTTGGGGTTACGAGAAGCTGCGTGGACGGGCCGGGCTGGGGCTGGGTGATGCCAAGCTCTATGCCGCTGCCGGCGCGTGGCTGGGTCTCGCTGGTCTCCCCTCGGTTATGGTTTATGCAACTATTGCTGCCCTTGCCGCCATTGCCGGGTCAACGGTGATGGGGAGTCGTGTATCATTGACGAGCCGATTGCCGTTTGGGCCATTTCTTGCAGTCGCCATCTGGATCGTTTGGCTGTATGGGCCGATCGGCGACGCAATGGGGTTTTGAGATCGGGAGTGAATCGTGGGGATGAGCACAACGCGCAGTCCTGACCGCAGCAGCGCCGACCGCGCCGCGCGCCGCGCGACGGCGCAAGCGGGCTTCACCCTGATCGAAGTGTTGATCGTGCTCGGCATCATCGGTCTTTTGGCGACGGTGGTGACGCCGCAGGTGTTGCGCTATCTGGCGCGTGCCAAAGTGGAAACGGCGCGCATCCAGCTCTCGGCGATTACCACGGCGATGGAGCTTTACGCGCTCGATGTGGGCGCCTATCCGCCTCCCCAGACGGGGCTTTCGGCCCTCATGCAGGCGCCACCGGGCGTTGCGCAATGGCGGGGGCCTTACCTCAAGAAGGCCGAGGGTTTGGTCGATCCGTGGGGACGGCCCTACGGCTATCGCGCACCGGGCCGTCAGAGCGCCTACGAAGTCTTTTCGCTCGGCCGTGACAACGCGCCGGGTGGCCAGGGCGAAGATCAGGACATCGTGTCCTACTGAAATAACGCTATCTGCGGCTGCCGACGCGCAGTGCGACCAGGAGGCGACGTGGCGCACGTTGCGGCCCTGCGCTGTCGATGGTGATTTCCACGAGCCCGGGCAACGCATCCGAGCGCGTCCACGCGTCGTGCCATTGCGCGGGATCATCCCCCAGGGGTTGCGAGCCATGATACCGGAACCGCACCGGGGTTGCGTCGCGCAGCAGCGTTCGCTTTTCACTGGCTCCCCCACTCGAACCCGCGCCGTACAAGGCGATGCGTAGCGCCAAGCCCGTGTCTGCCGCAGAGGCCGGTTCGAGGTGCCAGCGGTAAACGCCAGCGCCCGCCGGACCATTGTCGCTTGCCGCAATGAACGCGAGGCGGCGTTGGTCTCCGCTGAATCCGAAGCGCTGGCGCCGGGTCTCGGGGTCCTGATCGCTCAACGGCAGCGCTGCGGCGAGCTTCTGCTCGACGGCGTGCAGTGCGAGCCCCGCATCGCCCGCGCGCTCGAGTTCGCCCTGTGCCTCCCAGGCGCGCGTTCCCAACCGCAACATGCCCGGAAACATCGCCACACACAGCCCCGTGAGTGCGAGTGCCACCACGACTTCGACCAGGGTGAAGCCAGCGTCCCTGCGGGCGTGAGCTGGGGTTGTTCGCCGGGCGATCATGGCCGCGTGCGCCCATGCTTGAGCGTCGTGAGGGTGATCACACGCTCGGCGGCGAAAGGTGTGTTGCGCCACGCCACCTCGACGCGAACCCACCACGCGGGCATCCGTGCGGTCGCGCCGGCGGTTTGTCCGGGCGGATCGTAGAGCGTGATGTCCCGCCGCCAGCGCATGACGTCCTCGACACCGTTGGACGATTCGCTCGACAACGCGGTGTCCACTCCGGCGATTTCGATGTGCTCCTTGGCGAGGGCAATGGCGCGGCTTTCGAGAGAGCCGTGGCGCACGGCAGTCCAACCGGCCGCGAACGTGCGGTTGACGAGGGCGATCATCGCCGCGAGCACCCCCAACGCCACCAGCGCTTCGATCAGCGTGAAGCCGCGTTGCCCGTGCCGTCGATCCCGCTCAGCGCGCCGCCGTGGCCACACGGGCGCCTCCCGTCAACCAGTCGATCTCGATCGCGGCGGTTCGTACCCCGTCCTGCAGCGTGATGCGACCGCCGCTCGAGCCGCCCGTCGGCAAGAAGCGGATGTGGCGCACGCCGTCCGCACCGACCTCGCCGCCAGCGACGGCGACATCGAGGCCCAGGTGTGCCGGGATCGATCGCGGACCCCGGATGCCGTCTGCGAAAATCGTGCGACGGGCCAAATCGACCGACAGCACGCGTTCGCCGCCCGAGCGAATGGCGGCCGCTCGCGTGGCTCGTGCCAAGGCCGCCATGTCGGATGCCGTGCTGCGCAACAGTTGTGGGCTCAGGGACGTGCGTGCCGCCGGCGCCACCAGCAGGACGGCTGCGCCGATGATCGCCAGCGCCACCAGCACCTCGATCAAGGTGAATCCGGCGTCGCGTTGCGGTCTCATCGCAGCACCGCTTCGTTCAGCCCCAGCAGCGCGCTCATGACGGACAGAATGAGGCCGCCGATGCCCAAGCCGATGCCGATCGTGACGACGGGCGCAGCAATACCCAGCAGGCGCTGCAACCGCTGCTGCACGTCGTTGTCGTAAATGTCGGCGGTGCGCGTCAGCATCAGGGCGAGCTGGCCCGTCTGCTCGCCGAGGCGCACGAAGCGCTGGGCGAGTTCGGGCAGCAGGCCGGAACGCTCCAGCGTCGATGACAGTGTGCCGCCCGTGTTCAAATCCACTTCGGCGTCGCGCAGGGCCGCGCGAAAGGCTCGGTTGCGCACGACGCCGGCCGTCACGCGCAAGGCGTCGAGCAGCGGCACGCCGTTGCGCACCAAGGTTGCGAGTGTGCGCGCGAGGCGCGCGGTGCTGATATCGCGCACCAGATTGCCCAAGAGTGGCACGCTCAGCACGGCTCGGTCCCGTGCCTCGCACAAGGGCTCGTTGCGGGCGGACGCGATCACGGCGGCGACGATCGTGCCAACGAGGCCCAGCGTCACCGGCCACCAGTCGACGAGCGCACGCTGCACCGCGACGAGGGCGGTCAGCAGCACGGGTGGTTCCACGCCCGCATCGCGAAACAGCGGCAGTATCGCTGGCACCATCACGACTGAAATGACGACGAGCGTCGTAAGTGCTGCAATCACCAGCACCAGCGGATAGAGCATCGCCGTCGTGATCTGACTGCGCATGCGCGCCGACTGTTCGAGAAAACCGGCCAGTTCGTCGAGCACTTGTGGAAGGGTGCCGCTTTCCTCGCCGGCCCGCACCAATCGCCAAAAATGTTCGGGCACCGCGCCCGTTTGGTGGGCCAGCGCTTCGGACAACGACGTCCCGCCCATCACGCGCTCGAGGGCGACGGCCACGACCTGGCGAGCCCGCGCACCGATACGAGGCTGCAAGGCGACGATGCGCAGAACCTCGTCGATCGGCAGATCGGCCCGCACGAGCGTGGCAAACTCACGCGCCATCATGGCCAGCGTCGACAACGGCAAGCGGCGCCGTCCGCCGATTTCGCGTGTCCATATGGAAGCCGCGGACGGCGCAGCACTGGCCGCTGTCACGTCCAACGGGAATTGCCCCGTTCGGGCGAGACTATCGAGGGCCGCCTTTTGGCTGTCGGCATCCAGCTCACCCTGCACGAGGCGGCCGGCAGCGTCATAGGCTTTGAATGTGAACCTTGGCATCAGCCGAGCCGCGTCACGCGCAGCACCTCCTCGAGGGTCGTCTCGCCGGCGAGAACTTTGCCCATGCCGTCGCGATACAATGTCGTCATGCCGGCGGCAAGTGCGGCGTCCTCCACCGCGCGATCGGAGCTGCGGCGATAAATGGTGTCGCGCACCGGCTCGGTGACGACCAGCAACTCACCGATCGCGGCCCGGCCGTCGTATCCCGTGCCTCTACAGGCTGGACAGCCGACGCGGGCGCGCATGCGGATACGGCTCGGATCGAGGGCCGCGAGGCCCAGATCGCTCGCCAGTCGCGCCCTCACCTGCGGGGATGGCGTTTCGGGCCTGGCGCAGGCATTGCACAGACGGCGCACCAGTCGCTGCGCCAGGATGCCGGTGAGGCTCGACGCCAGCAGGTAGTTTTCCACGCCCATGTCGAGCAGACGCGTGATCGTTGCTGCCGCACTGTTGGTGTGCACCGTCGACAACACCAAATGCCCCGTCAACGATGCTTGAATGGCAATTTGCGCCGTCTCGAGATCGCGGATCTCACCGATCATGATCACGTCTGGGTCTTGGCGCAGGATCGACCGCAACGCAGTTGCGAACCCCAAGCCGATGCGCGGCTGCACTTGGATCTGATTGATCTCGCCCAGCTGATATTCGATCGGGTCCTCGACGGTGAAAATCTTGGACGCCTCGGCATCGAGCGATCCGAGTGCCGTGTAGAGCGAGGTCGTCTTGCCGCTGCCCGTCGGGCCGGTGACCAGCACGATGCCGTGGGGTTGTCGCATCAAGGCGTCGATACCCTGCAACAAAGCGGGCGCGAACCCCAACGCCGCATAGTCCAGACGCACCGCACCACGATCGAGGATGCGCACGACGCAGCTTTCGCCCGACATGGTCGGCATGGTCGAGACACGCATATCGATCTCGCGCCCACGCACAACCGATTTTATGCGGCCGTCCTGCGGTAGACGCCGCTCGGCGATGTCGAGGCGCGCGAGAATCTTGATGCGCGACAAGACGCCGGGCGCTTGCTCGCGCGGCAGCGTCTCGACGGTATGCAGCACGCCGTCGATCCGATAGCGCACGCGCAGGCGGTCGATGCGGGGCTCGATGTGGATGTCGGACGCGCGGGTTTCGACGGCCCGTGTAATGATGTCCTGCACGAGGCGAATGGTCGGCGCGTCACTCGCCAGATCTTCCAGGCGTCGGGCATCCTCGTCGGCCGTTTCGACGGAGGCCACAGAGGTGGTGGGAGCCGTCGGTTGATCAACCTCGCGGGCCGCCGCAGCGCGACTGCTGCCGCCATAGAGCCGATCGAGTGCCCAGTCGATGTCGCCGGCCGATGCCAGTGCGCGTACCACGGGCCGCTCGAGGAGGAAGGCCAGCGAATCGGTGGCGACCGTTTCGAATGGATCGGCCACGGCGACGACCAAGGCATCGGGCCGATCTTCGAGCGGCAGAATGCGCTTGGAACGCAAGAAGGCCGTGTCGAGTTGCCCCGAGAGCACCGGTACAAGCGGGAAATCATCGGCCCTGGCGAGCGGCATGCCCAAGTGTTCGGCGAGCGCGGCGGCCAATGCGTCCTCAGTGACGAGGCCCAGCTCCGTCAGGACGCGATCGAATCGCTTGCCCGTCTGCACCGACGCGCGTTCCGCACGCCGCAGCGACAACGCATCGAGCAGTCCCAAATCCACGAGGCGTTGGCCCAGGGCGGCCGCTATGGCAGGCCCACCGCCGGTGTCGGATGGGCCGTGTTGGTGCAGTCTGTCGTCTGCCTTGACTGTCATTCGTAAACCGCCGAGACCTCGAAGCGAGGTGATGTGCTTAACTTGCCTGATAGTATATCTTGGCGCCAATCATTTCGCTGCGGTTACGACAGGGGCAAGCCCGAATCGCGACGACCCGATTTCAGACTGCGAGCCCAGTGCCTCGATGATGACGTTCCTGCGATGGTGGATCGACGAACTGGCGAGCCTGTTGCCGGCGCATGTGCGGCGGTCGCGGGCGCCCACGCGTCGCCTCATTCTGGCGCTTCAGGGCGACGGCGTGTCCCTGCACATCGAGGACAACGGTCGCACGACCGCGCTCGACGAACAGCCAACGTTCTCGCCGATAACTTTCGATGCGCTGGCTGAGGCGCTGCGAAGCGTTACGGCAACTCGAGGAAAGCTGCCGGTCTGTCTGCGAGTGCGCTCGAGCGACGGCTTCGTGCGCAGCGTCGAATTGCCGGTTTCGGCGCAGCGTGATTTCGATCCCATGTTGCGGCTGGATCTCGAACGCACCACACCATTGAAGGCGAGCGACGTGGTGTCCTCCTATCTCGTCGAAGGACCGGGTTCGGGTCGCGGCATGGTGCGGGTTCGCCATTTCGTTCTCAAATCACGCACCATCGAGCCCGTGCAGCGGGCGCTTGCGCATGCGGGTCTCGAGTTGCAGTCGATCGAGACTCTGGATGTGGCCGGCACGGCGGCGCTGCCGTTGAAATTTCTGATCGGCGACACGACCGTGCATCGCGCGGGGTGGACACCGGGGCGTGCAGCCGCTGGCGCTGCGGCAATCCTCGGGCTCACGATGATCGGCAGCTACTGGGTGCGCCACGAACTCGCGTTGGCGCGCCTCGACACGGAAATTGCTGCGCTGGAGGACCGCGCCAAGCAGGCTCGACCTGCCCTCGAGCGCGTTCGGTCGGCGGAGGCGGACATCGCGCGCGTGCGCCGCCTCGAACAGGACCGACAACCCGCGATCATCCTCCTCGAGGAGGTGACGCGGCTCGTGCCCGACACCGCCTGGGTGCAGGATTTCCGCTTCGATGGGACGACGATCGAAATGTCTGGGCTTGCCGTCTCCGCGGCGACCCTGTTGCCCCTGTTCGAACGGTCCGCGCTGTTCCACGAAGCCCGGTTCACGGCACCGATTCGGATCGAGTCGGGCGAGGATCGCGAACGGTTTCGTCTCCAGGCGAAATTGCGTGCGCCCAAACGTGCAGCGGTTGGGAAGTCGGGCGCGCCATGATGGAAAGCCGAGTGTCGCCTCAAATCTCCAGGTTTTCCGCGCTTGGTCTTGCTGCCGTCGTGGCCGTTGCCGTCTTCGGTTTTGTGCTCGAGCCAGTGGTCAGCCGGATTGTCGGACTGGAAGGCGAAATCCAAGCCAAGCGCGAACACTTGGGGCGACTGGCCGCGATCGCTGCGCGGATGTCGGATGTGCCCGGTAGCGCGGGTCAGGCCTCCCGGATGCTCGCTGCGGTCACCCTCGAAGGCGAGACGGAAGCCATCCAACTCGCCAATTTGCAGACGGTGGTCGGGCGCGCGGCGGAAGCAGCAGGCGTGCGTCTGCGGTCGACCCAAGCGCTTCCGGTCCTGCAGCGCGACGAGTTTGCGTTTGCGGGTTTGCAATCGACGGCTCAGGTGCGACTGGAGGCCTTACAACGTCTTCTCCATGGCCTGGAGGTGCATCGTCCCATGTTGATCATTGATGCCATTGATATGGCACCATTGAATGGGAGCGGTGGCCCAGAAGGGGGCGATGATCGTGTGCTACAAGTAAACTTTCGTGTGCGCGCCCTCGTTGCCGCAACGAAGAAAGGCACCGGCCAATGAGGCGGATGCTGGGTGTTTCAGCGGTCATTATCGGGGTTGCGGTAGCGGGGCTGCTCGCCGCTCATGTGCTCTTTGGCGATGTCGATATCAGCCCCATCGCCCCGTCGGGCCCCGGATCGGCTGGGCTGGCATCGGGCACCTCGGACGGTGAGGTTCGTTTCCGACTGGACGGCATCGCCGTCGACAGTTTTGCGGAAACGCTGGAGAAACCCCTCTTCTGGTCGACGCGCCGACCCAAACCCGCCGAGGTGGTATCGGCACCCGCCAATCCGCCCGGTATCGATCTGCGTCTGGTGGGCGTGATGCAGGGCGACACAGGCAAGCTGCGCGCACTGATCGTCTCGCCGCAACAGCCCAACGGTCGTTGGCTGGAGGAGGGCGGCGAGGTGGAGGGATGGCGGCTGACGCGCATCGGCAGCAACGCCATCAGCCTGGAGTCGGGTGGACGACGTCACGAACTGCGCATGAACTGAGACGTCCAGCGTCTCAACTC
The DNA here is from genome assembly GCA_031406575.1 of Hyphomicrobiales bacterium. Lineage (GTDB taxonomy): Bacteria > Pseudomonadota > Alphaproteobacteria > Rhizobiales > Hyphomicrobiaceae. Next base: position 8,462 of record JANOHP010000144.1, read on the forward strand.
ATCGTGTCAGATTTTTCCGCATGTGGTCCGCCATCTCGGCGGGTGAATTCGAGTGGTGGAAATAGGAGCGCGTCTTGCCTTCCGGATCGACCATGAAAAAATACGTCGAGTGATCGATGCGCGGACCGGTTTCTCTGGTGCCCGACAAGATGTGGCGCATCTGCCGGCGAATCCGGAAGTCACGCAAGATATCGTAGATTTGAGCGCGACTTCCCGTCAGACCGACAATGCGCTTGTCGAAATTGCTGATGAATTGGGCGAGGCCCTCGATGTCTGGCTCGCCGAAATCGAGATCGACAAACAGCGGTTGAATGTTCGCCGCTAGGGGTCCCAAGTCATCCATCGCCTGTCCAATCCGCTCCAAGCCGAGTGGGCAGGCTTCGCGGCAACCGGTGAAGCCGAAAAACAGCACCATCCAGCGGCCGCGGTAGGTCTCGTCCGTGACTTTTTTTCCGTTGTGATCGACGAGTTCGAACGGCCCACCCAGCGTTTCGGGTGCGGGCGGCACATAGCCGGGGTCGGGCCGTGCGGTCTCACTGTGGTGCAGGGTGACACCGCGACCCGAGTGGGCGAGCGCGGCAGTCGCGGTGGCGAGCCCCAGGCTCGCCACCATCGACGCGAGTGCGATGAAGCGAATGCGGATCATTGGTTCGATCTCATCAAATGACGGTGATGAAGGTCTTGATCGTGCCCGCGTGCGGCGTGCCGACGTTGTGCACCTTCTTCGTCACCCAATCGTAATAATTGAATTCCACCGGGTAATGGCCAGCGGCCCAACCTGTCGTGTCGATCCACAAATCGTGCCGACTGGCAGAGCACATGAATAACTCTTCGTTGGCAGCGATCGGCTTTGCCCTGGACCAGGGACGGTCAGGGGAAACGAGCGCATGCCCATCGACAGAGATCAATTCACTGGGAAGACCGATTTTGACGCCGAGCACAGAATAGGACGCATTCAGCAGCCGGACAAGAACGCGCTGACCTTTCGTGGCCGTGATCTTGGTCGGTGTGGTGGTGAGGACACTGTTGGCGGGCCTCGCCGCCCCGCTGATCATGAAATACTTGGGCTTGAAGCTGTTGAGCCCGACATCCTCACCGCACAGGCCTGCATCCTTGGGAAGGTTGTGCCAGCGGGGATCGATATCATCCAACACCCAGGATTTTTCGACGTGGTACCTATGCCTGTCGGCGCCCCTGTAGGGATAACCGAATCCCTCGGGGGGGTCGACAATCAGAAGCCCGTAAAGGCCCATTTCGAAATGGAGGACCGTATTGACGTGGCAGTGGTAGAACCACGTGCCTGCGTGACTGGGCTTCCACTGATAAACATAGTTTCCGCTGGTCTCGAAGGAGATGTGGCCGACGCCGTCGTTCGTCGTCGTCGGCTCGATGCCGTGGTGATGGATCGTGTGAGCGCCGTGACGGGTCTCCATCTTGACGTGCGCCAGTTCACCCTCGCGCAGTCTGATCACTGGAGATGGAAACGGCTTTGCACCTTTGGCTTTGATGAGGTCCTCGAACCCCCAATAGGGGACGTTGACGCCATCAAAAAACGTCCAATTTCCGTCCGTAAAGACCTTCCGCTCGAAATAGACCTTTGCGAGCTCCCAATCGGGGGTCTGAAGGGGATCGACGTCGGGCACTTTGCAGCCGAAACTCGAATAGGTCGGCACGTTGGCGCCCGTCAGCGTCTTGTCGAGTCCGATCGGACCGCCGTTCAGATATCCCGGCCCGGGTACGCCGGTGCCAACCGTGTATGTTGGATATGTTGTCATTGTTTTGACTCGGTTATGCAAATGACAGGGAAAGGTAATTCGAGGTCGCGCAGGTCGATCAAGTGACGCCGCGGCCGCCCACAGGACCCGCGATCTCCCAATGCAGCACCGCACCCTGGGGATAATTCCCGCCGGCCGCCGTCGTGCCCATTTCGCAATGGTCGTGCATCACGTAGCGGAGCGGAAATTTTTCCTGCGCAGCCGCGCTCGTCAACCTCGTCCAGTTCGGAATATCGGGTGGAATCTCGAAGGGCAGTAGCATATCCCGAATTTGCAGGGGCCACGTCGGCCAGACGTCGCGTTCCCAGACGTTGTCGTGCAGGACCACCTGCCCGATGCTGGGCGCGGCTGCTCCCACGGGTGGCACAATGCTGTCGAGATCGAGCGCGTCGGTCTTGATCATGGAATGGGCGAGTTCCATCATGTGGTTGCCGTGAATATGCGTCGAGTGATGCGCGAGGCCCGCGTTCATTGTGCGAATGAGTGTCGGTTCGCCGACGTAGTTTCTAATTTGCACATCGGGGGCCTGCATGAGGTCGTAGCCGCTGCGCCCATTGATGGTGAAGTAGCGCGGCAGGTAGCTTGCAATCAGCGCTGCGGTTGAGCCGGTCATCGTGCTTGTCGAGATGCCGGTGGGGGTGATGAGCGCGTTCAATCGCGGATCGACCTCGGTGAAGAGCCAAATGCACTCTTGGGTCGAGTACTCTTTATCGAGCTCGCATGGCTCCCATTTGCCACCGGGGAAGCGCGGTGCGTTGCCGAAGGCTTCGAACACCTTGCTGACGGCTGTGACGCCGGCCGGGTTGCTGGCCGTGTACCGCGGCATGCTGTACGGCGTAATCGTCGAGAGTCCGCCACCGTTCGACATCCCGTTGCCGGCGGCCGGATGCACGATGAAGGCGCCGTGCAGTCCCAGAAGCCGATAGAGGTGCGTCGAGCCGTGGCTGTTGTCGTAATAAAGGTATGTTCCAGCCCCTGGCGCGGTGAATTGAACCGTGCCCGTGGCGTTAGCAGCGATGTCCAGTTTCGAGCCCGGAATTCCGCCAATTTCGAAACGATGCGACTCGGGTCGCATGTTCGTGACGTTCACTATCACGCGGTCGCCCTCTGTGACGCGAAGGACCGGCCCGGGCACGCGCGTTGAAATTGTCAAGCTCGAAAAGGCCAGCACGTTCACATATTTTCCGTCGATCAGCATCGCGCGAGAGCTGTTGATCGTCAGATCTATGGTGATTGGCGCCAGCTGGCCCTGGGCGGTTCCGCTCAGGGCACCCGTGGCGACTACGCCGGCTCCACCCAATTTCAAGAACTCACGCCGTTTCATTGTCGTCTCCCACCACTTTATCCGCAATGTCGCTTCGCAAAGCCCGATCAGTGCGCCGTTAACTGATTACTACTTATGAAACCGGGCCGAAACGGACCAACGTCCATCTTCACCCCCGTACTTAAGTCTTACTCACCGGCACCATCCAGTTATACCAAGGTCGCGAATCGGTTACATTCGTGGTCGTCCGCGATGTTGCCAATCAAGCACTGTGACACCCCACCGTATTCGCGATCGAAGACGGTGCAAGCAATAGTCGTGCCGTACTCGGGTGATTGGAGACGTGTTTTGTGGTTGTGCCCGCGCTGGCCGATCGGGATTGCGGTGGCCCTGGTGCTTTCTGGGTGCTTGCCGGCTGAGCAATTGCTGATGCCTGCGCCCATTACCACGGGCAGCGCGTCCGAAGTCGGAACCGCGACACGTCCTCGGCCTGGCGTGCGCCTTGGCGAGGGCGCGGACCGTGAAGCCCGCCAACCCAGCGTAATGGCCGGCACGGATGAACTCTTCGGATCTCCCAAACCCCGGCCGACGGTGGCAACTGGCCCGGTTCGGGACGGTGTGACCCTCAGCCTGTCGGGCGCCAGCATCCAGGCGGCGGCGCGGGCGGTCTTGGGCGATACCCTCCGGCAGAACTATACGGTCAGCGAAAAAGTCCAGGGCACGATTACGCTCCAGACGCCCCAACCCGTGGCGCGCGAACGGCTGCTCGAAATGTTCGAGGCCGCGCTGCAAACGCAAGGGGCCGCGATCGTCGTGACGGATGGCACCTATCAGGTGCTTCCGATCGACGAGGCCTTGGCGGGCGGCGCGCCCATACAACCAAAAGGCAGTACGGGGCGGAGCCTCGCAGGCGTCACGACGCAGATCGTGCAACTGAAATACGTCACCGCCTTCGACATCGAGCGGCTCGTCAAGCCGTTGGCGCCTCGCAACACGGTCGTGAGGGCCGATCCGCAGCGCAACGTTCTCGTCTTGACTGGCAATCGCGCGGATTTGGCCACGCTTGCCGATGCGGTGAGTGTGTTCGACGTCGATTGGATGCGCGGCATGTCCTTCGCCATGTATCCGTTGGAATCGGCAGATCCCGATGCGATCGCGCAAGAACTCGATACGATTTTCGCCAATGATCGCGATGCCCCGGGCAAAGGGATCGTGCGCTTCATCCCCAACAAGCGCCTGAAGGCGATATTGGTGGTGACCTCCACGCAGGAGCTTCTGCGCCGTGCCCAAGTGTGGGTGCGCAAGCTCGACATGGTGGGCCAGACCACGGACAAGCAGGTGCATGTTTATCATGTGCAGAACCGGCCGTCGGTCGAGTTGGCGCAGTTGCTCCAGAAAATTTACGGCGGGCAGGAGCAGTCACGCAGTGCAGGATCGAGCGGCATCAGCGCCGCTGTTGGCTCCACTCAGCTCGTGCCGTCGTCGCCGGGGGGCGTGCCGGTCCTGGACACGATCGCGCCGGGTGTTCCGGGTGCCCCCAGAACGCCGGTGCTGGGGAGTGGCAGTGTCGGTGGCTCCGAAGCGATTCTCGTCCCGCCCAATGACGCTGGCCGCGCAACCGGTTTTGCCACGGCATCGACCAACCCGACCGCGTCGTCGAGACCGTCCGATGCCAGTGGTCGTCCGCTCGATGATCGGTTGAGTGGCATCAGCGTCGTGGCCGACGAGCAGAACAACTCTGTCGTGGTCACGGCAACGGCCAGTGAATGGCGGCGCGTGAAGCAAATCCTCGACCGCATCGATGTGGCGCCTGCGCAAGTGCTGCTCGAGGCGACCATCGCCGAGGTAACACTCAACGATCAACTCAAACTCGGCTTGCGGTGGTTCTTCGAGAGGAAACAGAGCCAATTGCTACTCACCGACAGCGCAATCGGCGCCATTGCGCCGGTATTTCCGGGGTTCTCCTATTTCCTCAATTCGCCGAACGTTCAGGTCGTCATCAATGCGCTGCAGACGATCACCGACGTGAATGTCGTCTCGACGCCGACGTTGATGGTCATCGACAACAAGAAGGCCGTGCTGCAAGTGGGCGATGAAGTACCGGTCGCCACGCAATCGGCCGTCGGTGTCCTGGCGCCCGGCTCGCCGATCGTGAATGCCATCACGTTCCGCAATACCGGTATCATTCTGGGCATCACACCGCGCATCAGCGACAAGGGGCGCGTGTTGCTCGATATCGAGCAGGAAGTCTCCGACGTGGTGCGCACGACATCGTCGACCATCGATTCACCGACGATCCAGCAGCGCCGGGTCAAGACCACTGTCGCCGTGTCCGATGGGGAGAGCGTCCTGTTGGCTGGCATGATGCAGGATCGGGCGACCCGCAATCGCGATCAATTGCCCTTGCTCGGCACGCTTCCGGTCGTCGGCAACCTCTTCAAGAACAAGACCGACACGATCCAGCGGACTGAGCTGTTGATTGCGATCACGCCTCGGATCGTCAATGATCGCCATCAGATGAGAAACATCGTGGACGAGTTCCGTGGCAAGCTCAATTTCCAGACGCGTCCGCATCGTGACGGCCCGCCTGATCGCCGCGAACAGGTCGATCGCCTGCAACGCTGACCCACGGGTGGGCGCACGCCACGGCGGCACGGGTCGCGAGCGTGGCTTCATCCTCATTGCCGTGCTCTGGGTCGTCGGCTTTTTGGCGCTGGCAATTGCTGGATTTACGGTCGCCACACGATCCCACGTGCAGGAGGCCTCGGCGGAAGCCGCCAGCGCCGAAGCCGCGACCTTGGCCGATGCGGGCGTCAACCTGGCCATCGCCGATCTCGTCAATGCTGCTTCGGAGCGCACGTGGCGCCGGCGCTTTCTGCCCGACGCGCAGGTCCGCGGGTGCAGCATAGGCGCTGCAGCACTGGCGATCAGCATCGTCGATGAAGCTGGCCGGGTGGACCTCAATACCGCCGACGAAGACCTCCTGCGCGCCTTGATCGCAGGTGTTGGCCGTCCGCCAGAGGAAGCGCGGTCGCTGGCAGCGCGTGTCCTCGACTGGCGTGATCCCGACGCCACCAAGCGTCGCGACGGAGCGGAAGCGCCCGAGTATCGCGAGGCGGGTCGCCCCGAGCCCAGAAATGCTCCGTTTGCGGCGCCGGAGGAACTGGCACGCGTTCTGGGTTTCGATGCGGCTCTGATCGCGCGGCTGAGGCCGTTCGTGACTATTTATTCGCGGTTGCCCGGCATCGATGTGCGCAAGGCATCGCCCGAGCTGATCGATGTGCTGGCCGGGAACGCGGCCAACGCGGCTGCAGCCGCGTTCACGTTCGGGCGGCGCGCCCGTTTGCCGCCGTCGTTTGCGGCGCCGTCATCGGAGCGGGTTTTTCGCGTGCGCGCCCGCGCCATGACACCGCGTGGGGCTGCATTCCTGCGGGAAGGGGTGGTCGAGGTGATTCCTGGTCGGGTCACCAGCTATACGATGCTCGCCTGGAGCCGTCCCAACGTGGAAACGGCCCCGCCGTCGATCGATCTGGGTGGTTGCTGAGAGGGCGCCCTCACCGGCGCATCGGTCTCACTGCGCCAGCAACCGATCGATCAATTCTTTCACCCGCGTGTTGGACGCACGCACGAGATCCACGCGCGCCGCCAGCAGACCGTAACGGTCGAAAAACGCCACTTTGAGCGTGTGATCGAAGCTGTAGCCGCCGGATTTTCCATCCACCCGCTCGTAGAAGGCTTCGATGCCGTGCGCGACGGCGGCAATGTCGTTGGCCTCTCCCGTCAGACCCACGATCCGCGGATCGAACGATTTGAGATAGGCGTTGAGGTGCGCAACAGTGTCGCGTGCCGGATCGACGGTCATGAAGAGCACGCGGATCTGGTCAGCCTTCGGTCCAAGGGCCTCCAGATGGTTCGACAGATCGAGCAGCGTCGTCGGGCACACGTCGGGGCAATTGGTAAATCCCAAAGCGAGAATGAATGGCCGCCCCCGCACCTCGTCGCGGGTCAAGGTCGGGCCATGATGGGTTTGCAGCGCGAACAGCCCGCTGACGTCGGCGCCGCGCACGCGCTGCATGCCGAGTTCGCTCGCGGCCGTCGAACTCACCAGGGTCAGTGCCAGGGCAAAGCTGCCCAAAAAGCGTGCCAGCGTCTGTCTCGATCCACGAATACTCATAGAACGCCCCAAAATCAGTCGACCAAGACGTGTCGATGCACGATCTATGCACCAGCGGTCGCTGGTGCACAATTCGGACCAAAGTCGGACTCGGTTGCCCTGGGACCCATGATACGGTTGAGGCGATGGTCGGTCGGGAGTACAGCCTATGCTTGGAAGACACATCGTTCTGCTCGCGGTCCTCGCGTGCGGTGTCGGGTCGGCTCACCCTGTTCAGGCCGAGGAGCCCATCGAGATTTTCGATGCGCATCTGCATTACAACTGGGAGCCCACCCCCTACCTGCAACCGGCCGAGGTCATCGCGCTGTTCAAGAAGAACCGGGTGACGGGGATCCTGGCGACGAGCCGGCCCAATGTGGGCACCAACGTGCTGCTGGACGCCAAAGCCGACGGGCTGTGGATCGTGCCGTTCATCCGTCCCTATCGCGTGCGCGCCGATATCGCCAGTTGGATGGGTGATCCGTCCATTTTCGAGTTGGTGAAAGAGGAATTCAAACGCGGCACCTATCGCGGCATCGGCGAGTTCCACCTCTCCGGCAAGGCGGCCGCGAACGCGTGGGTCAAGCGCACCGTCGATTTCGCGGTCGAGAACCGCTTGTTTCTCCACTGCCACTGCGATGCCGAGGCGCTGGAAATACTCTATGGGCACAACCCGGCAGCCCGCATCGTCTGGGCCCATACGGGATTTTCTCTCGAGACCGACCGGGTGGCCGCGCTCATGGCCAAGTATGCGCAGTTGTGGGGTGAGTTGTCCTATCGCGGGGGCCTCGCCGACGGGTCTGGCAAACTGACGCCAGCGTGGCGTGACCTCTTCACCAAACACCCAGACCGGTTCCTGCTGGGCTCCGACACCTGGATCAACGAGCGCTGGGCGAGCTATGACGCCATCATCGCAAGCTATCGCCAGTGGCTCTCGCAATTGCCCAAGGACGCCGCCGACCGCATTGCCCACGGCAACGCCAAAGCACTGTTTGGCGACCAGAGCGCTGCCATCAAATGACATGACCCACCCCCACCCCGAGGGAAACCCATGGATCCCACGCTGAATGACGACTTGCGAGCGATCCAAGAGACCGCGCGACGGTTTGCGGTCGAACGTATCGCGCCTGATTATCAAAAGCGCGAGCAGCAGGGGCGGATCGATCGGGGGCTGGTGCGCGATCTGGGCCAACTCGGCCTCATCGCACCCGAGCTGCCGGAGCGGTTCGGCGGATTGGGATTGCCCAGCCTCACGAGCGGTCTCATCGCGGAGGCGATCGGCTATGCGGATATCAACGTTGCCTACCTGCAGATTCTGGGGTCTCTCAACGGCAAGATCCTCGCCGAGCACGCGCTGCCGGATGTGGCTGAGGAGTGGCTCCCGCGCCTGGTCGCGGGCGAGGTCGTCCTCTCCCTGGGTCTGACCGAACCCCGCGGCGGATCGGATGCGGCAAACCTCGTGCTTTCGGCGCGCAAGGACGGCAATCGCTATATCCTGAAAGGCGAGAAGTCATCGATCAGCATGGCCGACCAGTCCGACGCGGTGGTGCTGTTCGCGCGTACCGGGCGGCCCGAGGACGCAGCACGTGGCGTCTCGGCCTTCCTGGTGCCGATGACGACGCCCGGCATAACCACGCAGCGCTACCGTGATCTGGGAAGCCATGCGATCGGGCGGTGTTCGATCTTTTTCGACGATGTGATCGTGCCCGAAGATCATCGCTTGGCGGGCGAGGGCGCGGGTTTCGTGCAGGTGATGCAGGGGTTCGATTTCAGCCGCGCGCTGATCGGGCTGCAAGTTTTGGGCTCGGCGCAGGCCTCACTCGACGAAACGTGGGCCTATGTCAAGGACCGGCACGCCTTCGGTGGACCGCTCTCGCGCAACCAAGGCGTGACGTTTCCGCTGGCCGAAGCCGAGACCGCAATCGCTGCGGCACGGCAGCTCTGCTATCACACGCTGCGCTTGAAGGATGCGGGCCTGCCGCACACGGCGGAGGCAGCGATGGTCAAGTGGCTGTGCCCAAAAAGCGCCGTCGATGCCATCCACCAGTGTCTGCTGACGCATGGCCATTACGGCTGGTCGCTGGATCTTCCCCACCAACAGCGATTGCGCGACGTGATGGGCCTCGAAATCGGTGATGGCACGGCACAAATCATGAAGATGATCATTGCCCGCACCAAACTCGGCGGCCGCTGGAACTGATCGGCCAGCGCGACTCTGCAGTTGCCTTCTGCCGGATCGTGCCCTCACTATGGGTGACGCAACGCGATCGGAGCCGGAGGACGCCCATGGCCATCATCGACGCGCAGATCCATCTCTGGACCAAAGGCACGGCAACGCCGCCGCATCTGACGCGACCCTACCTCGCCGATGAAGCCATTCGCGCCATGGACGAGGCGGGCATCGACGGCGCGCTGCTACATCCACCGGCGAGCTGGGACCCCGACTCCAACGAGCTGGCGGTCGAGGCCGTTCAAACCTATCCGGGACGCTTCGCCATTCTCGGTAATCCGCCGCTCGACAAGCCCGAGAGTCCCGATCTCATTGCCGCGTGGAAGCAGCGGCCCGGGATGCTCGGCTATCGCTTCTACTTCAACAAGCCCATCAACAAGACGTGGCCCACGGACGGCAGCATCGATTGGCTGTGGCCGGCCGCCGAGAAGGCGGGCACGCCGCTGGCCCTGCTGGCAGGCGATTGGTTGCCTTTGTTCGGGCAAATCGCCGAGCGCCATCCGGGCCTGAAGATGACCGTCGATCACATGGGCGCGCTGCGGGGCGCCAAAGGCAATGCCGCGTTCCCCAACATGAAGGAGCTGACGGCACTCGCCAAATATCCCAACGTCTCCGTCAAGCTGACGGGTGGCCCGTTCTACGCCGACGACGCCTATCCCTTCAAAAGCCTGCACCCGCATTATCGCGCCATGTACGACGCCTTCGGGCCGCGCCGTCTGTTCTGGGGCACCGACATCACCAAGATGCCGTGCTCCTGGCGCCAGTGCGTGACGCATTTCCAGGAGATCGACTGGATTCCCGACGCCGACAAGAGGCTGATCATGGGCGATGCCGTCTGCGCGTGGTTCGGCTGGAAACGGTGACGACGCTACCCGAATAATCGCCGACCCGATGGTGAACCGCCAGAGAGGCCTGCCATGACCCAGCCCCGAGATCTGACGACGTCGACGTTCGGCTCATCGAACAGTCCCGTATTCGTTCCGTGCGGTGGCGGGGCTGGGCCGGCCCCTCACCCGACAGGTCGACGCCGCGAAGTCGTCGTCAACGGCCGCCGCGTCAGGACGGTCGATATTCATGCGCACTGCGCCGTCCCCGAGGCGTTGGCCTTGATGGGCGAGAAATTGGCTGGCCCCGGTCTGCGCGCCGATCTCGACATGGCGACGGCCGTCGACGTGCGTCTCGCCACCATGGACGCCCAGGGGATCGACATCGAGGCGCTGAGTATCAACCCGAACTGGTACAGGGTAGCGGAGCGTGATCGCGCGGCAAAAATCATCCAGATCCAGAACGAGGCTCTGGCAGAGGCCTGCGCGAAGACGCCCGACAGGTTCGTCGCCTTCGCGTCCGTGGCGCTGCAGTTTCCCGATCTGGCCGCTGAGCAACTCGAGGTCGGCGTCAAAAAGTACGGTCTGCGCGGTGCCGCAATCGGGGGAAATGTGGCGGGCGCCGAACTCAGCGACCCGAAGTTCCATCCGTTCTGGGCGAAAGCCGAGGCGCTGGGCGTGCTCGTCTTCATCCACCCGCAAGGCGACGGCGCGCCGGAACAACTGGGCGCCCGGTTCAAGGGGAATGGTTACCTCAGCAACGTCATCGGCAATCC
>JANOHP010000167.1:0-3665 GCA_031406575.1 Hyphomicrobiales bacterium
GAGAACACCGATGCCGCCCAGCGCTGTGAAGTCGCGCATCATCTCCTGTAGCCACGACGGTCCAATCAATCGTCGCGCATCTTCGGCGCTGCGAAACCACCGGACGATCGCACGATCGACGGTGGCCGTTTTGCCCGCAACGACCTCCTCGACCACCTCGATCAACAGCCATCCGGAAGCAGCCGCAATCAGCACTGCGAGCAGCGTCGGTGCCTCGCGCCACGACACAGCGTTCGCCCACAGCTCGCTCCCTCGCAGGCCCATGCGCCGCAGCCAACTGAAGCGAGACGTCTGCGGCGAGCCATCCATGTCGACAATCACCTCCGTGTGTTCCCGCGCGTCAGCCCATCGACCCGCCGTGGCGGACGCCAGGGAACCGAGCCGCACGGTGGTCGTTTCACGCAGCACCCGCTCACCCTAGAGGTCGCTCCGCGATATGACGATACCGATGTTCGCCGCGATCCTACTGTGCGCCGTGAGTGCTCTCCTCACCCTGGCACCACTTCTGCGAGTGAAATTCGGACTGGTGCGCGTGTGGGATTTTCCGCGCCCCCAGATCGCTGCGGCTTCGGCACTCTCGCTGGGTCTACTGGTTGCCGAAAGTCCTGACGTTCCGGGACCCATCGGTTTTTCGATCGGCGCAATTGCTCTGACCGCTCTGCTCTATCAAAGCACACACATTGCGCCATACCTGCCGTTTCTCGCCAGCCGCAGTCCGCAGGCGCGCGCGTCGCACCCTGAACGAGAGTTTTCCGTTCTCATTGCGAACGTCAAACGGGAGAACAAGCAATTCTCCATGCTCGGAGACCTGATTGCAAAATGCGACCCCGATATCGTTCTGGTTCTGGAAACCGACGAACACTGGCGCAGCGCATTGGAACCGGTGCTGTCGCGCTATCGGGTGCGTCTGAGCGACCCGCTCGACAATTATTACGGCATGATGTTTTCGACGCGGTTGGACATGACGCAAGGGCATATTCTGCGGCCCGTGAGACCCGACATTCCCGCCGTCGAGGCGCGCTTGCGCACGGCGTCTGGCTTCGAGTTCGACTTCTACGGCCTGCATCCCATTCCGCCGATGCCCGATCAATCCTCGACCGAGCGCGATATCGAACTGCTGGTGGCGGCTGCCAAAGTGAGAGAGCGCGGTCGTCCCGCCATCGTCGGCGGCGATCTCAACGATGTGGCTTGGTCGCGCACGACGCAGCGCTTTCTCACCACATCCGGCATGGTCGATCCGCGCGTCGGTCGCGGTTTGTACGCGACTTTTCATGCGGATTACTGGTTTCTGCGCTGGCCGCTCGACCACGTCTTTTATTCACCCGAATTCAAACTCGTCTCGCTGAAGGTCATGCCCCACATCGGCTCGGATCATTTTCCGATTTTCGTGCGCCTGCAAGCACCGCAATGAGTGACGCCACGCCGCGAGGTGTCTGGCTTCAATCTGACACCGCCGCCGTCAATAACTACGCGGCAGGCCCAACACGTTCTGGCCGACGAACGCCAGCACCATGTTCGTAGAGATCGGCGCGGTCTGGTACAACCGGCTCTCGCGCCATTTGCGTTCGATGCCGTATTCGCGCGCGTAGCCGAACCCACCGAACGTCTGCAGGCACGCTTCGGCGGCTTTCCACGCGGCATCGGCGGCCAGCATCTTGCCCATGTTGGCTTCCGCGCCGCAGTCGCGGCCAGCCTCGTACATCGCCACGCCTTTGCCGACCAGCAATTCGGCCGCCACCAGCTCTGCATAAGCGCGTGCGATCGGGAATTGCACGCCCTGGTTCTTGCCGATCGGATTGCCGAACACGATGCGCTCTTTCGCATACTCGGTGGCGCGGCGAATGAAATACTTGGCGTCGCCGAGGCACTCGGCCGAAATCAGTAATCGCTCCGCATTCATGCTGGAGAGAATGTAGCGGAAGCCTTGGCCCTCTTCGCCGATCAACGCATCGGGCGACACTTCGAGATTGTCGAAGAACACTTCGCACGTGTTGTGGTTGATCATCGCGTCGATCTTCTTCATCTCGACGCCGCGCCCTTTGGCCTCGCGAAGGTCGACGAGAAACACCGACAGTCCGTCCGTGCGCCGCTTGACCTGGTCGACCGGCGTCGTGCGCGCCAGCAGCAGCATCAGGTCCGAGTGCATGACGCGGCTCGTCCACACCTTCTGGCCGTTGACGATATATTTGTTGCCGACCTTCTCCGCGCGCGTCTTGAGCTGCGTCGTGTCGGACCCCGTCGTCGGCTCGGTGACGCCGAAGGCTTGCAGCCGCAGCTTGCCCGAGGCGATCTCGGGCAGATACTTGCGCTTCTGCTCGTCGCTGCCGTGTTTGAGCACCGTGCCCATCGTGTACATCTGCGCATGACACGCGGCCGCGTTGCAGCCGGTCTCGTGGATCGTCTCCAGCACCGCGCAACCCGCCGACAACGGCAATCCCGAACCGCCGAATTCCTCGGGGATGAGGCAGCCCAAATATCCCGCCTCCGTCAGCGCATCGACGAAGGCCGTGGGATATTCCGAGGCGTGGTCGAGCTTCATCCAGTAGTCGTTGGGAAACTGAGCGCAGACTTGGCGAACGCCGTCGCGGACCTCGCTCCACTGCGTCTCGATGGGCATCGTCAGGGTCGTATCGGACATGCGCGTTCATCCCGGAGCGGTGCGACACCGGGTTTTCGCGCGCCCACCGCGCGACCCCGTGTCCGCAAAAACCATAGGGCTGCTTTACACAGCCCAGCCCGGTGGCGTCCAGCAGTAGATGCGGTTGGTGGCGCCTGCGCCTCAGGCCGTTGGCTGCCCGAAGGGCGTTGAGCGATAGATCGTAGCCAGCGGCAGTGCGAGATCCAACGCCGGCAGCTCGATCGACTGTCCCAGGCCGGCGACGGACCGCTCTGTCCACCCGGTGTCTTTGTCGTGCGCCACCACCTCGGCAGATTTGGTCGACACGGTCACGTAGTGTCGGCAATTCGGCACGCTCGCATAGACGCGCCGCCGCCATGCGCGATCGGCTGCTCTGTTGGACCGCGACAGCACCTCGAAAATCACGAGCGCCTCGTCACTGACCGGCGAGCCCGACGGGAGCATTTCTTTCACGAACACGTCGGGTTGCGGCAGGCTGCGCTCCGAGATCGGCACCCGCGTGCCCGTTCCCGGCATCACCAGCCACGAGGCACCGGTGGTGACGGCTATGTGCCACAGAGAGGCTATGATATTGCCGACAATCAGCTGGTGCACATCTGTCGGCGATGGGCTCATGATGGGCATTCCCTCGATCAATTCCCATTTTTCCCCGTCCGGACGACCGTCCGTGAAGGCAAGGAACTCCTCGATGGTCATCTGGTGCTCGGGCGCGAGCTTGGAATGCGCGGTCATGGAGGCTCCATTTGAAGGCGCGAAGCTATCATATTTGCCGCGACCGCGCGAGTTCTGCTGTCGCAAAAGTTCACAGTCTCGGACCCTTCGCGGGCCGTTACATTGAGTTTTCCCAGTCGATCCTCTGAAACACCCCCATCCCCGCAGCGTCTCCGCCCGAGGTTCCTCGCAAAAATCGTCCAGGCGCAGGGCGGCGTAACCGCCTAGAAGCCTCTTTTAGTATCGTGCGGCAAGACCGCCCTGCCGTTCGGGGATCGGTGGTGGACGTCGTCGAGCAAACCGCAGCAGTCGACGA
>JANOHP010000177.1:0-17302 GCA_031406575.1 Hyphomicrobiales bacterium
CACTCGCATCACCGAGGGGGCGCGTCTCGAGACGTTCCCGACGCGCGATGCGGGGGCTGCCTCCCGGTTACGGTGCGAAAGCACCCGAGTGCCCGGTGCCTGCCGCTGCGGTGCGAACGACGGTTCGCACCCGAAGCCGCCGTCCGACGGTACAGTGGGTGGAGAAAGACAGCAGTTCACGGGGCGGGAAGGGACCCGCACAAATCAAACAGCTCGGACCCGCGGCCCTACCGCCCCGTGCCCCTCGCTTTATTTTCCAACCGACGTGCCGAGGCACGGGCGGCGAATGTGGCGTTGGGCGATTGATCTCGACCGCCCAACTCAATCTCACCGTCATTCTCGGACTCGACCGGCATCCCAATCTCACCGTCATTCCCGGACTCGGCCGGCATTCCAATCTCACTGTCATTCCCGCCCCCGACTTCTTGAGGGCAGGCTGCGGCGGGAACCCATGCAGGGTGCCGATTACTCGACGTGGGCTGGGGATTGCGACGTGTCCGCTTGGGCGGTGCGTGGGTCGGTGAGGTGACTTGGGTTCCCGCCTTCGCGGGAATGACGACGTGGAGGGTGTGAACGACGAGGTGGAGGGGTGTGGGAATGGCGTTGAGATTGCGGCGCCATGGGTCCTCGGGCCGAGCCCGAGGATGACAATCGAGGGGTGGCACAGTGGGCTGACAATGCTCCAGCACTGTGGAACAGTGTCATCCAGAAAATCCCGTTCGGAGACCCGCGCCCATGTCGTCGAAGCTCACAGATCTCACCGCCGTCGAAGCCCGTGATCGCATGGTCAAGGGAGAGTTCACGGCCCAGGCCTACGTGACGGCGTGCCTCGACGCCATCGACGCGCGCGAGACCGAAATCGACGCGTGGGTGCATCTCGACCGGGCGCACGCGCTCGAGCAGGCGCGGGCTGTCGACGCGCAGCGCGCGTCCGGCAAGGGCGTCGGAGCGCTGCACGGCCTACCGGTCGGCATCAAGGACATCATCGACACCGCCGACATGCCGACGCAGAACGGCTCACCGATCTTCAAAGGGTATCAGCCGGCGAAGGATGCGAGTTGCGTCGCGCAAATTCGCGCGGCGGGTGGGATCGTCATGGGCAAGACGGTGACGACGGAACTCGCCAACGTCATGCCGAACAAAACGAAGAACCCGCACAACCCCGGGCACACGCCGGGCGGCTCGTCGTCGGGTTCGGCGGCGGCGGTCGGCGCCAAGACAATTCCGCTGGCGTTGGGCACGCAGACCGGCGGCTCGGTCATTCGGCCCGCATCGTTCTGCGGCATCTACGGGTTGAAGCCGACGCTGGGGTTGATCTCGCGCAGTGGCGTCACGCTGCAAGCGCACACGCTCGACACGGTGGGCGTCTATGGCCGCTCGCTTGCCGATCTCGCGATGCTTACGGACGCACTGTCGGCGCACGATCCCAGCGACGCCGTGAGCTTTACGCGGGCGCGGCCGAACCTTTCCGCTGCTCTGGCGCAAGGGCTCGGGGTCAAGCCGCGCTTCGGGTTTTTGAAATCACCGGCGTGGCCTCAGGCGGAACCGGCGGCGCAGGAGGCGTTGACCGCTTTCGTGACGAAGCTCGGCGGCGTCGTGGAGGAGGTCGAGGTCGGCGCGCTTGAGGGCGTCATCGCGCATCAGGCCAACATCATGGGCGGCGAGAATTCAGCTTATTACGGCCCGCTCCTGGCGCGCCATCCCGACGGGGTCAGCGACCGGTTGACCGAGCGCTTGGGGATCGGCGCGAAGGTGGCGGCGGGCGATTACATTCGCTCACTCGTCGCGCGCGAGACGATCTATGCGGAAGTGGCCAAGGCGCTGGGGACGTACAGCGCGTTCATCACGCTGCCGTCGTGCGGGCCAGCGCCCAAAACGCTCGCGAGCACGGGCAACGCCGTGTTCAACGCCATGTGGACGTACCTCGGCGTGCCCTGCGTGACGCTGCCGCTGCTGACTGTTGGCGGCCTGCCGCTCGGCGTGCAACTGATCGGCATGCGCCGCGATGAGGGACGCCTGCTCGCGACGGCGCGGTGGATGGAGGAGAGGGTGGGACGGGCGTGAAGGGCGTGAAGGTGAGGGGGTGGGGGATCGCGCGACGCTTGCCGACCTTCTCCCTCTCCCCGCTCGGCGGGGAGAGGGGATTCGCTGCGTGCCCCGCGTGCCCGCAACTGAACCCACGCCACACAACTCACACTGATCCTCGCCCCTCGACCCGCCCGATCGCGGTCGTTCTGAGGTCGAGTGCGCGCAATTTCGGCGCAAGAGGGCACTGGACGGGGTTTCTGATCTGGCCCATCCCGTCACCGCCAACTTCACCGCCCCTTCACTCCCGCCCCGATCTGCTTCAAATACCACTCCCCGTCGCCGAACTGGGTTTCGCACATGCACAAGCGTTTGTAGTAGTGGCCGATGTCGAGTTCGTCGGTCATGCCCATGCCGCCGTGTAATTGGATGGCTTGGCCGCCGACGAAGCGGGCGGACTTCGCCGTCTGGACCTTGGCGAACCACACCGCGCGTTGCGCATCGGGTGCGCCGTCGTCGAGCGCTTGCAGGGCGGCATGGACGAGCGCGCGGGCTTCCTCACCGGCGACGCTCATATCGACGAGGCGATGTTGCAGGACTTGGAACTTTGCCAAGGGCTGGCCGAACTGCTGGCGCGTTTTCAGATAATCGACGGTGCGTTGCGTGGCCGCCGCCATGGCGCCGGCCGCTTCCGCACACACGGCGATGACGCCGCGATCGATCACCTGGTCGATGAGGACGCTCGCGTCGCGGTCGCCGTCGCCGAGTTTGGCGGTGGCGTCGAGGGTGACGCCCGACAGTGTCATCGTCGCGCCGAGGCGGCCGTCGAGCGCCGGTGCAATGTTGAGGCGAACGCCCTCGGCTGTGCGCGGCACGAGGAAGAGCGAGACGGGACCGGAGTCACTGCCGAGCCGCGCAGAGACGATCAGCGTATCGGCGACGTGGGCGTGCAGCGCAAAGCCTTTGGCACCGTCGAGCACGAAGCCGCTGCCGCTGCCGCTGCGGCGCGCGACGGCTTTCACGTGAGTGCGCGCGTAGCCGGAATCGGGTTCCGTATGGCAGAAGGCGAGCAGCAGTTTGCCCGCGCCCACGTCTTCGAGGAGGCGTTGTTGGGCGGGTGTTCCGGCCAACTCGATGGCGCTCGCGCCGAGCACGAGTGTGGCCAGAAACGGCTCGAGCAGCAGGAAGCGGCCCGCTCCCGCCATGACGATGCCCAGTTCCGTCATGCCGCCGCCGGCGCCGCCGACACTTTCCGGCAGCGCCACGCCGAGCCATCCGAGGTCCGCGTATTTTTGCCATTCGTCGCGGCGAAAGCCCTCGCCGTCGGGGACGCGATTGAGTTTGCGCCAATGCTCGAAGCTGTACTCGGTCGTGCCGAAATCGACGAGACTGTCGTTGAGGAGCTGGCGTTCCTCGGAGGAAAAGGATGGCATGTCGTGTGTCCTCGAGTTGAAAGGGCGCGACCCGTAGGTTAGAGCGCTTTCCATGTAGGTTGGATCAAGCGCAGCGCCACCCGACATCCACGGCGTGCCCGGAAATGTTGGGTCGCGGCCAAGTGGCCTTGACCCAACCTACGTCGCCCGTTGTACGTTTGCGATTCACATCAAGTGGAAAGCGCTCTAGCCTGGTCACCCCGTTAGATGATTGGTCACACCGGGACATTCCGCGCGCAACCCAACGTTCAGTTTCGGTCGTTGGGTTACGCGCGGATCGAACAGCCCATTCGAGCCTCAGCCGCGTGGCCGCGCCAACCCAACCTACAAGCCGCGTGCCTCACAATCCCAACGCGCCCTTGGCGATGATGTTTTTTTGCACTTCGCTCGAGCCGCCGTAGATGGTGGCGGCGCGGCGATAGAGATGCTCGTAGACGAGACCGGCCGACTCGTCGGGGCCGATCAGCTCGCCGTTCCAGCCGGCGTTCATGGCCTCCTTCTGATAGACGAGGCCGTGCCGCCCGAGCACTTCCATGACGTTTTGCAGAATGGCCTGCTGCAACTCGGTGCCGCGCAACTTCAGTGCGGCGGCGCCCATCAACGACGGCGCGCCGTCCTGGCGCCCAGCGGCGAGTTGATCGGCCATCAGCGCCTTCACCGTCGCCAGACCGACCTCGAGTTCGGCCAGTCGCCGCTGGAACATCGGGTCGTCGGCGAGCGGCTTGCCGCCCTCTTTGGTTTCCGCCAGCAGATGCCGAAGCTGGTCGAGGTAATGCTTGAATTTAGCCACGTCCACGTTGCCGACGCGCTCGTTGGCGAGCAGGAATTTGGCGTAGGTCCAGCCCTTGCCCTCTTCGCCGATGAGATTGGCGACGGGCACGCGCACATTGTCGAAGAACACCTCGTTCAAGTGATGCCCGAGCGTGATGGCAATGATCGGCCGCACCGTGATGCCCGGTGTTTTCATGTCGATCAGCAGAAACGAGATGCCGTCCTGTTTCTTGCCCGATCCGTCGGTGCGCACGAGGCAGAATATCCAGTCCGCCCAGTGCGCGAGCGAGGTCCAGATTTTCTGGCCGTTGACGACGTAAGTGTCGCCGTCGCGCACAGCCTTGGTCTTGAGGCCCGCGAGATCGGAGCCCGCGCCGGGTTCCGAGTAGCCTTGGCACCACCAGAAATCATTCTTCATGATGCCGGGCAGATGCTGCGCTTTCTGCGCCTCGGTGCCGAAGGTGTAGATCACGGGGCCAGCCATGGTGACGCCGAACGGCGTGATCGGGGGGGCGCCGGCGCGGCCCAGCTCCTCGCTGAAAATCATCGACTGCTCGGGGGTCCAACCAAGCCCTCCGTGCTGCTTGGGCCATTTGCCGGCGAGCCAGCCCTTGCCGCCGAGCTTTTTCAACCAGGCGTCGTATTCGGGTTTCTCGAGATGCTGCCCGCGTTCCTGCTTGTGGCGGATGGACGTGGGGAGCTCTCGCTCGCAGAAGTCGCGCACCTCGGCGCGAAAGGCATCGAGCGTCGTGTCGCGTTCTACGGTTCGGATGAACATGTCTGGTCCCCGGTTGCCGATCTCGATCTGCTGTGCCGAACGCTAGAAGGCAAGGCGTTCGTTGGCAATCCTTCACGTTGCGCTTTATTCCCCGGCTGACCCAACGCCGTAGGTGAGACGTACCCGTATGCGGCCGATTTTCGACGTATGTAGCTCCCACCGCGCTCATTTGGCAGCGCATTGATTCTGGCCGATGTCGGTTCTCAGCCGGGGAATGGGGGCGATTTTCGTTTGGCCTTTGCCGCGAAAAAAGTCGCGATGGCGGCCTGTGGTTCACCCGTCTTGTAAGCGTCAGACAGCGCATCGATGCCCGCATAGATGCCCTCGTCGACGGAGGTCCGTTCCCAGCGGTTCATGAGGGCTTTTTGATTTCGGATGGCGGCCGGTGCGGCGCGACCGATGAAGTCCAACCAGTGGGCAACGGCGCCATCCAACTCCGAGGGCGCGACGACCTTTTGCACGAAGCCAATGGCGCGGGCTTCAGCCGCGCCGAACGTCTCGCCGGTCAGCAGGATTTCGCGTGTCTTGCCCCAGCCGATCAGGCCCGGCAGCAAGGCGGCCTCGATGACGGACGGCAGGCCCATGTGCACTTCCGGCATGCCGAAGATCGCGGTGTCGGAGGCGACGCGCATATCGGCACTGGCGGCCACTTCCAAGCCTGCGCCCAGGCAATAGCCGTTGACGCGCGCGATGACGGGCACGGGGCAGTGACGGATCGCCTTGCACGCCATGTGCAGGCGGGTGATGTAGAGGCGGGCGCCGTCGGCGCACAGCCCGCCGAGCTCATCGAGGTCGGCGCCGCCGATGAAGCTGCGATTTCCCGCGCCCGTCAGCACGACGGCGCTCAGCTCGTCATCTTTCGCCAGACGCTCGAACGCCGCGCGCAGGGCCACGACGCGAGACGTATCGAGACAATTCAGCTTCTTCTGCTGATCCACCGATACTGTCGCAATTCGTGACCCATTCTTCGTCTCGATCTTCACAACGACGCCGGGCTCGGTCATGTTCGTCTCCACTTGCCGTCCTCGAGCATGACAGATCAAACGATGCCGCTCCAGAACCGCGTGACACCCGAGGGCGAAATCATCGCCGTGGCGACGCGTGGCCTCATGATGGGCAATCGGGGTGGGCCGCTGCACGGGGCGGACCAGACATTGCGGCGTCGGCGCTGGGTGTCCAAACAGTGGATTTGCTGCCGGCTCGACTTCAACGGCCGGCGTCGGCAGGTGATGGCGCCCAACCGCTATACGGAACTCTTCTTTCTCGACGAGGCGACGGCGCTGGCGGCAGGGCATCGCCCGTGCTTCGAATGCCGGCGGCAGGATTTTCTGTGGTTCGCGAGTTTGTGGGGCACGGCAATGGGCAAATCGGGCCGGGCCACGGTCGGTGAGTTGGATGCCCTGCTGCATTCGGAGCGGGTCGATGCGACAGGGGCAAAGGGGATCTGGCGCGCTGCCGTGGAGGCGTTGCCCTCGGGGTCCTTCGTGCGCCGGGATGGGCAGCCACATCTGGTGCTGTCGTCGTGGCTTCTGCCGTGGTCGCCGACGGGTTATGGCGCACCGATCCGCCGCCCGGACAGCGGCGAGGTCGCGGTGCTGACGCCACGATCCACCGTCGCGGTGTTGTCGGCTGGTTACTGCCCGACCCTGTTGCACGAGACGGCCGACATCGGATGATCAGCTAGAGCGCGTTCCATGTAGGTTGGGTCAAGCGCAGCGCGACCCAACAGCTACGGTGTGCCGGGAAATGTTGGGTCGCGGCCAAGTGGCCTTGACCCAACCTACGTCGCCCGCCCGTGCGTTTACGATGCACATCAAGCGGAGTGCGCTCCAGCCAACGCTTCGGGCTCGAGCATCAGGGCCGCATCGGCTCCCGTCGTGATGGCGTCGCGCAGGCCGGGAGCTGCCGTCGCCAACTGCTCCGCGAAGAAGCGGGCCAGCGCGATGCGGGGATTGGCCGGGCCGGTCTCCGCGCCCCGCGACACCGACAGAGCGCCGCGCGCCAGATAGGTGCCGCCGGCCGCCAAGCCGAACAGCCGCAGATAGGACTGCGCCCCGGCCAGCGCCGCATCCGGGTTCGCGCCGAGTGTCTTGCCGATCCACCGCGAGGCGTCGGCCAAAGCGGTCACCGCGTCGACCAAGCGCTCGCCCATGCGGCCGAACTCGGGACGGTTGGAGGCACGCACCTCCTGGGCCGTCGTCATCAATTCGGTGATGTAGGCCTCCAGCACCCGCCCCCCCTCGAGGGGCACCTTGCGCGTGACGAGGTCGATCGCCTGGATGCCGTTGGTGCCCTCGTAGATCGGCAGAATGCGCGCATCGCGATAATGCTGCGCAGCGCCGGTTTCTTCGATGAAGCCCATGCCGCCGTGGATCTGCAGGCCGATCGAGGCGACTTCGACGCCGATATCGGTCGAGAACGCCTTGGCGATGGGAGTCAGCAGGGCGGCGCGGTTCGCAGCAGCGGCCTGCACCGCCAAATCTGTTGCGCCGTGCGAGATGTCGAGTTCGCGCGCCGTCACGTAGCAAATGGCGCGCGCCGCCTGGGTCATTGATTTCATGATCATCAGGCTGCGGCGAATGTCGGCGTGCTCGATGATCGGGCTCATCTCACCGACGCGGCCGCGCGACGAGCGGCCTTGCTTGCGGTCCTGCGCGTAGGCGATGGCACGCTGGGTTGCCCGCTCGGCGATGGCGACGCCTTGGACGCCGACAGCCAACCGGGCTTCGTTCATCATGATGAACATGGTGGCGAGGCCGCGGTTCTCCTCGCCCACGAGCCAGCCGATGGCGCCGCTGGTCTCGCCGTATTTCATCACGGCCGTCGGGCTCGCGTGAATACCGAGCTTGTGTTCGAGGCTGGCGCAGACGACGTCGTTGCGCGCGCCCACGGACCCATCCGCATTGACGAGATTGCGCGGCACGAGAAACAGCGAGATGCCGCGCGTGCCGGGAGGCGCATCGGGGAGTCGCGCCAGGACCATGTGAATGATGTTTTCGGTGAGGTCGTGCTCGCCGTAGGTGATGAAAATCTTGGTACCGGTGATGCGATAGCTGCCGTCGCCGTGGGGTAACGCGCGGCTGGTGAGCGCCCCCAGGTCCGACCCGCACTGAGGCTCGGTCAGGTTCATGGTGCCCGACCACTCGCCGGAGATCATTTTCGGCAGGTATGTCGCCTTGAGTTCGTCCGAACCGCGCGATGCCAGCGCCGCGACGGCGCCTTGGCTCAGCAGCGGGCACAAGCCGAACGACAAATTGGCCGCGTTCCAGATTTCACTGGCCGCAACAGCCACCACTTCGGGCAGACCTTGCCCGCCCCACTCCTCGGGACACGGCAACGACGCCCAGCCGCCGTCGACGAAACCGCGATAGGCTTCCTTCCAGCCAGGCGGCGTCACCACGCGTCCATCGACGAGCTTCGATCCAGTGCGATCGCCCGGTGTATTGAGCGGGTCGAGCACGTCCGTGCCGAACTTGCCCGCTTCCTCGATAATGGCGCGCACCGTGTCCTGGTCGACAGCCACGACGCCGTCGGTGATCATCTGCGGCAGGCCGGCTGCCGTCTCGAGGGCGAACATGATATCGTCGACGGGGGCGCGATAGGTCATAGGGATGCGGTCTCGCTGGCGTGTAACGTCGGAGACCCACTCTAGACGGATCGGCCATCTCCTGAAAGATACCCGAAGGTTGCGCCCGTAAACATGCCCGTGATTCCTGCCAGTGCCGAAAACATTGCCCGCGCTGCTCTGGTGCTGCGTGAGGGAGGTCTCGTCGCGTTTCCCACGGAAACCGTGTACGGCCTCGGAGCCGATGCAACCAATGGCATGGCGGTCGCGCACAATTTCGAAGCCAAGGGGCGGCCACACTTCAATCCGCTCATCGTCCACACGGCTGAGATCGAGGACGCGTTGCGGCTCGGTCTATTCGGTGCTGCGGCAACGCAGTTGGCAGCGGCCTTCTGGCCCGGCCCGCTGACATTGATCGTGCAAAAAGCAGCCGATTCGCCCATCGCCGATTTGACGACGGCTGGTCTCGCGACGGTGGCGTTGCGGGTGCCGTCCCATTCGGTGGCCCGCGACATCATTCGGCAAGCGGGGCGTCCGATCGCTGCCCCCTCGGCCAATCGCTCGGGTCACGTCAGCGCCAGCACGGCTGCCCACGTGGCCGCCGATTTCGGCGATCGTGTCGGCCTCGTGATCGACGGCGGCCCGACGGAGCACGGCATCGAGTCGACGGTTCTGGATGTCACGGGCACTGAACCGCTCCTGCTGCGCCCGGGGGCCGTGACGGCCGAAGAGATCGCAGCACTGATCGGCGTCCAGCCGCGTGCCCATGCCGGCGACAGCGACCGACCCGTCTCTCCCGGCCAGCTCGCAAGCCACTATGCCCCGCGCGCCGCCGTACGCCTGGAGGCGCGCGACGTGCGATCGGGCGAAGCCCTGCTGGCGTTCGGGGCGACCATTCCCGCCTGCGACGGCTTGTGCCTCAATCTCAGCTCGAGTGGGGATTTGCGCGAAGCGGCCGCCAACTTGTTTGCGGCGTTGCGGGAGTTGGACAGGGTCGATGCGCTGGGCATCGCGGTCATGCCGATCCCGAATACGGGTCTGGGCGTCGCGATCAACGATCGGTTGCGCAGGGCGGCAGCGCCGCGCTCATGACGTCCCAGGGCGCCCACACGATCGTCAAAGTGATGTCGATTTCACGGGCTGATTTTGCGCGCAGCTTGGCCGTGTTGGATCCAGGTGCTGTCTTGGATGCGAACGGGCTCGCGCCTGCACGAGCGGCAGGCATTTCAGCGCGCATTCAGTTCGAGGAACTGGCGCAACGCACGCTCGGCGGGGTGCTGTCGATGCCCCAGGCGCGCGTGACGATCGCCTTCGAGGAGCCGTGCGCGCGCAAGCGAGAGGCGTTTCTCGCGCGCTTCGCCGTGGCGTTCCAGCGCGGCGGCGGGTGAACGCTCAGCGCATCAACGGGAAAATCGAGCCGGGCTGTTGTGGTTCGGTCGCAAAGCCCAGAACCGACGAGGGATCGTCGGGCTCTTCATTGGGCTTGAACACTTCGAGTACGGAGTCGGCTTCGCCGGCTTGCGCGCGCAGACCCGTCTTGTGGTTGACGCGGACCAGCTTGATGCCCGGCGGGCTGCGGAAGGGCGCGGGCTTTTTGCCGGCGAGCGCCAGTTTCATGAAGTTGGCAAAGATGGGCGCCGAAATCTGGCCGCCCGTGGCAGACTTGCCCATCGGTTTGGGCGTGTCGTAACCGACGTACACGCCGACCACGAGGTCGGGCGTGTAACCGACGAACCAGACGTCCTTGGACTCGTTGGACGTGCCGGTTTTGCCGGCGATGGGAACATCGCCGAGTATGCTGCGCACGATCGTCGCCGTGCCGCGCTGCACCACACCTTCCATGATCGACGTCATCTGGTAGGCGGTATGCGGATCGACGATCTGGCGGCGGTCATCCAATACGTCGGGCTCAACCTGCGATTGCCACGCTTGCGATTTACACGTGGCGCAGTCGCGGTCATCATGACGCCAGACCGACTTGCCCCAGCGATCCTGAATGCGATCGATCAGCGTGGGGCGCACCTGCTTGCCGCCGTTGGCGATCATGGCGTAGGCGCCCGTCATGCGCAGCAGCGTGGTCTCGCCGGCACCCAGCGACATGGCGGGAACGGGGAGCAGATCGTCATAGATGCCGAACCGCCGAGAATATTCGACGATCAACGGCATGCCCATGTCCTGTGCGAGGCGCGCCGTCATCTGATTGCGCGACTTCTCGATGCCCACCCGCAGTGTGGCTGGGCCCAGGGACGACGATTTGTTGTAATTCTCCGGCTTCCACGCCTCTTTGCCGGGCCCCTGCTCGATTTCGATCGGGGCATCCAGGACGATGCTGGTGGGCTTGTAGCCGTTGTCCATGGCCGCGAGGTAGACGAGCGGCTTGAAGGTGGAGCCTGGTTGGCGCTTGGCCTGCGCGGCGCGATCGAACTGGCTCATGGCGAACGAGAAGCCGCCGACGATGGCGAGCACGCGGCCCGTATGGGGATCCATGACGACGATGCCGCCGCTCACTTCGGGGATCTGCATCAACGACCAGACGCCCTTCGTATTGGTGGGATCTTTCGGAGACACCCACACGACGTCGCCGGCCGCCAGCACGTCGGGAACACCGGGTGCTTTGCTCGGCCGCTTGTTGGCCCATTTGATCTCGTCGTAGGGGATCTCGACCGCTTCACGATCGGCCGGCAGGGTATTGTCCTGGCGACGGGGCGGCTTCAGGCCGACGACGGCTTTGGTGCGTTGCGAGTCGATGACGACGCCCAATTGCCAGGGCGTGATGTCATTGGGCGACTCGATAGCCGCGAGGGCTGCACCCCAATCGCCCGCAATGTCGATTTTCTGGACGGCCCCGCGCCAGCCTTGCGTGCGGTCGAAGGCGACGAGGCCATCGATCAGGGCCCGCCGCGCATAGCGTTGCAACTTGGGATCGAGCGTCGTGCGCACCGACAAGCCACCCGCGTAAAGCTTATCCTCGCCGAAATCCGCAATGAGGCGGCGCCGCACTTCCTCGGCGAAATAATCGGCGGCATAAATTTGAGTGCCGAAGGGGCGAATATTGACGGTGAGGTCTTTGGCGCGCGCGACTTTGCCCTCGTCGGCGGGAATGGCACCCGTCTCGACCATCTGATCGAGGATCCAGTTGCGCCGGTCGGTCGCCTCCTTCTTCTTGCGGAAGGGGTGGTAGTTGTTGGGCGCCTTGGGAAGTGCGGCCAGATAGGCCGTCTCTTCGACCGTCAGCTCCGCCAATTCCTTGCCGAAGTAATTGAGCGCGGCAGCTGCCACCCCATAGGACCCGATGCCCAGATAGATCTCGTTGAGATACAGCTCGAGGATCTTGTCTTTCGAATAGGCGCGCTCGATGCGAATGGCCAGAATCGCTTCCCGCAGCTTGCGATCGAATGTGCGCTCGCTCGACAGCAGGAAGTTTTTGGCGACCTGCTGCGTAATGGTCGACGCGCCTTGAATGCTGCCTCGCCCCCTGATCTTGGCTTCGACGAACTTGGTGCCTGCTCGCGCAATGCCCGTGAAGTCCAAACCGCCGTGTTCATAGAAGCGTCGGTCTTCTGCGGAGAGGAACGCGTTGATGACGAGCTTGGGCACCGTATTGATCGGCACGAAAATGCGCCGCTCGCGCGCATATTCCGCAATCATCGAACCGTCGTGCGCGTGAATTCGCGTCATGACGGGCGGTTCGTACTTCGCGAGGCTTTCGTAGCTGGGCAGATCCTTGGAGGCTTTCCAGAGCAGATAGCCCGCGACCGCCGAACCGCCAACGAAGAGCAGAACCAGCGACCCGAAGAGGAATCCCAAACCGCTCAGAATCCAGCTCCGCCGTCGCCTCTTGCGGGGGCGGTGCAGCTGGGGCGGGGGCAGGATCGGAGCTCTCATCGGCGTGCACGTCCGTTCAATCGGCTGGAGGCCCTGTCGGATACGCCCTCGGAACGCCCTGAATATGACGCCAGCGTGACCTGCCGTCCGCGTTGGCGCCGCGCCCCTCTGGCAGCGAGCAGTCCGCTCCCCAGACAGGCCTGCGGTTGTCCAAGCCCGGCGCGCTGCGATAACGCATGACGAGCCCCTGCGGTTGCGTCCGCCGTCTCGGCGCCAGCGCCGGGCGCACGCCCACCGCCCGATGAACGGGCAATGGTCGCGAACTGACCTGTCGACACGGCGACCATGTCTTCAGCCACCCAACTGGGCTTCGATGGCCGCTAATGCGGCAGGAGCCTTCGATCCGTCCGCGCCGCCCGCTTGCGCCATGTCCGGTCGACCGCCGCCGCCCTTGCCACCCAGAGCTTCCGCCCCGACCCGCACGAGTTCGACGGCGCTATAGGTGCCAATGAGGTCACTTGTGACGCCGATGGCCAAGCCTGCCTTGCCGTCCTCCGTCACCCCGACAATGGCGACGATGCCCGACCCGATTTGCTTCTTGCCGTCATCCACGAGGCTGCGCAAATCCTTGGGGTCGAGACCTTTGACCAGTCGACCGAGATATTTCACCGTCCCGATCGTGCGCACCTCGTCGCCCGAGGCTGAGGCGCCGTTGGCCTGGCCACCCGTACCCGACACTGCCATGGCGCGCTTGGCGTCGCCGAGCTGCTTTTCGAGCGCTTTGGCGTGATCGACCAGAGCTTTGACGCGATCGATGACGTCGTCCGGCCGCGTGCGCAGGAGCGCCGACAGTTCACGCACGCGCGCATCCTGGGCCGCCAGATAGGCCCGCGCGCCTTTGGCAGTCAGCGCTTCGATGCGCCGGACGCCGGCCGACGACCCCGTCTCGGCAACGACGCGCAGCACGCCGATTTCACCGGTGCGACCGACGTGGGTGCCGCCACACAGTTCCACCGACCACGCGCGGTTCGCCCGGTCGTTGGCGCGACCGCCTTCGGCCGTACGGGTACGTGCCCCCATCGCGACAACCCGCACTTCGTCGCCATACTTTTCCCCGAAGAGCGCCATCGCGCCGATGTCGCGTGCTTCGTCGAGGTTCATGAGACGGGTTTCGACGGGTGTATCCAGGAGAACCTGATCGTTGGCGAGCGTCTCGATGCGCGCGATCTCGTCGGGAGTGATCGGCTTGGTGTGCGAAAAGTCGAAGCGCAGTCGATCCGGATCGACGAGTGACCCCTTCTGCGCGACGTGCGTGCCCAGGACTTGGCGCAAAGCCTCGTGCAGGAGATGGGTCGCGGAGTGGTTGGCCCGAATGGCCGAACGACGGGACTGATCGATCGCCAGTTCGACGATGTCACCGGGTTTGAAACTGCCGCTGGCGACGGTGCCGTTGTGGATGATCAAATCGCCCAGCTTCTTTTGCGTATCCGTCACGCGAAACGTGGCGCCGCTGGTGGTGCGAATGATGCCGGTGTCGCCGACCTGCCCCCCCGATTCGCCATAGAACGGCGTTTGATTGACGACGATGGCACCCGTGTCGCCCGATGCGAGGGCGGCAACATCGGTCCCGTCCTTGAACACACCGCGAATGATGCCTTCCGCGGATTGGGCCTCGTAGCCCAAAAACTCGGTGGCGCCGACCTTGTCTTTGATCTCGAACCAGACGGTTTCCGTCGCCGCCTCACCCGACCCCTTCCAGGCGCGGCGCGCCTCGGCTTTTTGGCGCTCCATGGCCCCATCGAAGGCCGTCGTATCGACACCGATGCCGCGCGGCTTCAGCGCGTCCTGCGTCAGGTCGAGGGGGAAACCGAAAGTGTCGTAGAGTTTGAACGCCACGTCGCCCGACAATGTGGCGCCCGCAGCAAGCCCCGTCGTTGCTTCGTCGAGAAGAACCATCCCCCTCTGCAGCGTCTGCCGGAACTTGGTTTCCTCGAGACGCAGCGTCTGCGTGATGAGCTGTTGGGCGCGCACCAGCTCCGGGTAGGTCTCGCCCATTTGGCGCACCAGCGCCGGCACCAAACGGTGCAGCAGAGGGTCGGCCGCGCCCAGCAATTGCGCATGCCGCATACCTCGCCGCATGATCCGCCGCAGCACGTAGCCGCGCCCCTCGTTGGACGGCAGAACGCCCTCGGCGATGAGGAAACTGGTCGAACGCAAGTGGTCGGCGATGACGCGATGGGACGCGCGATGTTCGCCCGCCGCGGCGACACCCGTCGCGTCCTCCGATGCCGCGATCAGCGCACGGAACAGATCGATGTCGTAATTCGACGGCACCCCCTGGAGAATGGCCGTAATACGCTCCAGCCCCATGCCGGTATCGATCGAGGGACGCGGAAGGTCGACGCGCGTCGCCTCGTCGACCTGATCGAATTGCATGAAGACCAGGTTCCAGAATTCCAGGAACCGATCGCCGTCCTCGTCGGGTGAGCCCGGCGGCCCACCAGAGAGGGCGTCGCCCTGATCGAAAAAGAGCTCCGAGCAGTAGCCGCAGGGACCCGTCGGGCCAGCGGCCCAAATGTTGTCGGCGATATCGATAATGCGATCGTTCCCGATCCCCGCAATCTTCTTCCAGAGCTGGCGCGCTTCGGCATCATCGGGGTGGACGGTGATGAGAAGTTTGTCCTTGGGGAGCGCAATGACCTTGGTCACGAACTCCCAAGCATAGGCGATCGCCTGCTCTTTGAAGTAATCGCCGAACGAGAAATTGCCCAGCATCTCGAAGAACGTGTGATGCCGTGCCGTGTAACCCACGTTGTCGAGATCGTTGTGTTTGCCGCCAGCGCGGACGCATTTCTGCGCGGTCGTCGCCCGCGCATAGGGGCGCTTGTCCTGGCCGGTGAAAACGTTCTTGAACTGCACCATACCGGCAGATGTGAACATCAGCGTCGGATCGTTACGCGGTACCAGAGACGATGAAGCCACGTGTTCATGCCCATTCTTCACGAAAAAATCCGTGAAGGTGGAGCGGATCTCGTTGACGCCGGTCATCGGTCGCATTCATCCCTTTTGCCGGCTGCCGAGCGCGTAGGCAGCCGGTCAGTCACACATCTCGGAGCGGTGGGTCACGCAAGGACCCGACTTGTAAAGCGTGCCCGATCGGCTGTCCACAAATGGCCCGCGCACTGCGTTGAATTTCCGGCTCCGGGATTGTCGGCAGTTGGAGGCCGAGATCAGCGACGACCGCGAGCCCCCTTTTTCACCTGCTCGTCACCTTCATCGGGCAAGACGCCATCGGTATCGGGGCCCTCGTCGGCGTCTGCTGCTTCGGTTGCGTCGGGCGAATGCAGCATCTTTTCGACGATGAGACCTGCATTGGCCCGGATGGAGCGCTCGACTTCGGCCGCCATCGCTGGATGCTCCCGCAGATACGTCTTGGCGTTCTCGCGACCCTGGCCGATGCGCTCGCCCTTGAACGAAAACCAGGCTCCACTTTTCTCCACCAGCCCAGCCTTCGCGCCAAGATCGATGAGTTCTCCCATCTTGGAGATACCCTCTCCGTACATGATGTCGAATTCGACCTGCTTGAACGGGGGGGCGACCTTGTTTTTCACGACTTTGACGCGGGTCTGGTTGCCGACCACGTCTTCCTGCGCCTTGATCTGCCCGATACGCCGAATATCGAGGCGGACGGACGCATAAAACTTCAAGGCGTTACCTCCGGACGTGGTCTCCGGATTGCCGAACATGACCCCGATCTTGATGCGGATCTGATTGATGAAGATCACCATGCACTTCGTCCGGGAGATCGAACCGGTCAGTTTGCGAAGGGCCTGGCTCATCAATCGGGCCTGCATGCCGGGCAAGCTATCGCCCATCTCGCCTTCGAGTTCCGCCTTCGGCGTGAGGGCCGCCACCGAGTCGATGACGAGCACATCGATGGCCCCCGACCGCACGAGCGTGTCGGCGATTTCCAGCGCCTGCTCCCCCGTGTCGGGCTGCGAAATAAGAAGCTCGTCGACGTTGACGCCGAGCTTCTTGGCATAAACTGGATCGAGAGCGTGCTCCGCATCCACGAAGGCGCAAATCCCCCCCCGCTTCTGGGCCTCGGCGATGACGTGCAACGCCAAGGTCGTCTTGCCCGACGATTCGGGTCCATAAATTTCAACGACACGCCCTTTTGGCAAGCCACCGATGCCCAGCGCAATATCGAGCCCGAGCGACCCCGTCGAGATCGCCTCGATATCGATCGAGCGATCCGCGCCGAGCTTCATGATGGAGCCCTTGCCGAACTGCTTTTCGATGTGAGCGAGCGCTGCGTCGAGCGCCTTCACCTTGTCCATCTGTTCCCCTTCGACAACCCTGAGCTGCGGTGCCGTCATCGTCTGCGCCCCTTATTTCATGAGTTCCCAACCAACGCAATTAACCAACTGTACTCGATTTGTTCGTCATCAGCAATCTCGTTTTGTTCTTTTTCTCGAGCGGCTGTGGATGACTGCGGGTTGAGAGGGGGCGGGAATTGTGGACGTGGGTGCCGTTTTGGGTGCTGGCGGGTGGGTTTGTGAATAAAGTGCGACAAAGTGGCACGTATTTAAGCAAATTGCTGGACAGGACCCGACTGACTGCCTACACAGCGGCCTTCCGGCAACGAGCAAACATCGTTCCGCGGCGGCCCGAAGAAATCCTTCGAAGCAGCGCGAGATCGAGTGTTGCGTTGCTGGTTTTAAATTGGGCTCCGGCAAATGCCGATCGTGGAGCCCCTGACTCCGCTCTTTGACAAGTCAAATTGAAGGAAGGGAAACGCAGGCGGCGGGGTGCTGGCTGGTTTTCGCGGTCTGTGCGCGAGCATGGGTCGAGAGGACTGATTAGACATCTGGCTAGACTGCGTTTCACAACCATCACCAGATG
>JANOHP010000181.1:0-72398 GCA_031406575.1 Hyphomicrobiales bacterium
GTGTTCTTGAAGATGCGGTCGCGGCTGCCCTCGAGGTAGGGCTTTTCCCAGGCGTGCTTGAAGGTCTTCTGGCGTTCGAGCATCGGGTAGAGACCGAAGTTCATGGAGCCCATGTTGAGCGAGGCGACCTCGGGCTTGAACACGGCGCAGGGTTTGAGACGCTCCTCGATCGACATGGTCGGCGCGCCGCCGGTCGTGATGTTGATGACGCACGAGGAGCGCTGTTTGATCACCTTGAGAAAGGGGGCGAAGGCTTCGGGGCTCTGGTCGGGAAAACCATCTGCGGGTTTGCGCGCGTGCACATGCACCAGCGCCGCGCCGGCTTCGGCGGCCCCGATGGCGGCGTCGGCGATCTCCTCGGCTGTGATCGGCAGATGCGGGGACATGGACGGGGTGTGAATCGAGCCCGTCACCGCGCAGGTAATCATGACTTTGCGTTTTTTGGCCATTGGGGTCTCTTCTCCTGGTGCTCGCGTCCGAATGTCACGATCGGTGTCGACCGACGCCTCATCTCAACCGGGGACCGGGGGCGACGCAATTGCCAATTTGCCGAGGCCATGGTTTTTGTTGCCAGCGGCACCCACTTGGGAGGACGTCATGCAGGTCGACGGGTTGATTACGGACACGATCGTTCGAGACTACCAGAGGGACGGCGCGGTGCTGATTCCTGGGCTGATGCGCGATCACGTGGCGGCGCTGTCGGAGGCAGTCGAAGAGAACATGGCGGCGCCGAGCCCGTTCGAGCGCAGCTATAGGCCCACCGATGGTACAGCGATGTTCTTCCAAGATTACTGCAACTGGCAACGGATTTCTGGTTTTCGCGAGGTGATGTTCGAGGGGCCGATGGCGCAGGCCGCAGCCCGGTTGATGGGTTCGCACACGGCACGCATTTTCCACGAGCACGTGCTCGTCAAGGAACCCGGCAACAGTATGAAAACGCCCTGGCACCAGGATCAGCCGTATTATCTGGTCGAAGGGCGGCAATCCGTGAGTTTCTGGGTGCCGCTCGATCCCATTTCGCGCGAGATCTCCGTCGAATACGTGGCGGGATCGCATGCATGGGGTCGCGATTTCAGACCCCAACGCTTCGATGGCTCAGCGCTCTATGCGGGCGACGATGCGGAAGCCGTGCCCGACGTCGAGAACGCGCGCGACAAATTCCGCATTCTGGGGTGGGCGATGCAGCCCGGCGATGCTGTCGCCTTCGATTTTCGCTGCCTGCACGGGGCGCCGGCCAACTCCACGACCAACCGTCGACGTGCGGTGTCCTTCCGCTGGGTCGGCGACGATGCCCGTTTCGCGAAACGCAAGGGCCGCACCTCGCCCCCCTTCCCGCATCTGACGTTCGAAGACGGTGCGCCGTTCGAGGGACCGGATTTCCCGCTCGTGTGGCCGCGGGGTGGGTGAGGGTTATCGAGCGGCTTTCAAAAGCCGCTCAAGATCAATCCTGATACCCCGGCTGCGCCCGCTTGTGGGCCTGCAGAGCGGCGAGGCGATCGTTGCGCCAGCGGCTTTTGGCGGCAATGGCGTCGGCCGACGGGGTCGTGCCCCAGCTGGCCATGACCTTGGCGACGTTTTCTGGCCCCAGAACATCGGGAGAATAGGGGCGCGAGGCGAGTTCGGCCCAAGATTCGCCGAAACGCGCGCAATAATCGGGGATACCACCCGGTGCATTCAATTCGATCGTCTCGAAGGGGCCCATGAAGCTCCACCGCAAACCCAGGCCGTGCGCAATCGTCTTGTCGAGGTCTTCGGCCGAGCAATAGCCCTCGGCGACGAGGCGAAAGGCTTCGGCCAGCAGTACGGCCTGCATCCGATTGAGAATGAAACCGTCGATTTCCTTTTTCATTTCCATCGGCACTTGCCCGACGCTCTCGTAGATGGCGCGCGCCCGCTGCACGACGCCCGGATCGGTCCACGGTGCGGGGCACAGCTCAACGACTGGCACCACATGAGGCGGATTGACGGGGTGAGCGATGAGGCAGCGATGCCGCGTCTTCAAGCTTTGCGTGAAGCGTGACGCCACGATGGCCGAGGACGACGATGCGATGATCGCATCGCCAGGGGTGGCGGCATCGAGCCGCTGCCAGATGGCAACTTTCGCCTCGATGGTTTCTGGCCCCGACTCCTGCACGAGATCGACGCCGGTCACCGCGTCCTCGAGCGTCGCGACGGGGATGATGCGTTTGGCCGCCGCGTCCGGGTCGGACACGAGACCGTGGCGGGCGAGATCGTGCAGACTTTCGGCGACGAGGCGCGGGGCATTGGCCGTGGCCTCGGGGCTGGCATCCCAGGCTTTCACGGTCCATCCCGCGCGCGAGAAAACATTGGCCCAAGCGCGGCCAATGAGCCCCACTCCGACGAGGCCGACGGTCGGCATGCAGTCCTCCATGGATCGAGCCCGATGCGCGGGCATTCAGTCTGGGAGAACTTATCCTGCGGAAGACCGCGTCTGTCACGCCCCACGGTGACGCCCGACAGTCATTCTTACTTACAGATGAGCACGGGAATAGGGCTGTGCGTCACCACGCGATTGGCCTGGCTGCCGATCAGCAGACGCGCAATGCCGCGGCGGCCGTGCGACGCCATGATGATGAGATCACAGCCTTTGTCTTTGGCTGTTTCAAGAATGCCGTCCGCGGGATAGCGGTCCTTGACATGGAGAACGTCGCAGTCGGTCCCCGATGTCTTGGCCTGCAGTTTCGCCGCATCGAGGATCTTCGTCGCATGTTCGGTGACGCCCTCGTCGTAGTCGTCGACGGGGATCGTCATGCCGATTTCTCCAGGCGCGACCATCGTCCAGGGCTCGGTGACGGTCATGATCATCACTTTGGCGCCCAGCGTCTTGCCCAACGCGAGGCCCTGCTCGACGGCCTTGGCGGCAAGTTCCGATCCATCGGTGGCGACGAGAAGATGTTTGTACATGAGCTGTGTCCTTCAATGGCCTTCGATCGACGCAACCTTGCCCGATTGGCCCTTGGGCGACATGACGAGGATCAAATGCCGCCTCAGTGGTGCGCGTTATGAGCAGTGAGCCCCCCGGGCAGGGAAATTTGATCCTGTCGTGGACGCGCAACCAGGCACTGCAGTGGAACTGGGGTTCCTCTTGCAAAATTCACGACCGAATACGACGTCACAGAGATGTTCCGACAGGCATCGCGCCTGAATACCCTGCTCCATTCAGGTAAGGAGTGCCCCATGATCAGCCTGGAAGATTGCATTGCCATGTGTGGCCTCGATCAGGACCAGGTGCTGGCCATCGCCGAACATGAACATGTGCCGGAAATCGTCGCAGCGGGCTTGGCCCAGTACATGCTGCGGTCAGAGCACGGGTCCGCCGCGATCCGCGACATGATCGTCGACGATGTGCGGCAGGCCCAGCATCGGGCCGACAAACAGCATGTGCAGCACCTGCTCCATGTGCTGCACCATTATTTGCGCGATCACCCCGAGGCGCGACCCGTCAAAACCTGAACGTTGGACATCAACGCGGCGTCTGTCGCGTGCGGTGATCCCCGGTCAGGCGGCGGCTCTGATCCAGACGTGGTTGTCGTGGAAGGCGACTCCCCCGAACGGCGCGATGCGCTCTGCACTCGTCAGAGTGTTCAAGCCAGCTCCCCCCTCGAACACCTCGTTGGGCGGGATCGATTCGACGATGACGACGCCACGTTGGATGCCGGCGAACGCCTCCGCCTGTAGACCGATCTCTCCGCGTGTGTTCCCTATGCGGATGCGTTGACCGTCGGCAAGGCCGAGGGCTGCCAAATCTTCGGGATGGATTTTGGCGCGCGGCGTACCTTCGCGGCTGCGGCTCGATGGGCTCTCGTTGAAGGTCGAATTGAGGTAGCTGCGCGAGGGACTGGTGGCGAGCCGGAAAGGATGGTCCGTGTCGGCGTTTTCGATCACGTCCCAGTGATCAGGAAGTGACGGCACGGTATGCCCAATGCCCCAATCGTGTTTGCGGCCGGCGGGAACCGTGGGCCAATCGGGCTTGAAGCGGAACTTTCCGTCGGGATAGGCGAAACCATTTGTATAGTGCGACGTCTCGAAATCAGGCTGGCAATCGATCCAGCGGTTGTCCTCGAGCGCCTCCAGCGTGCCCCAACCCGATTTCTGCAACGTCCAGTCGATCAATTCGCGGGCGGTCATCTCGAAGCCGGGGTGACTTGCGCCGAGCCGCTCAGCCAGCGCGCAATGCACCTCGTGGTTCGATCGGCATTCGCCCGGCGCCGGGATGAGTTTCGGCCCCAGTATAATGTGTTGGTGCCCGCCGCCTTGATAGATGTCGTCGTGCTCGAGGAACATGGTTGCGGGCAGCACGACGTCGGCCATTTTCGCAGTTGCGGTCATGAACTGCTCGTGCACGCAGGTGAACAGATCCGCGCGCGCGAAGCCCCGCCGCACCACGTTCTGGTCGGGCGCCACCTGCATGGGGTTCATGTTCTGTATAAAGAGCCCCGTGACGGGGGGGCCGTCACCCAGATCGCTTTTGTCACCCGTCAACACCGCACCGATGCGGCTCATGTCGAGCATGCGGATCGAGGGTTCGAGCGCATCGAGCCCCTCGATCATCGATTTGTCCCAATGGAAGATCGCGCCGTTGTTGTGGAAGGCGCCGCCGCCTTCGTGTCGCCACGCGCCCGTCACCGAGGCGATGCAGGAAGCGGCGTGCATGTTGTGGGCGCCGTTGCGCTGGCGGGAAAAGCCGTAGCCCAGGCGCAGATAAGTCTTGGGTGTCGTGCCGATCATGCGGGCGAACGTTTCGATCTCCTCGACCGTGAGGCCCGTGATCGCCGACGCCCACTGCGGCGTGCGCGATTGGAGATGCACCTCGAGCTCGCGAGGGCAGTCGGTGTACTGCTCGAGATAGGGCCAATCCGCGTAGCCGTCGCGAAACAGGATGTGCATGACGGCGCAGGCCAGTGCCCCGTCGGTGCCGGGTTTCAGGCACAAGGCAAGATCGGCTTGCTGCATGGTGCCGTTGCGGTAGATGTCGATGACCACGATCTTCGCCTTGCGCTCTTTGCGGGCGCGGGTGACGTGGGTCATCACGTTGACCTGCGTATTGACCGGGTTGGTGCCCCAGATCACCACGAGGTCGGACTTGGCCATTTCGCGCGGATCGGGACCGGCGAGCTTGCCCGTGCCGGCGATGAATCCGGTCCACGCCGATGTCGTGCAGATCGAGGAGAACTGCTGGGAGTAGCGCTTCGTGTGCCGTAGGCGCTGGATGCCGTCGCGCATCACGAGGCCCATGGTGCCGGCGAAGTAATAGGGCCACAGCGCCTCCGAACCGAGCGTGCGTTCGGCTTTCAGGAAGGCTTCGGCGGTGATGTCGAGAGCATCGTCCCAGGAGCAGCGCTCGAATTGACCCGAACCTTTGGGGCCGGTGCGGCGCAGGGGATGCAGCAAGCGATCGGGATGATGCACCCGCTCGGCATACCGGGCCACTTTGCTGCAGATGACGCCGGCGGTATAGGTGTTGTCCTCGGCGCCGTGCACGCGGCCGATGCGACCACCGTCCAGTAATTGGACTTCCAGCGCGCAGGTCGAGGGGCAGTCATGGGGGCACGCCGTTCGGCCCAGGTTCAGGTGCTTTTGCATCCGGCGCGCTCCGTGGTTGGTTGCGCGGGAACGTTAGTCCAGTTCGCAAATGTAGGATAGTCGGCGCCTTCGGCAGGGTGAGCACACCGTTGAACCCATCCCCCTTGTCAAAGCGCCTGAATATGCCGACTTGACACAGTCAGGGCGCTTGACTGCTGTGCCGCGGGCAGGACTTTGGAGGTCACAACTCGATGATAAAAGCCATCCTCGCAACGACCCTTGTCTTGGCCAGCTTGTCAGCGACCACGAAATCCGCCGACGCGTGCAGCATCAGGGGCAATTGGTGCAGCTATCCGCTCTGGGCCGCCAATGCGTTCGAAGACCCATTCGACCGGGTCAATCCGCGCACACGCCCAATCTTGTTGTCCGACGAGCCTCGCCCGGTCGCGCGCAAATATAATGAGCGGCGGCGCGTCGTGCGGCGGGACCGACCCGCTCGCTGAGGGCAGGCATGAGCGAAACGAACGCTCCGGGCGCACACGGGATGACCGCGCTCTGCGCCGTCACTGGGAGGGGGTCGTCGTCTGCGCTTCGACCCATGCGAGGAATGGCTCCGATCCCCCGCTGACGGGCAACACCACGACAGCGGGCGTGTCGTAGGAATGCAGTCGCGTGATTTCGGCGACGAGGGTGGCGGTGAGGGAGGCCCGGGTTTTGGCAATCATCACACACTCGGCTTCACGCTGGCGCTGGCCCTGCCATATATAGAGTAACGTCATCGCGGGTAGGATGTTGACGCACGCCACGATTCCACGATCGACCAGATCGCCACCGACCCGCTCCGCTTCGTCCTGCGAGGGAAAGGTCGCATAAACCAAAACGACTTCTCCACTTCTCGACTTGTGATTTGCGGACACGCGAGCGAGCCTCCTGTAATAAGGTGTTGGTTGCCGGGACTCCCGGCAGATGCCGGGACAGCGAGATCTTCGAGAATGGCAGAGCCGCACCGAAAGTTCGAGCGCGTCGCCTTCGTGGCGAGCGATGCCCCCGAAGCACGCGTGGCCGTCGATCGGCTGGCGCGCGCCTATGGCAACGTCGAGCCCAAGACGGCCGATGTCATTGTCGCCTTGGGGGGCGATGGCTTGATGTTGCATACGCTGCATCGCTTCATGCACGACCAGATCCCGATCTACGGCATGAACCGGGGGTCGGTCGGCTTCCTCATGAACGAATATAAAGAGGACGACCTACACGATCGGCTCGCGCGATCGGAAATGGCGCGAGTCTATCCTCTCGCAATGACGGCGACCGATCGAGACGGCAAACAGCACGAGGCGCTCGCCATCAACGAGGTTTCCATTTTTCGCGTCACGCATCAGACGGCGAAGCTGCGCATTTCGGTGGACGGCCACGTGCGCCTGGGCGAACTCGCCTGCGACGGCATCCTGGTGGCGACGCCTGCGGGTTCGACCGCCTACAATTTATCGGCGCACGGGCCCATCCTGCCGATCGCGGCGCCACTGTTGGCGCTGACGCCGATCAGCCCGTTTCGTCCGCGGCGGTGGCGCGGCGCGCTGCTGCCCAACAAGGCGCGGATCGTCATCGATGTGTTGGAGCCGGACAAACGCCCGGTCAGCGCGGCAGCCGACAACTTCGAGACGCGCGCGGTGGTGCGCGTCGAGGTGGCGGAGGCGCGCCACATCGCCCTCGAGATGCTGTTTGATGCCGATCACAGCCTCGAGGAGCGCATCTTGTCGGAGCAATTCACCTTCTGAGGCGCAACGCATCGTCTTTCGGGAACCCCATCATGTCGAGTTTTCCTGCCAACCGTGACCTGAACGTTCTGTTCGCGCACGTGGCCTACGAGTTCGAAGAGCTGTTCACAGAGTTGGGGGCGGGCATGCGCTGTGAGGTGGTGCGGACGGCCGCTGAGCTCGAGGCGCGCATCGCCCACGCCGACGTGCTGTCGATCTCGGGCTTGTGGCGCAACGAGCTGGCGCCCAAGGCCCCGAAACTGAAACTGATCCAGTCGATCAGCGCCGGCACCGATCAATACGATCGCGCGGTCTTGAAGGCGCACGGCATTCGGTTGGCGAGTGCGCAAGGCGTCAACGCCAATGCGGTGGCCGAACACGCCATCGCGCTCATCTTATCCTTGTCGCGTCAGCTGCATCTGCTGCGCGATGCGCAACACGAGCGCCGGTGGCGCCCGATGCAAGGCGATCGGCGCATCCGCGAGGACGAAGTGATCGGCAAGACGGTGCTGATCGTAGGCCTGGGGCGCATCGGCCAGCGCGTGGCGGCGCTGTGCAAAGCCTTCGGCATGACGGTGATCGGCACGCGGCGCGATCCGGCATCGGGCGGGGGTGCGGCCGACGAGGTGCACGCGACGTCGGCGCTGACATCGTTGCTGCCACGGGCTGATGTCGTGGTGCTGGCGTGCGCGTTGACACCGGAAACGACCGGGCTGATCGGCGCCCCGCAACTGGCCGCGATGAAACCGACGGCCGTCCTCGTCAACGTCGCGCGGGGCAAGGTCGTCGATGAGCCGGCATTGATTGCGGCCTTGCAGGCCAAAGGCATTGCGGGTGCGGCGATCGACGTGACGGTCGAGGAACCCTTGCCGTCCACATCGCCACTGTGGACGCAGCCGCAGGTGATTGTGACGCCGCATTCGGCTGGAGAAACGGTGCGCTACGAGGATGGGGTTATTCGGCTGCTGCTCGAGAACGTCGCCCGATTGCAGCGTGGCGAGACCCGGCTCGCCAACGAGATCGTTTGAGGCGCCCCGATGAGCCATGCGCCTGTTCGCCTTCTGTGCCTCAGTGGTGCCGAACTGCTTCGATTGATCGATCCGGCGCGGGTCATTGAAGCGCTGGCTGACGGTTTCAAAGCCTTGAGCTGCGGTGACGTGCAGGCGCCGGGACGACCGAAAATCGAGGTGCCCGGCAAGGGCCTGACACTGGCCATGCTGGCGGTGGCGCCGGGACAGCACATCACGTCGAAGGTCGTGAGCATCTTCGAAGACAATCATCGGCGTGGCCTCGCCAGTCATCAGGCACTCGTCACGGTGTTCGATGCCGACACGGGCGTGCCGCTCGCAATCATGGATGGGGCGAACTTGACGGGCGTGCGCACCGCGGCAGCCGCGATGCTCTCCGTTCGCGAGCTGGCGCGACCCGACGCGCGGATCGTCACCGTCGTTGGGGGTGGCGTACAGGCGCGCGAGCATGTGCGCCAGCTCGGCCTCGTGCGCCCCTTCGATGACATTCGCGTCTTCGCACGCACCTGTAAGGCTGCCGACGAGGTGGCGTCGGGGTCGCCCAAGGCGTGCGCCGTCGATGATTTGGCTGCGGCGGTCGCGTCGTCCGACGTCGTATGCCTCACGACCTCTTCGCCAACACCTGTGATCGAGGCCGCGTGGATCCGACCCGGCACGCATGTCACGTCCATCGGCTATGCACCACCGGGCAGCGAAGTGCCGCGTGCCCTCATCGATACAGCGACGATCTTCGTCGAGGCCAAGAGCGCGTTTCAGCCAGCCCCCGTAGGATGCGCGGAACTCGCCGGGATGGACGCCGCACGCGGGGCGGAATTGGGAGAGGTGTTGCTCGGTCGTGCACCGGGGCGAACGGGGCGTGATCAAATCACCCTCTACAAATCCATGGGCAACGCGATGGAGGACATGATCATCGCCAACCTCGTCTATGCCGAGGCGTTGCGCGTGGGAGTGGGGCG
This sequence comes from Hyphomicrobiales bacterium, assembly GCA_031406575.1. Classification (GTDB taxonomy): domain Bacteria; phylum Pseudomonadota; class Alphaproteobacteria; order Rhizobiales; family Hyphomicrobiaceae. Next base: position 9,283 of record JANOHP010000181.1, read on the forward strand.
CACCGTCGAGATCTGAGTTGCGCTCGGGGTGTCGCGCGCGGGATCGGCGGCCAGGATGAGGCGCGCGTGCGCCAAGCGCTGCACCTCTACCGGATTGTGACTGACGAGCACGACGCAGCGACCCGCCAGCGTCTCGAACCGTATGACTTCGTCGGTGAGGGCCGCCGTATCCGCATCGAGCGCCGCCGTCGGCTCGTCGAGCAGCAGCACGCGAGGTTCGTCGACGATGGCGCGGATCAGTGCCAAACGTTGGCGCTCCCCCGTCGACAACTGGCTGATGGGCCGATCGAGGGAGCCGCGGTCGAGCCCCAGCGCATCGATCAGGCGGCCGACGCGGGGCAGCGATGGCAGATGCGTGCGCGCCGTCTCCCCCCACCACCCCGCTTCCGCCGAGACATAGCGAACCCACCGTCGCCACGTGTGCGCCGCCATTTCGCGCCGCTCGCCGCCGTCGACAAAAACTTGGCCATTGACAGGATCGAGATCGGCGATGGCGCGCAGCAGACGCGTCTTGCCCGTTCCGGACGGACCTTCGACGGACAGGCACTCTCCAGAAGCCACTGTGAACGACAGCGGCGGCAGGTGTGCGATGCGGATATGATCGACGCGCAGCAAGGCAAACGCCTCTGGGGTGAGTGGCTCGGCGATCAGCCGCCATCGTGCGGTCTCATTTCCTAGCAGCTTGGTGCACGCGCGACCATCCCCACGCGGCGCGGGAGATCCCCGTCAGTCGTGGCCGGCGTTGCATCGCTGCGCAAATTCAGCGATAGGCTCGAGCAGTTGGACGTGTGGTCGGCGCAGGTCTCGTGCCGTCCACTGCCACCAGGAGATTGCAACGCGTGGCCAAGGATCCCGAACCCGACACAGACGGCGCCGACGCCGACACGCGCATTGCGCCCGATCCGTTGTCGGCAGTGCTGCCGGCCCTCGCGGCGCTGGGGGCGATTGCCTCGATCGCGGCCGTCCATTGGGTCGGCCAGGAGAAGACTGCGGAGCGTGCGCGGCCCCGGCGCAAGGCCGCCATCGCACTCAGGGATCTGGAATCGTGCTGCATGGGCCTGCAGGAGATCTTCAAGCGCCTGCATCGCAATGCCAAGCTGTTTGCAGGCGAAGGCTCAGCAGCCGCATCCCCTTTGAAGTTCGGCGTACATGGGCCGCGCATCGATCAGAGTCTCGTGCGCACCTATCATCAGTTGATGAACGACATCGCCTCGATGCTCGTGCTTGCGGCGCAGAACGCGTTCGATGTGATGTGCGCCATCGAGGACGGCGAGATCGTCGCGCCCGAACAACTCTTCTATGGCTTCGGCGAGCAGCAGGATCGCTTGAACAAGCTCATCCAGAGTCGTGCGACGCTCAAGCTCTCGATCGAGACGGGTTTGCAGGTCGCCGATCAACTCGCAGCGATGGTGAAGGAGCTGCGCAAGTACAAGGTCGAGTGATGCGCGATGTGATGCGATGACGTTGCATCCAGTCGTTGCGCGCGCGAACTTCTTCATCGCTCATCACGCTTTCGCGCTACGATGCTCTTGACATCTTGCATCGCGCGCACAATTTTTGTCGGATGCGCACACATGCGATGGAACCTTCGAGGCAGTGCGTGCGTAGTTGAGTGAGACGACGGCGTCACGTTTTCGACGTCGACAGATTCGGTTCGCAGACGGCGATCGACAGTCGACAGAGCAAACGGGATTTCGTCCACGAGCGTTCAAAGAGTCGATTTGAATACCAAAATGAGGATTTACAGCAACACTCGGGCAGTAACTCGCAGGTTTTCCCAGACAGTTTTCGTTTTATCAGTCAACAACGCAGATGATTATGTTCATATTTTTTCGTGCTCGAGCTGATTCGGGTGCATCTCAAAACTAGGGAGAAAGAGAATGGCTAAGGCAGCAAAGAAGGTAGTGAAGAAGGCTCCGGCTAAGAAAGCCGCCAAGAAGGCCGTCGCGAAGAAAAAAGCGTCGCGTTGAACGGAACGACCGGCGCGTTGTCGACGATCGTCGACGGTTTCCCCGTGCAGCCGTAGACCAACGTCGCGAACGTTCCAGACCGGAGGATGCGTCCTGCGCCCTCCGGTCTCTTTGTTTTTGCGTGCGCTGATCTCACGCGGTGGGGATGGCGTGTGTCGAGACGGAGATGGCATGTGTGAGGCAGAGTCGGCGCCGAATCACCCGATCGGGCAAAAAGCGTCGCCTGAGCTTTCTTCTGCATCATCAAAGACATGCAAAGCACTCGAATGATGTCGATTTTGGTCCCGTTGGACCACTTCGGTTAACTACGCGTTAACCCTGACAGCCAAAACTGATGTAGGCGTGTGGACATGATTCGTCTGGGCAGACGAGCCGCTCGCCATCTGGGAAAACTAGGAGAGAGACAATGGCTAAGACAATCAAGGCGAAGACCAAGAAGACCCCTGCCAAGAAGCCTACCAGCAAGGCGAAGACCAAGTCGCGCACCGTTGCCGCGCGTTCTGTCGTTGCCGCCAAGATCACGAAGAAGGTTGCTCGCAAGCCGGCTGCCAAGAAGAAAACCGTTGCTGCGCGCTCGACCTCGTCGGTGAAACGCACCGCCAGCCGCAAGACGAGCCCCAAGGCGAAGGGCTGAACGTCGGCGACAGCCGCGTTCACTTTCAAACACATCGGCCGGTGATCGCATGAGGCGGTCGACCGGCCGAAAGTGTTTTCAAGGGGTCGTTCCGCGCGTCGTGGCGGTTATCGGCCTCAGACGCGACGCTCCACCATCAGCTTTTTCAATTCGGCGATGGCTTTTGCAGGATTGAGCCCCTTTGGGCAGGTCTTGGCGCAGTTCATGATCGTATGGCAGCGATAGAGTCGAAAAGGGTCCTCGAGGGCGTCCAAGCGCTCGCCGGTCGCCTCGTCCCGACTGTCGATGACCCAGCGGTAGGCCTGCAGCAGAATGGCGGGGCCCAAGAACCGGTCGGAGTTCCACCAGTAGCTCGGACACGACGCCGAACAGCAGGCACACAAAATGCACTCGTAGAGCCCGTCGAGCTTTTCGCGGTCCTCGCGCGCTTGTTTCCATTCCCCCGGAGGCGTCGGCGTGGTGGTTTTCAGCCAGGGTTCGATCGACCGGTGCTGGGCGTAGAAGTCCGTGAGGTCGGGAACGAGGTCCTTGATTACCTGCAGATGCGGCAGCGGGAAGATGTGAACCGCGCCCTTTACGTCTTCAATCGACTTGAGGCATGCGAGCTCATTGCCGCCGTCGACGTTCATCGAGCACGACCCGCAGATGCCTTCGCGGCAGGAGCGGCGGAAGGCGAGCGTGGGATCGATCTCGTTCTTGATCTTGATCAGCGCGTCGAGAACCATCGGTCCGCACTGCGCCTGATCCACCCAATAGGTGTCGATGCGCGGGTTGTCTGTGTCGTCGGGATTCCAGCGATAGATGCGGAATTCCTTCCACGTGCCGCTTCCCTCGGGTCGATTCCAGGTCTTGCCGGTCGTGTACTTGGAGTTTCTTGGCAACGTCAGCTGGACCATCTGGAACCTGGCTTTCTGGGCAGGAGGTTTGCGGCGTGGGCGGACTTTGGCCAAATCCGCGCGCCGGTGTCAACGCGCGGATTGCCCGACACACGAGGGATTTGAGGGCGATCGAGGCGGGGCGTCATCACGCCATGCCGCCGCCTTCGGTGGCGAGCCACGCCGCGCAGCAGGCTTTCGCCAGTTCGCGTACGCGCAGGATATAGCTCTGGCGTTCGGTGACGGAGATGACGCCGCGCGCATCGAGAAGATTGAAGACGTGGGACGCTTTGATGCACTGATCGTAGGCTGGCAGCGCCATCATGTGGCGCCCTCCCGTCTCGTTGGACGGTGCACCCTTCTCGAGCAACGCCTTGCATTCGGCTTCCGCGTCCTTGAAGTGGGCGAGCAGCATGTTGGTGTCGGCATGCTCGAAATTGTAGCGGGAGAATTCCTGCTCGGCCTGCTGGAAGACGTCGTTGTAGGTGAGCTTGCGGTCGTCGTGGCGACCATTGAAGTTGAGATCCCACACCCGGTCCACGCCCTGCACGTACATGGCGAGCCGTTCCAGACCGTAGGTGATCTCGCCGGCGACGGGGTTGCAATCGAAGCCGCCGACCTGCTGGAAGTAGGTGAATTGGGTCACTTCCATGCCGTTGCACCACACCTCCCAGCCCAACCCCCAGGCACCCAGCGTGGGGCTTTCCCAATCGTCTTCGACGAACCGGATGTCGTTCAAGGACGTGGCGATACCGATCGCATCGAGGCTCGCCAGATACAGATCCAAGATGGCGGGCGGTGATGGCTTCATGATCACCTGGAACTGGTAGTAGTGCTGCATGCGGTTGGGGTTTTCGCCGTAGCGACCATCCTTGGGGCGGCGCGAGGGCTGCACATAAGCCGCGTTCCATGCCCGCGGCCCAAGCGCGCGCAGCGTCGTTGCGGGATGAAAGGTGCCCGCCCCTACTTCCATGTCGTAGGGTTGGAGGATGACGCAGCCTTGCGCCCCCCAGAACTGCTGTAGCGTGAGGATCAGGTCCTGGAACGACTCCTTGGGCCGCAGGCCTTCGAGGGCAGCGGCAGCCGTCGGAACTGTGGTCATCGGTGTCGGCATGGCAGCGCCTCGCTCGGGATCGGATGCGGGCGCACTATACGGAATTCGGGTTCAGCGTCATCAGGATTACGGTCGACGCGTCACAATACGAGCACGCCGTGATGGCGGGCTTCGCCATCGGGTTCGACGTGAATGAGAACCTCGGCGCCGTCGAGGGTCTTGTGGATGGCTTCCTCGATGCGGTCGCAGATGGCGTGGGCCTCGGCGACCGTCATCGTGCCGGGCACCACCATGTGGAATTCGATGAAGACGGCACGCCCGGCGCTGCGTGTGCGCAGGTCGTGGACTTCGATGGCGCCGCCCGCGTTGGCCGCGATGACGGTTCGGATTTGGCTGCCGACATCGGGCTCGACCGCTTCGTCCATCAAGCTGCTCACCGATTGGCTGGTCAAACGCCATCCCGTCCACAGGATGTTGAGCGCCACGGCGCCGGCGAGAATGGGGTCGAGGATGGTCAAGTCCGTCAAAGTGACCAGCACGAGACCCACGAGCACACCGGCCGTGGTCGCGACGTCGGTGACAATGTGCCAGCCGTCGGCCTCGAGCGCCGGCGATCTGCGGCGGCGGCCCATCACGACGAGAACGGTGGCCCAGCCTGCGTTGAGGATGCTGGCGCCCGTCGAAATGACCATGCCGAGGACGGGTTGGGTCAGTGCGCGCGGGTTGAACAGGGCGCTCCACGCCTCGTGCAGGATGAGGAAGGCGGCGAAGATGATCAGCGCGCCCTCGAGAATGGCCGAGAAGTACTCGGCTTTGTGGTGGCCGAACTGATGCAACGGATCGGCGGGGCGCGCACTGATGCGGATCGTGACCAACGCCACGACGGCGGTGACGACGTTGACGACGCTTTCGAGCGCATCCGAATAGAGCGCAACGCTGCCGGTATAATGGTAGGCCAGATACTTGATGCCCATGACGACAAAGGCCACGGCGATGCTCGCCGCTGCAATAACTGTCAGGTCATGCGTGGCATTCGCCCGGGCGGTCACGTGCCGACGCCTCCGCCTTGTTCGCCACGGTCAGCCGACGATTTCGTCTGCGCTGAAGTTGAGGGCGATTTCGCGTGCGGCCGCAGCGGCGCTGTCGGAGCCGTGCGTCGAGTTCTCGCCCTTGGAGACGGCGAACAGTTTGCGGATGGTCCCGTCAGCCGCCTCTTTGGGGTCGGTCGCGCCCATGATTTCGCGGTACCGGGCAATGGCGTTCTCACCTTCCAGCACTTGGACGACCACGGGCCCCGACGTCATGAAGGTGGTCAGTTCGCCGTAGAAGGGGCGGGCGGCGTGCTCTTCGTAGAACTTCTCGGCCTGCGCCTTGGACCAGCGCACCCGCTTCTGGGCGATGATCGCCAGACCCGCTTTTTCGATGACCGCATTGATCGCACCAGTCATATTGCGGCGCGTGGCATCGGGCTTGATGATGGAAAACGTGCGTTCGATCGCCATTTGGACCCTCGGTTCCGGCCGGCGAACCGGCAGCTTATGTGTGTGTGGCGCGGGTTATAGCTGCGGGTCGACAGGGCCACAAGGGTGGGCTGATTGTCTGTGGCTGTGTGTTCGGTGGAAAGTGCGACACTGCCATGCACTGTCTTGGGACACACGGCATTGCCGGGTTCCTATCGGCACGTTAAAAGGCGGCGAACGTCGCTCGCCCCGTGTGGAGATCGAAGCTAATGGCGCAAGACGAGACGCAATCGTCGAAACGGCCGCAACGGCCGCTCTCTCCGCATATCCAAATCTACAAGCGCGAAATCAACATGGTGATGTCGATCCTGCATCGCATCACCGGCGCGGCTTTGTACGGCGGTACAGTCCTATTGGCTTGGTGGCTGATCGCTGCCGCCAGCGGACCCGACGCGTTCGCCTCGGCCAATCGGTTGTTGGCCTCCCCTCTCGGGCTGCTGGTGCTGTTCGGCTTCACCTGGGCCTTGATGCACCATCTGCTCGGCGGCGTGCGGCATCTCGTTTGGGATACGGGCTGGGGGTTCGACCTCGATAGCATCGACATGATTTCGTGGGCGACCGGCATCGGCTCGGCGGTTTTGACGATCGCCATTTGGCTTTGGGCTCTGTTGGGCAAGGGAGCGTTGTAATATGAGCACGCCACCACTTTACCCCACGCCTTCGCCGACCAAAGCCCGCATCCGCACGCCGCTGGCCCGCGTGCGCGGGTTGGGCTCGGCCAAGGACGGGACCGCGCACTTTTGGTGGATTCGCGTCACATCGGTGCTGCTGATATTTTTGACGATCCACGCGGTGGCCCTCGCCGTGAGCTTGATCGGGGCCGACTATGCGATCGCGCGCACCGCTTTGGCGCGGCCGCTCAACGCCATTCCGCTGCTGCTCTTGATCCTGGCTGGCGTCTATCACATGTGGCTCGGGATGCAGGTGATCATCGAGGACTACGTGCACAGCGAGGCCCCCAAGGTGGTGTGGCTGATGCTGAACTGGATCTTCTCGGCAGTCGTCGGCCTGACGTGTGTCTTCGCCGTGCTCAAACTTTCATTCGGGGCCTGACGTCATGGCGAACACGAACAGCAACGGTGCGGCCAAGCCCGCGACCAATGGCCGGGCCTACGCCATGACCGACCACACCTACGACGTGGTGATCGTCGGTGCGGGCGGCGCGGGATTGCGCGCCACGCTGGGCTGTGCCGAAGCCGGCCTCAAGACGGCGTGCATTTCGAAGGTGTTTCCGACCCGCTCGCATACGGTTGCGGCGCAAGGTGGCGTGGCCGCAGCGCTGGGCAACATGGGCCAGGATGACTGGCGCTGGCACATGTTCGACACCGTCAAGGGCGCCGACTGGCTGGGCGACCAGGACGCCATCGAGTATCTGTGCCGCAATGCGCCGCTAGCCGTTTATGAAATGGAGCACTACGGCGTGCCGTTCTCGCGCACCGAGGATGGTCGTATCTACCAGCGCCCGTTCGGCGGCATGACCACCAAGTACGGTGAAGGTCCGCCCGCCCAACGCACCTGTGCGGCAGCCGACCGCACCGGCCACGCCATGCTGCACACGCTCTACGGGCAATCGCTGCGCCACTCGGCGGGGTTCTTCATCGAATATTTCGCCATCGACCTGATTATGGATCAGGAAGGGGCCTGTCGCGGCATCATCGCGTTGAACATGGAAGACGGCACGCTGCATCGTTTTCGCGCCAAGAAAACCATTCTGGCGACAGGCGGTTATGGCCGCGCCTACTTCTCCTGCACCTCGGCCCATACCTGCACGGGTGATGGCAGCGCCATGGTGCTGCGCGCCGGGCTGCCGCTCGGGGACATGGAATTCGTGCAGTTCCATCCGACCGGCATCTACGGTGCCGGCGTGCTTATCACCGAAGGTTCGCGCGGCGAAGGCGGCTATCTGACCAACGCCAACGGTGAGCGCTTCATGGAGCGCTATGCACCGAGCGTGAAGGATCTCGCTTCGCGTGACGTCGTCTCCCGCGCCATGACCATCGAGATTCGCGAAGGGCGCGGCGTCGGCGCGGGTAAGGATCACATCCACCTGCATCTCGACCACATCGATCCCAAGATCCTGGCTGAGCGTCTGCCGGGGATCACCGAGAGCGCGCGCATTTTCGCCGGCGTCGACTTGCGTCGCGAAGCGATCCCCGTGCTGCCGACCGTGCACTACAACATGGGCGGCATCCCCACGAACTATCACGGCGAAGTGCTGACGCTGAAGAACGGCGATCCCGACACGATCGTCCCTGGATTGATGGCCATCGGCGAAGCGGCGTGTGTGTCGGTGCACGGCGCCAATCGCTTGGGGTCGAACTCGCTGATCGACCTCGTCGTGTTCGGCCGCGCGGCGGGCCTTCGTGCCGCCGCGACCATCGAGAAAGGCACCGCCCACCCCGATCTGCCGAGCGATGCAGCCGAACTGGCGCTGTCCCGCCTCGATCGGTTCCGTTACGCCAAGGGCGACACGCCGACGGCGAAACTGCGGTTGGCCATGCAGAAGTCCATGCAGGCGAACTGCGCCGTATTCCGCGATGGCCCTGTGTTGAGCGAAGGCGCGCGCCAGATCATCGAGATTTGGAAGGGGTCGGACGACATCCGCGTCACCGATCGCTCGCTGATCTGGAATTCCGACCTGATCGAAACGCTGGAATACGACAACCTGATCGCGCAGGCCGCCGTCACGATGCTGTCGGCGGAAAACCGCAAGGAAAGCCGCGGCGCTCATGCGCGGGAGGATTTCCCCGATCGCAACGACAAGGAATGGATGAAGCATACGCTCGCCTGGGCCGACGATGCCAAGCGCGCCGTCACCATCGATTACCGGCCTGTGCACACCTACACGATGACCAACGAGATTGCTTACATCGAACCCAAGGCGCGCGTGTACTGAAGGCCTGTTCCCGGCGGTGTCGCCGGGATCGCCGCCGCCCTGCCTCCCCGCCGACTCCACAGCGCGCGACATCCGGCACGATGCTCCGCGCTTGCCCCCATTTCTGGCCTGTCCCATACAAGGGCTGACATTGCGCGCCTTCGGCGTGAAGCATTCCTCGACGGGCTGAGAGAACGGGGACGACATCATGATCATCCTGCTGACCAATGATGACGGCATCGACGCGCCGGGTCTGCATGCGCTGCGGGTGATTGCCGATGAGCTCGCGGGCCCCGACGGTGAGGTTTGGGTCTCCGCGCCCGAGACCAATCAATCCGGTGCTGGGCACTCGCTCTCCCTCAACGAGCCGATCCGCATGCGCAAGGTCGCTGACCGGGTCCATGCCGTGCGCGGCACACCGACCGATAGCGTCATCATGGGCATGCGCCACGTGCTGAAGGCGCGCCGGCCCGACCTCGTGCTGTCCGGCATCAACCGGGGCGCCAACTTGGCCGAGGACGTGACCTATTCGGGCACCATTGCAGGCGCCTTCGAAGGCACACAACTCGGCGTGCGTTCGATCGCGCTGTCGCAGGCCTACAGCTATCTGGCCGGCGATGATCCTCATTGGGACACGCCGATCAAACACGCGCCCAAGCTGATCCGCGATCTTCTGGCCGAAGAGTGGCCACCCGGCGTTCTCATGAACATCAATTTTCCAGACACCACGCCCGATGCCATCGAGGGTATCGAAATCACCCGCCAGGGCCGCCGCGATCAGCAATTGCTGGGCGTCGAGGAGCGGGAAGATACCTGGGGCAACCCTTATTACTGGCTGGGGTACGCCAAGCGGCGCTCCAACCCCGAACGCGGCACGGATTTGTGGGCCGTCTACAACGGTTGGATTTCGGTGACGCCGCTGTCGATGAATTTGACGGCGCGCGATATGCTGGAGCGCCTGAAGACGCGCTTCGGGAGCTGAACTTCAGCGATCACACCGGACGTTCTGTCATCATCGTTACACATACAACGCGTACCCAACGGCATCGGATCAACGAATTCTCCGAGGCTCGAAGTCCTGCGTCAGGGGTTGCGGAGATATTGGACGAGGGGGTCGCTGCCGCACGCGGCCCTTCTCGCGCCGGGATATCGCACGCTCCCTCCCGGCATGTGGCCCGCTGTCCGTCTGCTCTCTGACGGCGCGGGTCGGGGCCAGCCTGTATTGCCTTCCAATACCCCGCACCAGGATCGCATGAGGGCTGGCCCCAGGGGCGGCCGCCTTTGCCGATCCCTCACCGCAACCCATTGAGAATGACGAGCGAAATCAGATGGCTGGTTTCGGCCCGTTGCCGCGATGTGGTCGCGAAGAAGCCGTCGTGAGCCCGCCCTTTCGCCGAACTCGTGCGCTAGGCCGATGCCTCACAGGGGCGCCCAGGTGTCGTCCCAGCACGTGCGAGGTTTTGCGTATGAGTTCACTCGGAAAGTTCACTCGACTGGGCGCCGCTGCGGTACTGCTGGCGCTCACGGCTGCGACAGCGCCCGCTGCCGATCTCGGACGCCCGCGCCCGCGTCCACCGGAGGATTTCGCTCCGCCGATCGAGCCGCCGCGCGCTGAGCCTGACGGCTGGACGGGATTTTACCTGGGCGGAACGCTCGGCACGATGTGGGGACCAGGCGTCGCCTCCGGCGATATCGGCACCTACACATTCGATCAGGACGGCAGGGTCGGCACCGCTTTTGCCGGTTACAATTTTCAGGTCGGCCGCAGCGTGCTCGGCCTCGAGTTCGATGTCGGCACGGGTAATGTCACCAGCAGCACCGCCACCGGCCAGGGCATCCTGCGATCGGAGCTGAACAGCCTGGGCTCGATGCGCGCGCGGGCCGGTTTTCTGGTGGCCCCAGCTCTCCTGCTCTACGGCACCGCCGGCGTCGCCTGGTCGAACATGGATTTCACAGTCGGCAATTTCAACACCGTGTCGGACACACTGTGGGGCTATCAGGTCGGAACGGGCGCCGAATTCATGGTGTCGCGCCACATCGGCCTGCGCTTGGAATACAACTACACCGATCTGGGCAAACAGCCGTTCGGCCACAATGGTCTCAACAACGGCTACGACCCGGAGTCACACACGGTTCGTGCCGGCATTTCCGTGAAGTTTTGAAACGCCCGAAGGGGATCTGAAACGCGAAGAGGCCACCCGTCGCTTTGACGGATGGCCTCTCGTGAGATTCGGCTGTGGCCAGCCCCTTCAAAGCGCCCGTGCAAACAGTGCCGGGGCGCGAGGGCTGATCAGCCAGACACCGGAGGTTGCCCCGGAGCCTGAAAGATCCGCGTCGGCTGACCAGACAGCTTCGCAATCCCACTCGACATCGGATCACCTCCTTTCGGTTGTTGTTGACCGATACCAAGCTTTCACACCTTTTTGGCGCCGCCAAGTGGCGTCGACGCCGCAGTCGCATTGCGTTAGCGTGCGGATCAGGGTGGGCGCGTTTTGCCGCGATCGCGGACCAAAGGCGGGGTGATCTCGATGCCGTCGATACTCGAGGGGCTGTGCGTCCTGGAGCTGGGAACGGGCGCCGCATCGGCCTTCGCCACGATGCTGCTGGCCGATCAGGGCGCCCGCGTCGTGCGCGTGTGCGATCTGGGGGAGGCAGGGCCGCGCGCGGGTGGGTTCATTGTTTGGGATCGCGGCAAGGAGGTGGTCTCGCTGGATGTGGCCGAGGCCGCCGCGAATCGCGGATCGACGGCCGGTCAATTCTGGAGCACCCTCGTTGCCGGCGCCGACGTACTGATCGATGATCTGGCTCCCTCGTCGCCGCTGCAAGCGCTGATCGAACCCGCGTGGCTGGCGCGGATCAATCCACGGCTGGCTGCCTGCTCGATCACGGCTTACGGCAAACGTGGGGCCCTGCGCGACGAGCCGCCGATCGACGATTTGGTGTTGGCGCGCATGGGCGTGCTCGGCGGCATGCCGGGGTTTCGGGCAGCACCGGTGCATGTCGTGCATCCGCTACCGTCCGTGGGGGCTGCGATCCTGGCCGCGCTCGGCGTCGCCAGTGCGCTGCTGGCGCGAGCGCGGACGGGGCGTGGCCGCATTGGTGAAACGTCGCTGATGGCGGGCGCGCTGCTCTATCACCCCAAGGTCGACGGCACGCATATCCCGGCGCATGTGTTTCAAACACATCCAGCGGGCAGCGCACCGTTCTACAGCAACTACGCATGTGCGGATGGCGCCTACCTTCAGCTCGGCTGCGTGCATCCGCGCTTCATCACCATAGCAGCGGGCCTCATGGGCATCGGAGCGCTCGTTGCCGAGCCGCGCTTCGACCAAGGGCGCGGTGGCAAGACACCCGCCGACGTGCAGGAGCTGCGCGAAACCGTGGCGCGCATCATGAAAACGCGCAGCGCGAGCGCATGGGCGGCGGACTTCGAGGCGGCCGATGTGCCATTTGCGCCCGCGCGCTCGAGCGAGGAAGGATTGAGCGACCCGCAAGTTCTCCACAACGGAATGGTAACGACCCTCGAGGATCTGGTGGTCGGCGCGGTTACGCAAATGGGCGTGCCGATAGCGTTCAGCCGGACGCCGGGACGCGTTCCGGGTCCACGGTCCGCGGATGTCTACGACACGCGCCTTCCCCCCGACTGGCCAAAGGCCCACTCGACATCACTTGCGCCGCGCGCCTCCGCGATCCCCGAGCCGCCTCCGCTCGATGGCGTTCGCATTCTCGAAATCACGAACCTGATCGCGGGTCCAACGTGCGGCCGACTGCTCGCCGATCTCGGAGCCGACGTGATCAAGCTCGAGCCGCCGGGGGGAGATCTCTCACGGCCGATCGGGCGGACCTATTTCTATGCCGTCAACTTCGAGAAGCGCTCGATCTCGGTCGACACGTCGACGCCGCAGGGCAAGGACGTTGCGCAGCGCATCGCGGTGAGTGCCGATGCGCTCGTCGCCAACTTGCGGCCGCACGCGACGGAGCGGATGGGGATTACGCCGGCGCTCAATCCACGACTGATCGAAACGCATCTGACCGGCTACGGCTGGACGGGTCCCTATGCCAAACGTCCTGGTATCGATCCGCTGGCGCAGGCTCTGATGGGATTGCAACGCGCCCAAGGGGGGCCGGACAATCCGCCGGTGTTTCCAGCTCAACTCGCGCCGACCGATTATACGACGGGCGCGCTGGGGGCGCTGGGCACGGTGCTTGCGCTGTACGCGCGTGCCCGCACGGGGGTGGTCCAGCGTGTCGATGCCAATCTGCTGACGGGTGCAATCCTGCTGTCGTCGGCGTGGTTCACGCGCTACGCCGGCAAGCCCAAGCGGCCGTTGTCCGACAAAGATCAATATGGTCTGGGCCCGTTCCATCGCCTGTTTCGCGTGTCCGATGGGTGGATATACGTGGTGGCGCGCACGGCGGACGAGCAGCGGGCCGTGCTCGAAATCGCTGGTGTGCGGGATGCGCCGACCACAGGTGCGGCACGCGTCGGCCAACATCCCAACGAAATGCCACTCGCGCAGGCGCTCGCCGAAGCTTTCAGCCGATGGACGCACGGTGATCTCCTCGCCGCATTGCGACGCGGCAACGTTGCGTGTGCCGACGCGCAACGGGGCGACAGTGCGCTGTTCCTCGAAGATCCGCACGCCCTGGAAAACGGCATGGTCGCGGTGCGCACGCATCCGACGGCGGGTCGCTTGCGCGTCGCGTGGCAATCGATCCAATTCGCCGACACGACGCCACCGGCCGGACGCCCGACCGCACTGCTGGGCCAGCACACCGATGAGTTGCTGCGCGAGGTCGGCTATGGGGAGGCCGATATCGCCGCATTGCACGCGGACGGGATCGTGAAGACGGAGCGGGGGTAGGCGGGCGCGCATTCGGCGATTGACCGCTGCGCGAAAGATCGCGACGTTCTGACAAGATGCGAAACCTCGAGGGAGCACGCCCCATGACCGCCACCACTGTCGCGCCGTCGCCGGACCGGTCCCAGCCCTTGGACCTCGCGCGCCTCTCCACAGAACTCGAGCGCATTCTGAAGCTGCGCAATCCGCCGTTCGGCATGAAGATGTTCGTCGACGCGGCGGAGATGGAAGCGATCCCGCGCATTCGCCGCCCCAAGAACGTGCACACACTCGATCAGCTCGTCGGGCAGGCGTCGCGGCTGGGATGGACCGTCGGCGTGACGTCGGACAATCTGGTCGGCGCGCAATGCCGGGCCGTGGTCGGGCTGGGCCATTCCAAAACGCCGGAGTGGGCCAGCGGCAAGAGCACCGTCGGAGTCTGGCACGGCACGCTCGAGGATGCGGCCGCTCGCCAAGCCGCGCTGGACTGCGTGCCCGATGGCCAATACGAGGCGCTGGCGATCTCGCCGCTGGCGGCGGGCCGGCTCGATCCACCCGACATCGCGCTCTTCTACGCGACGCCCGGCGCCATGATGTATTTCATCAATGGCCTGCAATACGTCGGCTACAAGCGTTTCGACTGGAGCGTGGTGGGCGAGACCGCGTGCGCGGACAGTTGGGGTCGCGCACTGTCGAAGCGCGAACCGTCGCTGTCGATCCCCTGCTTTGCCGAGCGGCGCTATGGCGGCGTCCTCGACGACGAGATGCTCATGGCCGCACCGCCGCATTACCTACAAAAGGCACTCGAGGGCATGACCCACCTCGCCAAGAACGGCTTGCGCTATCCGTTCCCGCAGTACGGCATCCAAATGGACGTGCGCGAAGGCATGGCCCGCAGCTATCCCGACCGGGCGAAATAGGCGGTCAGCGTCAGTCCAGATTTTCGAGCGTCCTCGAGACGATGGGACCGGGTGCAGCCCTAGGACATCTTTGGGGCTTGAAATGAACGTAGTTCACTGATACGGTGTTTTTGTGAACTAAGTTCAATAGGAGAGTCGCATGATGTCATGGATCGCCCGAAAGGTGCTCGGAGCCGCCGCGCGGGCCGGCGAGCAGGTGCTGGATATCGATCAGCGGTTGGTCATGCCGCCGCAGTTCTTGGCCTCTGCCGCGCCGCAATCGGCGCAAAGCCTCACATGGTTGTATGGGAACTTTTTCCGGACAGAACTAGAAGGCCCAGCCGTGAAGCCCGCTATCTCTCCCGGGCGTTTTTCCGAGCAGTGAGTGCCGAAAATTAACGACAATCCTGGAGGCTCGCCGGCGAAAACCGGCCACCAGCCCAGTGACGTGAGGGACGCTCCAATGTTTGGTGACTTGCTGAAATCCCGCCGGTTTGCGCCACTCTTTTGGTGCCAATTCTTTTCTGCGTTGAATGACAATCTGCTGAAACAGGGATTGGTCATTCTGATAACCTTTACGCTGGTCGCGTCGCAGAAAGCCGCGCTGGTGCCGCTGGCGGGCGCGGTGTTCATTGCGCCGTATTTCTTCTTGTCGGCCTTGGGTGGCCAGCTCGCCGATCGCTTCGACAAGGCGCTCATGGCCGAACGCATCAAGTTGGCCGAGATCGCGGTGGCTTTGGTCGCCTGCGCCGGGTTTCTCCTCCACTCCGTTCCACTGCTGTTTGTCGCCCTGGGCCTTTTCGGCATCATCGGTGCGCTGTTTGGCCCGATCAAATACGGCGTGCTGCCCGAGCAACTGTCGGCCGACGAGCTGTCGTCGGGGAACGCCCTCGTCGAAGGCGCAACCTTCCTGGCAATCCTGGGTGGGACGCTATTGGCCGGTTTCGTCGTCGGCCGCGACGCTGATCCCACGCTCGTGTCGGTCATCATTCTGGGGCTGGCCATCGCCTGCTGGATTTCGGCCAAGCTGATGCCCGCCAGAGGGGCGGCCGCGCCGGATTTGAAAATTGATCGCAATCCTCTTTCATCCACGCGTCGGCTCATCGGCGAGCTGCGCACGACCGATCGCCTGTGGGTCGGCGGCCATATCGTGTCGTGGTTCTGGGCCGTAGGCGGTGTGGCATTGGCATTGCTGCCCGCGCTCATCTACGATCGCCTGGGCGGCTCCGAAGCCGTGTTGTCGCTCGCCATCGCGCTGTTCACGGTCGGTATCGCGGTGGGATCGCTCGTCGCCGCCAAGGCCAGCCACCACCGCCCCAACTTGGCGCTGGTGCCGGTTGGCGCCGTGTTGATGGGTGTCGTCTCGATGCAGATTGGCGCTTTGCTCGCGGCCGCGCCGGACGCTGCCGGTGCGCTCGGTGCCTGGGATTTCGCGACGAGTTGGACGGGCGGCTCGCTGCTGCTGGCGCTGTTTGCCTTGGCGTTCTCCGGCGGCCTCTACATCGTCCCCTCGTTCACCGCCGTGCAGGGTTGGGCGCCCGTCGATCGCCGGGCGCGCGTCATCGCCGCCGTCAACGTCATGAATGCGGCCTACATGGTTGCTTCGTCGGTCCTTGTCGCGCTGTTGCAGACGATGGGCCTGGGCGTTGCCGAACTGTTCGTGCTGCTGGGGGTGTGCAATCTCGTCGTCGCCGCGCTCGTGTTGCGCGCGTGGGGACGCGATGGCGTGCAGGACGTGGCGCGCTTCCTCTGCAAGCTGTTCTTACGCATGGAAGTGCGCGGCATCGAGAACCTGCCTGTGGCTGGCACGCGCGCTATCATCGCGCCCAATCATACCAGCCTGCTCGATGGCCCAATCCTGCACGCGATCCTGCCGGGACATGCCGCGTTCGCGGTCGACACGGGCATTGCGGGCAAGCGCTGGGCCAAGCCGTTTTTGCGACTGATCAACGCCGTCACCATCGATCCGACGCGGCCGCTTGCGACGCGCCACCTCGTCCACATCGTCAAGGGTGGACAAACGGTCGTCATCTTCCCCGAGGGGCGCATCACCGTCACCGGCGGCCTGATGAAAGTCTACGACGGCACCGCCATGATCGCGGAAAAGGCCGACGCGTGGGTGATCCCCGTGCGCATCGAAGGCCCCGAGCGGTCGCCGCTCAGCTATTTGACGCGCTCCAAGGTCAAACGCGCTTGGTTTCCCAAAACGGTCGTGACGATTCTGCCGCCGCGCAAAATCCAGGTTGCGCCCGAGTTGAAGGGCAAAGCGCGCCGGCAGGCCGCGGGCGCCAAGCTGCAGGACATCATGGTCGACAGTGCGGTCGAGACGGCCCGCACCGATCAGACGCTGTTTTCCGCCTTGGTCGAGGCCCGCGACACGCGCGCCACCGCACGCCCCGCCGTCGAAGACCCGATGGGCACGAAGCTGTCCTACAAGCGGTTGGTGCTGGGTGCGCAAATCCTCGGCGCCAAGCTCTCGAGCGAGGGCAAACCCGGCAGCTCCATCGGCGTATTGTTGCCGAATTCGGCGGGCGTGGCCGTCACCTTCTTTGCGCTGCAAACAATTGGCCGCGTCCCGGCGATGATCAACTTCACTGCCGGCGCCATGAACGTCATCGCCGCCTGCCGCGCGGCCCAAGTCGACGTGGTGCTGACGTCGCACGCTTTCATCGAAAAAGGCCGCCTGGACGACCTCATCGCCAAGATGACCGATGCGGGCATCCGTATGGTCTATCTCGAGGACGTGAGGGCGAGCATCGGCACGATGGATAAACTGCGTGGGTTCCTGCAGGGCAGCCGCCCGCAGGTGGTGCGCCAGCCCAACGATCCCGCCGTCGTGTTGTTCACTTCGGGTTCGGAGGGCACGCCCAAGGGTGTCGTCCTCTCTCACCGCAACATCATCGCCAACACGGCACAGTGTTTGGCGCGCATCTCCGCCAACGGCGACGACAAGGTGTTCAACGTATTGCCCGTGTTCCACTCGTTCGGTTTGACGGGCGGCATGATGATGCCGCTGCTGGGTGGCATTCCGGTCTATATGTATCCTTCGCCGCTGCACTACCGCATCGTGCCCGAACTGATCTACGGTACCAATGCCACGATCCTGTTTGGCACGGACACGTTCCTCAACGGCTACGCGCGCACCGCGCACCCCTACGACTTCCACAACGTGCGCCTGATCATGGCCGGCGCCGAAGCCGTCAAGGAGCGCACCCGCACGCTGTATATGGACCGGTTCGGGGTGCGCATTCTCGAAGGCTACGGCGTCACCGAAACAGCGCCCGTTCTGGCGATCAACACGCCACTCGCCAATCGGGCGGGCACGGTGGGCCGCTTGTCACCGCTGATGGAGGCGCGCCTCGAGCCCGTTCCCGGCATCACCGATGGTGGCCGCCTGATCGTGCGCGGGCCCAACGTCATGCTGGGGTACTATCGCACCGAAAATCCCGGCGTGCTCGAGCCGCCGGCCGACGGCTGGCACGATACGGGCGACATCGTCTCGATCGATGCGGATGGCTACATCACGATCAAAGGCCGCGTGAAACGCTTCGCCAAGATTGCCGGCGAGATGGTCTCGCTATCGGCCGTCGAGGCGCTGGCCGCCGAGCTGTGGCCGGCCGCGCTGTCGGTGGTGGTCTCGCTGCCCGACGCGCGCAAAGGCGAGCGTCTGGTGCTCATCACGCAGGAGAAAACGGCGGCCCGCGACGCCTTCCAACGCCACGCGCGCGGCAAAGGCGCCTCCGAACTCGCCGTCCCCGCCGACTACCTCATCGTCGACCGCCTGCCGTTGCTGGGCAGCGGCAAGCCGGACTATGTGGCGGCGCTGGAATTAGTGAAGGAGCGCATGGGGGCGAGCAAGGTGGTGGAGGCTGGGGTCGAGGCCGAAGCGGAGGCTGCGGCGTGAGGGTTCGCAAGACACGAGGCGTTTGTGGCCACCGACTTGGCGTCGACCCTGAATGATGAAACGATGATGGGGGTTAGCGATGAAGGTATCGTCGCGGGTTCGTCAATTTCTGGTTCCCTGGCCGAAGCAGCGCAGCAGCGCTGCGCAGAGCCGGGGTCTTTCCCAAGAATAGTCGAACGCAACGTTCGGGCTTGCTCGCTCAGTCGCGCAGCGGCGTCGTCACGCCCTACCCGAACCGGGAAACCAGTGGAGAGGTGGCGCCAATGTGCCCGACCTGGGGCCGATCCTGAATGATGAAACGGTAAGCATATGGTCCCGAAATGGAATTCGGCTGTTTCTTTCTAGAATATGAGGATTGGTCTACACTCCAGCTCGACACCGTCCTCTCGCTGAAGCGCGCGCATGCAAATCACTCTCAAACTCTATGCCTCGCTCGGCGTCTATCTGCCGTCCCATGCGGAGCGCAATGAGGCGTCGGTCGAGGTGGCCGAGGGGACGACGATCCTCGAGGTGCTCGATCGCTATCAGGTGCCGCGCGCGTCCTGCCATCTCGTGCTGCGCAACGGCATTTTCCAGCCGCCGGCTTCGCGGGCCCAAGTGCGCCTCGCACCTGGTGACGCCATCGCCGTCTGGCCGCCGGTTGCAGGGGGATAGGACGTTTTGCTGTGAATCGTAATCGGGTGGCGGGCGTCGTAGGCGTCGTAGGTTGGGTCAAGGCCCCTTGGCCGCGACCCAACAATGCCCGGTATGCCGTGAATGTTGGGTCGCGCTGCGCTTGACCCAACCTACGTGGAACGTCCTACGTGGAAAGCGCTCTAGCTGCGATAATCCGCGTTGATCGATATGTAGTCGTGCGTCAGGTCGCACGTCCAGATCGTGGCTTGGCCCTTGCCGATGCCGACGTCGACGCGGATGTCGATTTCGCGGGCTTTCATGTATTGGGCCATCGTCGGTTCATCGTAGGTGGCCGCGCGCTCACCGTTCTGGGCCACGATCCGCTCTCCGAACCAGATCGAGAGCTTGTCGCGATCGGCCGCTTCGCCGGCTTTGCCGACGGCCATGACAATGCGCCCCCAGTTGGGGTCCTCACCGGCAATCGCGGTTTTGACGAGCGGTGAGTTGGCAATCGACAAGCCGATGATGCGGGCCGCTGCATCGGTTTCCGCGCCCTCGATCTTCAGCGTCACGAACTTGGAGACGCCCTCGCCGTCCTTCGCCACCATGATGGCGAGCTCTTTCAGGAGGTCATGGGTGGCCTCCGTGAACGCGGCGAGGGCGGGATCGGCGGCATCGTCCACCCTCTTCTGGCCCCTCTTTGCAGACGCGCCTGTGGCAAACATCAGGCAGGTATCGCTGGTGGAGGTGTCACCGTCGACGGTCATGCAATTGAAACTCGTCGCTGCGCCGTTGGCCACCACCTTCTGCAACGCGGCGGCGGAGATGGCGGCGTCCGTGAACAGGAAACACAGCATCGTCGCCATATCGGGCGCGATCATGCCCGCGCCTTTGCAGAAGCCGTTGATCGTCACCTCGACGCCACCGATGCGCGTCTTGCGCGTGGCGAGCTTAGGGTATGTGTCGGTGGTCATGATCGCGCGGGCAGCGTCGGCGCAGGCGCCAGAGGTGGCCGCTTTGGTCAAGCCGTCGAGCAAGTGGGAAAACTTCGAGGCATCGAGCGGTTCACCGATGACACCGGTCGACGCGAGATAAACCTCATCGGGTCCGCAATCCACAGCTTTGCCCGCAAACTGGGCCGTCATCTGCACGGCCTCGCGGCCCTTCTTGCCGGTGAAGGCATTGGAGTTGCCCGAGTTGACGACGAGAACGCGGGCTTTGCCGCCTTTCAGGCTCTGCCGGCACCACAACACAGGGGCCGAACACGTTTTCGATTGGGTCAGGACGCCCGCCGCTGTCGTGCCCGCGTCGAACACCGCGACCATCAAGTCCGTCCGGTTCTTGTAGCGGATGCCGGCTTCGCAAGCCGCGAACCGCACGCCGTCGATGACGGGAACGTCGGCAAGCTTTGCCGGTGCGAAGGGAGAGACTTTGGCGTCGCCGGTGGCCATGGCTCGGTTCCTCGGGTGGGGGCGGAAAATCCTCGAGCGCATATAGAGCGGGTTGCCGCCTCCGGTTCAAGGGCGACGACACAGCCGCCTCTAATCCGGTTCCACCGGCGTGCAGCGCGCCCTTGGCTCACACTGCACAGCGGTACTGGCGGGATATTCACAAGCCGACTACTGTCTGGATGGGTTCTGACCGAGCCCTAAGAACGCGCGAGCCACCGTGCCGCAAGAGACATGGGAGTGAACACGCAATGCTGTGGAACAAGCTGGCCGCTGGTGCGGCCGCATCCTTAGTCGTAGTCGGGCTAGCCCTGTCGCCGTCGGCGGCGCAGACGCCCGCCGCGCCCCAGAAGCTGCGCTTTCAGGCGAGCTTCCCGGGATCCAGCACGTTCATGGACACTTTCAGGTCGTTCACGGAGCGTGTGCGCCTCATGTCGGGGGGGCGCATCGATATCGAGCCCTTGCCGGCCGGCACACTCGTTCCCGCCTTCGAGGTTCTCGATGCGGTGCATAAAAAGGTCATCGACGGCGGCCACACCGCTTCGGCCTACTGGGTCGGCAAGCATCGCGCCGGAGCGCTGTTCGGCCCGACGCCGGGTGGCCCGTTCGGCTTCGACATTCTCGACTATCAAGGTTGGCTCTATCACGGTGGCGGCCTTGCCCTCTATCGTGAATTCTACCAGACGATCCTGCAGAGAAACGTCGAGCCCCTCCCGCTCGGAACTGTCGCCAACCAAGCGCTCGGCTGGTTCAAGACGCCGGTCAAAAGCTGGGAAGATCTGAAGGGTCGCAAGTGCCGCCAGACAGGTCTCACCGCCGAGGTCTACTCCAAGTCCGGCATGGCGGTCGTCAACATGCCCGGCGGTGAAATCGTGCCCGCAGGTGAGCGCGGCGTCATCGATTGCGGTGAGTGGGTCGGCCCCGCCGAAGACATGAAACTCGGGCTGCACACGATCTGGAAATACCTCTACATGCCGGCAACGCACGAGCCGGCAACATCGATCGAGCTGCTCATCAACGGCGACCTGTGGAAGAGCCTCGGCCCTGATCTCAAAGCGATCATCGAGGCCGCAACCTGGGAAGCAACCTTCAAGAACGAGATGCTGTTGCACAGCCTCAACGCAGCGGCCATCAAGGACTTGACGGAAAAGCACAACGTCAAGATCGAGCGGACGCCCGACGACGTATTGAAAAAGACGCTGGAAGCCTGGGACGAGATCGCCCGGATCGAGTCGGAGAAAAACCCCTTCTTCAAGAAGGTCTACGACAGCCAGCGCGCTTACGCATCTCAGGTGGTGCCGGCACGGCGCGCCATCGCGCTCGACTACAGCTACGGCGCCAACTACTACTGGCCCGAGAAGAAATAACTTCCGGTCACGCGCCCACGTCCTGCTACCACCGGGACGTGGGGAAACAATCAAGGGCGGCCATTGCGATGGCCGACTTTTTCATGGTGTGCCGCCGCCACCGCGTTCACGCGATCGGCTTTTCGTCGTCCCAGACCTTCTCCGGCATCGGCAAACCAACCCACATGTCTGGTCCCAGCGGGTCCTTCGGCGTGATGCCGATGAACGTCTCCAGGATCATCATCATCTGCCGGGTGTGTTGGCCCGCGTGCCACGTCGTACGTTCGAGGAAGTCGTGCAGGGACTGATCGCCGTAGTAGACGTCGGCCATCTCGTCCCATTCCAACGATGCGCCGTCCTCGGCCCACCACGCGTTGAACCGGCTTTGCACGTCGGCGCCGTAGGCCAGGATGTCGGCTTTGCGGGCCCCGCCTTCGGGGGCGTTGCGGCTGTAGGCGCCCTCGATCAATGCTTGGCCATCGACGACGAGTTCGAGCCACGCGTCGATGACGTTGAACGTGTGCCACGCCAGATTGGCGAAGCTGCGCGGACGACCCGGCACCTGCGCCTGCATTTTTTCTTCGGGCATTTGTCCGAAAAAGCGCTGCTCGGCCGTCAAGATGACGTCGATGCGCCGCACCAGCTCTTTCGGCTCGAGCATGGTCTGCTCGGGTAGCGTGATGCCCGCGATTCTGGCGACGTCGCGGAGGATCTGGCCATTGGCCCATCCGTCGCCACGTGTGACGACCGGCACCATCTTGATGCCGAACCGTGCGAGTTCGCCCCAGGCGTCCTTGTCTTCGAGGACGTTGCGGGAAATGAACGGCACGTTTTGCTTACCAAGGAACTCCTTGGTTCGGAGACAACTGGTTCAGCCAGGGTGCCAATAGACCCGGATGGCATCGTCGGCCGTGTGGGGGCTGGTCATGGGAGGTCTCCGTTGCGGTCGTTGATCGCGACTCTAGTCCCGCCGATGCCGCGCTGTCCACGTGAGATCGCCTGCGGCCCGTCATTCCAGGGGGGGGTGATCTGTCGCCCTAGAGCTCCCGTTTTGTCATCCTCGGGCTCGTCTCGGGCCCATTATTCGGTTGACCGTTGCGCTGCAACATGAGACAACGGCCTATCGCTCGAAGAGCGGTTCTCGGCGCTCCAGCCGCGTGAAGGGACTTGTCCAGGCTCTCGGGCATTGCCACGAGCCACCATTAGTCCTTCTGTAGAGCGCCTCGATCCTCCCGTCCATCCGACTGCCCAGGCCACGCGGGGCGTCACCAGAATCGAACCGCGATCCGCGGGTTCTGCCGCGTTGTCGGCGGGCTTTGGCGTGTTCGCCCCCAATGAAAGTCTCTCTGTGACACAATTTACTGATCTCGGCCTCGCTGCGCCTCTCCTCAAGGCGCTGGAGGGCGAAGGCTATACGACGCCGACTCCGATCCAGGCAAAAGCCATCCCGATCGTCATGACCGGCGCCGACCTGCTCGGCATTGCGCAGACCGGCACCGGCAAAACGGCCGCCTTCGCGCTGCCGATCCTGCATCGCCTCGCCGCCGACCGTCGCCCTGCGCCCCGCAAGGGCTGCCGCGTCCTGGTGCTGTCGCCGACGCGCGAACTGGCCTCCCAGATCGCAGAAAGCTTCCGCACGTATGGTCGCCATCTGCAACTCTCCGTCGCAGTCGTGTACGGCGGCGTCGCGCACCGTCCCCAAATCCAGGCGCTCTCCCACGGCGTCGACGTGCTCGTGGCGACCCCCGGCCGCCTGCTCGATCATATGCAAGAGCGCAACGCCGACATCAAAGGTACCGAAATACTGGTGCTCGACGAAGCCGACCAGATGCTCGATCTGGGCTTCGTGAAGCCGATCCGTCGCATTGTCGGCGGTCTGTCCGCACGCCGGCAGACCTTGTTCTTCTCCGCCACCATGCCGCACGAAATTGCCGCGTTGGCCGGTGAGTTCCTGCGCGATCCCATCAAAGTCGCGGTGACGCCGGTGGCCTCGACCGTCGACCGGGTGAACCAGCGCGTCATTCACGTCGAAGCGCCCAAGAAGCGCGCCCTGCTGGCCGAGTTGTTCACCGATCCCGCCATGTCGCGCACGCTCGTCTTCACGCGCACCAAGCGTGGCGCCGACAAGGTGGCCCAACATCTGGACGCGGCCGGCATTCGTGTCGCCGCCATTCACGGCAACAAGAGCCAGAAGCAGCGCGAGCATGCGCTCGACCTCTTCCGCAACGCCAAGTTGCGCGTCCTGGTCGCGACCGACATTGCGGCCCGTGGTATCGACATCGACAACGTCTCGCACGTCGTCAATTTCGAGCTGCCCGAGGTGCCCGAGTCCTACGTGCATCGCATCGGGCGGACGGCCCGCGCCGGCGCCGAAGGCAGCGCCATCTCGCTGTGCGCCAACGACGAGCGCGATCTGCTGCGGCGCATCGAGCGCCTCACCCGCCAAACCATTGCGTCCGAAGATCGCCTGCGCGATCCGGGCCTGACTGCCGACAGCGGCCCCGTCGATCGTCCCCGCAGCGAACGTGGCGGCGACCGTCGCGGCAACGGCAACGGTGGACGCCCGGCTTCTGGTCGCGGCGAACGCACCGACAGCCGTCCTGCACGCGCGCCTTCGGGTGACCGTCCGCGCGCACCGTCTGGTGATCGGCGCCACGCAGCGGCACCCGCCCGTGACGGCGCCCCGCGTGATGGTGGCCGTGATCGGCCCGCGTCGAGTGAAGGTCGTGACCGGCCCGCAGCCCGCGATTTCCGTGATCGGGCTCCTCCTCGCGACGCCAATCGCGATCAACGCCCCACTCGTGCGGACGATCAGCGCGGCACGCCCCGTCCGGCGTCGGCGGATCGTCCGGTCCGCGACCGCCCCATGCGCCCCGAAAGTGGCCGCAACCGTGGCCCCGGTGCGCCGCGCAGCAACGGCGATCGCGATCGTTCCGCACCGTCGCGCGGTTCGTGGCGCTGAACTGCCCCCTGCGCTGAGCGCGTGATGTTTTGGCGGGTGGCGTTCAGCCGCCCGCCTTTTTCATGGCATCGACTTTCGCTTCCCAGGCCAGCGCCTGGGCGACGATTGCGTCGAGACTGTCGTGTTGCGGCGTCCAGCCCAACTCACGCCGAATTTTGTCCGACGCAGCGACAATGGCGGGTGGATCGCCCGGCCGACGCGGTGAATGGCGAACCGCGAACGATATCCCCGACACGCGCTTCACCGCCTCGATTACTTCGAGCACGGAATAGCCCTTCGAATATCCGCAGTTGTAGACGTCGGATTGGCCTCCGCGCCGCAAATGCTCGAGTGCTGCCACATGCGCGCGCGCCAAATCCTTCACGTGAATGTAATCGCGAATGCAGGTGCCGTCCGGCGTCGGGTAGTCGGTGCCGAACACCTCCATCGAGGGCCGTTTACCCAATGCCGCTTCACAGGCAACCTTGATCAGGTGGGTGGCCTTTGGCGTCGATTGTCCCGACCGCCCATCGGGATCGGCGCCAGCGACGTTGAAATAGCGCAGCGCCACATATCGCATGGGGTGAGCCACCGCCGTGTCGCGCAGCATGATCTCTGTCATCAGTTTCGACGATCCGTAGGGCGACATCGGTAGCAGTGCCGCATCCTCCGACACTGGATTGTCTTTGGGCGCGCCGTAAACCGCCGCCGTCGAAGAAAAGATGAAGTGCGGGCTGCCGCATTCGACGGCAACGGCCATCAGCGACCGCGACTTCACCGTATTGTTGAGATAATAGCCGAGCGGATCGGCCACAGACTCCGGTACCACGATCGAGCCGGCAAAGTGGATGATCGCCTCGACTGTGTGCTCCTGCAACAGGGCGCGCACGAGGGGCACATCACCGACATCGCCTTCGATGAGCTTGGCCGCCGACGGCACCGCCCATCGAAAGCCTGTGGACAGATTGTCCAGCACGACGACGCGCTCGCCGGCATCGATCAGCTCGAGTACCATGTGGCTGCCGATGTAGCCGGCGCCGCCGGTCACCAATATGGTCATACGATCCTCGGAGAGAAACTGCGGCTGGGAAGATGTGGAACGAAACAGGTTCGCACGGCTTTCATACGCCAGGATGCTGAATTATCGCCAGATCAACGCGCACGGTTTAGTTTCGATCCGCACCCGACCGTTCACAATCCCCGTTTCCGGAGCATCTCATGGCCCGCGACCCCCGACCGATCCGTAAAGCCGTGTTTCCGGTGGCGGGGCTCGGCACACGCTTTTTGCCAGCCACCAAGGCCATGCCCAAGGAAATGCTGACCGTCGTCGACCGGCCCGTGATCCAGCACGTCGTCGACGAGGCGCGCGCCGCCGGCATCGAGCATTTCATTTTCGTCACGGGCCGCAACAAGGGCATGATCGAGGATCATTTCGATATCCAGTTCGAGCTCGACAAGACGTTGGCCGAGCGCGGCAAGACAGCCGAACTGGAAGCACTCGCCCGCGATCTTCCCGGTGCGGGTCGAACGAGCTTTACCCGACAACAGGTGCCGCTGGGTCTGGGCCACGCCGTGTGGTGCGCCCGCGACATCGTCGGCGATGAACCCTTCGCGCTGCTGTTGCCCGACATGCTGCATCACGGTGCCAGCCCGTGCCTCGCCGATATGATCGCGGCCTACGAACAGCATGGTGGCAACCACATTGCCGTTGCTCCCGTGCCGGACGATCAGACGCATCTTTACGGCATCGTCGGTGTCACCGACCGCGATGCCAAGGTGTCGCCCATCGAGAGCATGATCGAAAAGCCCGCGCGCGGCACGGCCCCGTCGAACCTGCACATCACCGGGCGCTATATTCTGCAGCCAGAAATTTTCGATCTGCTCGCCCGGCAGGAGCGCGGCGCGGGGGGCGAAATCCAACTCACCGACTCGATGCTGCGCCTGCACAAAGACGTGCGGCAGCCGTTCTACGCCGTGCGCTTCGACGGCACGATCTATGACTGCGGCTCCAAGATCGGATTCCTCGCTGCCAACGTCGCCTATGCGCTGGAGCGCGACGATCTGGGGCCGGCCCTGCGCGAGGAACTGCGCCGTCTACTCTGATGCGGCACGCGCGGCACGCTGTGCGAAATCTAGCCGCGCCACGTGCCGCAGTCGCACTGCGCCGACGATGAGCAGGGCCGCCACCGTCGATAAAAATGCCAGCGAGCCGCCAATGCCCCCGCTCGCGTCGTGAATGAAGCCGATGATTACTGGGCCGCTCGCCCCGCCCACTTCGGCGGCGGAAAAGAACATGCCGCTGGCGGTTGCCGCATGGCGCTCGCCGATGCCGGGCGTCTCGACCATCGTCAGCATCGCGACCGTCATCATCGACGAGCGCGCGATGCCCTGTAGCGCCAGGCCGGCAAACAGCACCGGCCCGTAGTCGGCGCGCAGCATCAGGCTCGCGATCAGCGCCACGATGAAGAGCCCCACCAGCATGCCATAGCGGCGCTCGCGCGTGGCGAGGCGCGGAATCGTCAGCGATCCCACGAGCCCCACCAGAGTCGGGATTGTCGCCCAATAGCCGGCCGCTGCTGCCGACATGCCCTTGTCGCGCAGCAGCTCGGGGAGCCAATTGTTGAGCCCGTGATTGAAGAGGAAGATACCAACACTGACGACCAACAGAATCTGCACGGCGGGCAATCGCAACAACTGCCCCACCACCTCGCGTTGGGGCTGCCGTTTGGCGCCGGTCGATCCGGCCTCGCCCGCACGCATGGCGGGGCGCGATGCGATCAGCAGCCACACGATCCCCGCATACAGGGCGACGGCCGACCACACCCGCAGCACCGCGTGCCAGTCATCATTGAAGGCCGGCATCAGCACGGAATTGGTGAGCGACAGCGCCGTCATCGAACCCACCGCCGGGCCGGTGATGTAAATGCCCATGGCGAGCCCCCGCTGTTGCCCGCGAAACCAGCGCTGCACCATCTTGGGCGCACCCGTCGAGACGAGCGGCCCGCCCAATCCCAGCACGCTGACGGCCAAAAATAGCGACAGGTAATCGGGTGCCAAACTGCGCAACAGACCGGAGATCGAAATGAGCAATGCCGCCAACGCCAGCCCATGACGCACGCCGATACGATCCAGCAGCCCACCGGCAGGCACCGCCGCCACGATGAACACGAGCTGCCAGGCGCCGAAAATGAACCCCATTGACCCGTGGCTGATGCCCAAGTCGCGCGTGACGACCAAGACGAGCGGCGCGAGACTGACCGTCGTCATGCCGAACGTCGCGTAAATCAGCCACACGCCGAACAACACCACCCAGCGATAGGGCGAGGGCGGCCCGGCGGGTGCAGCTGTCGATTCATCCTCGAGGGCGTGTGCAGCCAACTCCCAGATCCTCTCGTCCAAAGCGAGCGGACCATAGTCTCACCCTCGCCGCCCGGCCAAGCGGCGTCGGGTCTCAGGCTGGGCCCGTCATGTGTGGACGGCGCGTTCTGGGCGCTTCAGTTGCCCACGTCGCAACCGCGCGCCGCGACGAGCGCCGGGACCCAGCGTAAGGAGCGCCCGAAGGGCACGATCGTGAGTGCTTCGCACGCTTCTTACGCTGGGTCCTGCATAACGTTCGGCCAGTGGCCTCACGTTTGCGGGATGACGGGAAGGAGAATTGCATCACCATGGGGTCGCAAGCATGGCGGTTCAATTGAAGCTTGTCACCCCGCGATTTATTCGCGGGATGACATTATGAAGATTATCGTTTGGGCCTGGATGAATTGAACCACCTCCGTGTGTCCGAAACGGCCACGTTCACCCTGCCCGTACATACCGCTTGGTCAAAATCCGCAAGTGATCGCGGAAACGTGGGCGCAGGCGTTCGGTCCAGGGCGAATTGGCCGCCTTCTTCCACGCATCGGAGCGTGGGACATCGGGCGACGCCAGATGATAGAGCGCGACATAGCGGTGGGTGCCGCCGCTCTCGCCTTCGGACATGAAGCGCCGCGCCGCCAACGTGCCCGGAACGGCCGCCAATGCGGGAATGTGCTCTTCATTGTACCATCTATTGAAGTCGGCCTCGATTTCGGGCGCGATATTCATCGTGTTGAGCAGCACCGCACCGGCACCCGAAGGTGCCGCTGTCGGTCCGGGACCAATCTGCGAGCCCTCGAATCGCAACAGGCGCGTGCACTTGGACGTCACGCGTTTCGACCACACCGACAGATTCTCGTAGGCGATGGCGTTGTAGGCTTGGCTGCGCAGCACGCCGACGGTGTCGAGGTCGTAGGTCGCCACCGAATAGGTCGGTTTGTCGTCACCGATCCAACGCTCACAGGCGCCGAAGCCCGGCACGGCCTGGCGCTCGGGGATGTGCTCCAGGTCGTACCAGTCGTGGAATTCGTCGGCCTGCGCGGTCGAAAAATCGAATGCAGCGATCAGCAGTCCTTTGGTCATGTCACTCTCCCTCGTGTGATTTTTTTCATGTGGTGCTGGTCGTCTCGGCGATGAGCCGGAAGTGTCACTCCAGCCGATACACCCGCCGCGCCGTGCCCGCATACATCGCGGCCTTCTCGCTGGCGGATGCCGACTTGGTGATGTGCTTGAACGCGTTCCACAGCGCCGCATAGCCGATGCCCATCTTGTCGACGGGGAAATTGCTCTCGAACGTGCAGCGCTCCGCCCCGAACAACTCGATGCACGGCTCGATCCACGGGCGCCAGTAATCGGCCAACTGTTCCGATGAGGGAGGCGCTGGCAGCGTATTGTAATCGTAGGCTGCCAGTCGCATCATCATCCCGCCGAGCTTCATCGAGACGTTGGGGCAGGCCGCGATCTCGGGCAGATGCTCGAGCCATTGGGCGTGCACCTCTTTGATTTTGCCGGTGAACGGGCCGTACCCCAACGGCATGCCCGTGTGGTTCATGATGATGTTGGCATTGGGACACGCGCGCGACAGCGCCAGCATATCGGCGTGCTGGTGGTGATAAACGAGCGCATCGAGCGACAAGCCCATTTTCGTGAGCCGATCGAGGCCTTCGCGGAAGTCGGCGCGCAAATAATGCTCGGGGCCCGCACCCTGGTGATTGTTGCCGATGATCGGGTCTTCGTGCCAGCCGGCGGAATTGCGCACGCCGCGAAACCGGCCGCGCCCCGCTTCGATTTCGGCGGCCAACACGGCCTCGACCCGCGCCCCCATCGACAAATCGGCATAGCCGACGATCCCTGCCGCCACGCGCGTCTTGCCCGGATATTTGGCGAGGCACTGCTCGGCGATTGCGGCAACGTACTCGACTTCGCCGACGGGCCGCATCTCCTCGGGGCCGCTGGTGCGGTACTTCTGGCGGCAATCGATGAAGACTGTGGCTACCACATTGTGGCCGCTGCCCGTGTCGGCGAGCATGTCTTCGAGGTTATAGCGGCCGCGATCCTCCCAAATGTGGTGGTGCGTATCGACAATCGCCAGATCGGGCTCGAGGATCGTTTCCTTCGGCGCGCGCGCCAACCAGTCTGCGCGCGGCGGCGTGATGCGTCCATAGGCGGTCGGTTGATTGGCGGTGCTCATCGGTGCCTCCCATCTGAACCCTGACGATGACATGGATCGAAGCGGCGCTGCGATCCCCACGGCGTCCCGTCGGGTGCGCGACGATCACCGCGCCCGCGTCCCATACCAGGGATGCGCATGGCCCGGCACTTTCACGCGCAGCGTGTAGACCGAGGTGTGCGCGCAGCAGAACAGCGTGCGCATGTCCGGTCCACCGAACGCCATGTTCACTGCCTGCTCGGGCCATTCGATGATGCCGACGCGCGTGCCGTCCGGTTTGAACACCCAGATGCCGCCCGGCCCCGTGCAATAGACGCGGCCCTGGCTGTCCACCTTGACGCCATCGGGAATGCCCGGCCCCAAATCCTCGTTCATGTCGGCGAAGATGCTGCGGCCGACCAGACGGCCCGTAGCATCGAGGCGCAGTGCGTGCATGTATTGCGACGAGCGCGTGTTGGCGACGTAGATCGTGCGCTCATCGGGCGAAAACGCGAGGCCATTGGGATACTCGCAGTGCGCGAGCACGCTCAGCGCACCGTCTGGCGTCAGGCGGTAGACGCAGGCGCCGTCCCACAATTCGTCGATGCCCTCGGGACCGGGGATTTCGCGCTCGTGGTAGGGCACGCGCTTGTCGGGATCGGTGAAATAAAGCGTTCCGTTCGAGTGGCAGATGACGTCGTTGGGGCGATTGAAGCGTTTGCCCTCGAAGCGATCGACGAGCACGCTGGCCGTGCCGTCGGCCGTCATCGCCGAGAGGCGACGGCCGTAACCTTCGCAGTTGATGAGGCGGCCCTGCAGGTCGAATGTCGTGCCGTTGCCGCCTTCGGTGGTGCGCACGAGTTCGGCGGGTTTTCCCGGCGTCACGCGAAACAGCTTATTCTGGCGGATGTCGACGAAGTACCAGAAGCCATCGGGGTGCCAGACGGGGCCTTCGGTGAAAATGAAACCCGTCGCCAGCCGTTCAGCCTGCGTCGTCTCGAGCACGTCGGGCAGATCATTGGCCGTTGGCATCGCGCACCTCCCCTTGATCTCGTCGTTTTCTCGCGTCGAGTTTAGCTCGATCGCGTCCTTCCGAAAGGGCAAAAGCGCGGGTGTGTGTCCTGCGCCTCATCTCTGCATAGCGCGCCAGATCCGTTCGGGCGTGGCGGCGCCATTGATGTGCGGCGCATCGAATGGCGCCAGCGCATCGTAGATCGCGTTGCCGATGGCGGGGAACGCGGCGATGGCCCCGCTTTCGCCGCTGCCTTTGACGCCGAGCGGATTGGTCGTGCAGCGCGTCGCGTTGAATGACAGACTGAACGTCGGCAGATCGGAGGCGCGGGGTAGCGCGTAGTCCATGAACGAGCCCGTTGCGGGCTGGCCCGACTCCGCATCGAACACGGCCTGTTCGGATATCGCTTGACCCACGCCTTGTGCGATCGCGCCGTGCGCTTGGCCGGCCGCGATCATCGGATTGACGAGCACGCCGTAATCATCCACCGCCGTGTAACGGGCGAGCGTCAACGCGCCGGTCTCGCGATCGATTTCGACCTCGACGACGTGCGTGCCGTTGGGGAAGGTCAGCCATTCGCGCGTCCAAGTGTAATAGGTGTCGAGTGGTTCGTTGCGGGCGCGCGCCTGGGCGGCGAGGTCGAGCAGCGCGATGGCGCGGTTCGTGCCGGCAACCTTGAAGTGGCCGTCCTCGAAACGAATGTCGGTCTCCGCCGCGTCCAGCACCTGGGCCGCAAGCCGCGTGCCTTTGGCGATGATGCCGTCGCAGGCGCGCCAGATGGCGGTGCCGCCCATGAAAGTCGACCGCGAGCTACCCGAGCCCCCACCGATGGCAATGAGGTCGGTATCGCCCTGGCGAAAACGCACCAGGTTCATATCGGGGAGACCAAGCCGCTCATTGAGGATTTGGGGAAACGTCGTCGCGTGGCCCTGACCGACGCTGTGCGTGCCCGTAATCAGCGACACCGTGCCGTCGTCCTCGAAACGGATATCGACGTTTTCGTGCGGTGAGCCGCCGGTGCCCTTGATGTGATAGGCATACCCCAGCCCGCGCAACCGGCCGTTTGCCTCACTGGCGCGGCGGCGCGCAGGAAATCCCGCGACATCGGCCTCCGCCAACGCGCGATCGAAGGTCTCGGGAAACGCGCCGCTGTCGACAATCTGGTCGAACGCATTCGTCATCGGCATGGCATCGCGCGGCACCATATTGAGCCGGCGGAGCGCGGCGCGGTCGAAGCCGCAGGTGCGAGCCGCCACGTCGATCAAGCGCTCGATGATGTTGACGGCTTCCGCAAAGCCAGGCCCCCGCGTGACGCCGATCGGCGTCGTGTTGGTCAGCACACCCGCGATGCGCAGCGCGATGGCGGGAATCCGATACACGGTGCCCGGCAGGTGAATGTACTGATAGGTCTGCACGCCGCCCGCCATCGTCAGATAGGCGCCGACGTTGGCCGTGCTGTCGACGCGCAACGCGAGGAAGCGTCCCTCCCGGTCGAGCGCCAGATGCGCTTCGGCCTGCTGATCGCGCGACTGATGATCGGCCAGGAACACCTCACTGCGCGTGGCGATCCACTTGACCGGCCGCCCCATGAGCTTGGCCGCCCACAGTATCAGCACGTATTCGGCATAGACATAATTCTTCGCGCCGAAATTGCCGCCCACGTCGGGGGCGATGAAGCGCACGGCTTGCGATGTCGTGCCGAGTGCGCACGCCACGTGATCGCGAATGATGTGGATGTTCTGGCTCGAAACGTGCGCGGTATAGCGGTTCTGCGTGGCATCGAAGGTGCCGACAATGCCGCGCGGCTCCATCGGGTTGGTGATGACGCGGTGATTGTCGAGTGTCAACGTCGCCACGTGCGCGGCGGCAGCGAACGCGGCATCGACGGCGGTGGCATCGCCCGTCAGCCAATCGAAACAGACGTTGTTTTGCACCTCAGCCGCAATTCGAGGCGCATTCGCCGCGCGCGCCGCCGTCGGCGTCACGACGGCGTCGACAGGCCGGTAGCCCACCTCGATCGCCTCGGTGGCAGCGATCGCCTGCTCGAGCGTCTCCGCGACCACGAGGGCCACGGGCTCGCCCACGTAGCGAACTTTGTCGACCGCCAGCAGTGGCTGGGGCAGGAAGGCGAACGGCTCTCCAGTTTTGACGTTGGCCTCCATCGAGGGGCGCAGCGCCTTCAAGCCGTCGCGCGCGCATTCGGCCGCCGTGAGCATCGCCAGCACACCGGGCAATCGCCGGGCGGCGCCCGTAGTGATCGTGGTGAGTGTCGCATGAGCGTGGGGTGAGCGCAAAACGGCGGCGTGCGCCAAGCGGGGAAACCGCAAATCGTCGAGATAACTCCCCTGCCCGGTAATGAACCGTTCGTCTTCACGCCGCTTGGGCGCGTCGCCGATTTTCGGGGCGGTCATGGGCAATTCATTCGTGTTCGAGGGTCGACAACGCATCTGCCGACGACACCGACAGCAGGGAACGCGATCAGTAGGTCTCACCATGCTGCCACGAGCGGCGGGGTGGGTCCATCTCAGGAACGGGCTGCGCCACGTGCACGACGCAAACCCGTGTCATCCCGGGGCTTGCCCCCCCGGGATCCACCGCTCCGCGAGTTCCGGAGCCCGAGGGTACGCTGGATTTCGGCAATAAATGCCGGGATGACAGTGAGGCCTCTACCCGAACCGCATCTCGCGATAGCCGTTGGCGGCGACGGCGTCGCACCAGGCACGATAGGCGGGTGCGCTGCCGCTGTAGCGGGCGATGATGCGGGTCTGTTTGCCGTCGACGTTGGAGTTGATGCCGGTCATCCACGAGTCGATCTCGTTGGACAACAAGCCCTCGCCCATCTTTTTGACGTTGTCGGTCCAGGCCGACACGGCTTCGGGTTTGGGGTCGACGCTGACGAGCTTTTTCTGCGTCATGTGGCGCAGCAGGTCCGTCACCCATTCCACGTTGTACTCGATGCTGCGGGGAATGTTGCCCAGGGCCGTGTGGGGTCCCACCAGCATCAGCATGTTGGGGAAGCCCTGCACCTGCACCCCCATGAATGTTTCCGGCCCACCCTTCCACTTGTCCTTCAGGGAGCGGCCACCCGCGCCACGAATGTCGATGCGATCGAAGCTGCCGGTGATGGCGTCGAACCCCGTCGCATAAATGATGATATCGAAGTCGAAGGTACGCTCGGTCGTGCGCAATCCCGTCGGCGTGATGCGCTCGATCGGCGTGTCCTTGATGTCGACGAGTTCGACATTGGGCTGGTTGTAGACTTCGAAATACCGCGTTTCCATGGGTACGCGGCGGGTGCCGAAGCCGTGGTCCTTGGGGATCAGCTTCTCGGCGACTTTCGGATCGTGCACGCGCGCGCGGATTTTGCGCGCCATGAAATCGCTGACGAGGGCGTTGGCGCGGTGATCCGTCAGCATGTCGCGGAAATTGCCCTGCCACATGGCAAATCCGGGCGTCGCATAGAGCCGCTCCAGCGTCGCTTCGCGCTCCTCGTCCGTGACGTCGAAAATGCTGCGTGGATCGGGCGTGTGCAGGAAGCAGGCGAAGGTCTCCTTGCAGCGCTTGAACATCTCGGGATAGTTGGCCTTGATCTTGGCCTGCGTGTCTTCGTCGATCTTCGCGTTGTGCAGCGGCTTGCACCAGTTGGGCGTGCGCTGAAAGACGGTCAGGTGGCCGGCCGTCTTGGCGACCTCCGCAATCGTCTGCACGCCGGTTGCCCCCGTGCCGATGACGGCGACCCGCTTGCCCTCGAACGACACCGGCTCGTGCGGCCAGTTGGCCGTGTGGAACGACGGGCCCTTGAATGTTTCCACGCCCTCGACGCGCGGCATCGTCGGGGCGGACAGCGGACCAATCGCTGTGATGAGGAAGCGCGATGTGAAGCGTCGGCCGTCCTGCAGGGTCACGTCCCAGCTTCGGGTGTGCTCCTGGTAGTGCGCCGACGTTACTCGGGCGCGACACTCGATGTCGCGGCGCAAGTCGAACTTGTCGGCAACGGTATTGAGATAGCGCAAAGTTTCGGGCTGGGCCGAAAAATGCTCCGACCAGTTCCACTCCGCCAGCAGTTCTGGTGAGAACGAGTAGCGTAGGAGTAGCTTTCCGAGTCGAACCGTGCGCCCGGATAGCGGTTCCAATACCACGTGCCGCCGACGCCGGTGCCCGCTTCCAGTACGCGCACGCGCAATCCCAACTCGCGCGCACGATAGAGCTGGTAGAGCCCGGAAATTCCAGCCCCTATGACGATGACGTCGTAATCGAACGCTGGAGCCGCCGCTGCGGTCGTCCCGTTCGTGGAATTCTGAGCGCCAGCCATGATCGCGTGGTCCTCGTTTGCAGATGTGTGGGTTTCGACCGACTCTAAGGGGCCGGTGAGCGGCGCGGCAAGGGCTCATTCCTTCGGTGCGGCTGTGACGGAGGCCAGCACCACTCGTGCCGACATTACGCGCAACGTCGCGCCTGTAGGGCCGCGCATCCGTATGGCGTGATCGGGAGCGAGTGAGAAGGCCTGGCCCTGGATTTCGACGTCTGCGGCCTCCGCCGCCGCGTGCACGACGTGATCGCCGGGTGGGCACCGCAAGGTCTCGCCCGCCACGCCGACCCGCAGATCGATCGTGAAGCGACGCTGGTCGGCGATGAGATTGGCGACCTCGACCGCACCCTCCTCCAATCGCGTCGTGATGGGTGTGCCGCCGTCGTACCGGACGGGACGGAACGGCTGTCGCAGATCGATCTCGCCCGTCGGCGTAATGAGCACGAGGCCCCGCCCTCGGATCACCACCTGCCAGCGCTCGTAGCCGGTCAAATCCGAGAACGGGCCTTCGGCGACGATCTGCGTTCGCCCGTAATGCCACGCCAATCCATTTCCGTCGGGGCCGTCCCAGCCGCCACCTTCGTGCACGATGTCGACGAGCACACCACCCCCGTTCTTCCAGGGGATGTGGTGGTAGTGCGCGGGATCGAGGGGTTGAATGTCGGCCATGTTCACTCCCGAAACGTCCGCATGAGCCTCGTGCTGCAGTCCCGCAGTCAATGCCGAAAATGGCGCATCCCTGTGAAGACCATGGCGAGGTCCTGCGCATCGGCGGCGGCGATGACTTCGGCGTCGCGCATCGAACCGCCGGGTTGAATGACCGCTGTCGCGCCAGCCTCGGCGGCAGAAATCAAGCCGTCCGCGAACGGGAAGAACGCATCGGAGGCGACCACGGACCCCTTCACATCCAGGCGCGCCAGCTCCGCCTTGATGACGGCGATGCGGGACGAATTCACCCGGCTCATCTGCCCCGCCCCGACCCCGATCGTGGCGCCGTCGCGCGCATAGACGATGGCGTTCGACTTGACATACTTGGCAACCGTCCAGGCAAACGTCAGGTCTGCTAGTTCGGCCGCGCTCGGCTGGCGTTTGCTGACGACTTTCAGATCAGCCCAAAGCGCCAGATCGGCCTCTTGCACGAGCAGGCCCCCCGTAACCTTTTTCCAGTCCAGTCGGCGCGCCAACGAGCCCGCAAGTGCTCCCGTCACGAGCAGGCGCACGTTCTTCTTGGCGGCAATGGCGGCTTCTGCCTCCGGCGTCACCGACGGCGCGACGATCACCTCGACGAACTGGCGATCGACGATGGCCGACGCCGTCGCTGCATCCAACGCGCGATTGACCGCAATGATGCCGCCGAACGCCGATTCCGGATCCGTCCGAAAAGCGCGATCGTAAGCCGCCTCGAGCGTATCGGCAACGGCGACCCCGCAGGGATTGGCGTGCTTGACGATAACGCAGGTCGGCCGCTCGGCGAACGCGCTGATGCACTCGAGCGCGGCATCGGTGTCGGCGATGTTGTTGTAAGACAGTTCCTTGCCCTGCACTTGGCGCGCAGTCGCGACCGACCCCGCGGGCGCATCGCCGGCCACATAGAACGCGCCCGACTGATGGGGATTTTCGCCGTAGCGCAGGTCTTGGGCCTTGCGCAGTTGTACCGTGAAGGTGCGTGGAAACGCGGCGGGGGTCTCACCCTCGGGCGCCTCGACGACGCCCCCCAGCCAATTGGAAATCGCCGCATCGTAAGCCGCCGTGCGCGCGAATGCCGTCTGCGCCAGCTCGCGCCGCAGGGCTGGCGTCGTGCCGCCCGCATTGGCACTCATGGCGTCGAGCAGTCGCCCATAGTCGGCCGGATCGACGACGACGGTGACGGCGGCGTGGTTCTTGGCGGCCGCGCGGATCATCGCGGGGCCGCCGATGTCGATGTTCTCGACGCAGTCGGTATAGGGCGCGCCTTTGGCGACCGTTGCCTCGAACGGATAGAGGTTGACCACCAGCAGATCGATGGGTGCGATCCCGTGGGCGCGGGCCGCCGCCTCGTGTTCGCCATTGCCGCGCACCGCGAGCAAACCGCCATGCACCTTGGGATGCAGGGTCTTGAGGCGCCCATCCATCATTTCGGGAAAGCCCGTGTGCTCCGATACGTCGACCACCGCTAGTCCCGCCTCGTTCAGTGCTGCCGCCGTGCCGCCCGTCGACAACAGCTCGACGCCGTGGCCGCTGAGCGCCCGTGCGAGCTTGAGGATACCGGTCTTGTCGGAGACGGACAGCAGCGCGCGGCGAATGGGGTGTGAATCGGCGGTCACGAATGCACTCCTTTGGGAGACGGGCTGCGGGCCGGATCGGCGCGCGTTAGCACGATTGGTCGCCCGGCGAAACCCGTGCGGTGGCGGTCGCAACGATCTCGACGGGGCTGTCGTGTGGCCTATCGACGGCCGTCAGCGACCACGACACGGTCGTCTCTCCCGGACAGGTGCCCCGCAGCACGATCTGCCGGCCGGGGCGCGGCCCGGCGATATCGGCCCAGTCGGTACTGGCTTCGATCGTCAGGCGCGCACCTGTCACCTCGAAGGTCCAGGCCGGATCGGCAGACCCCAGCTCGAGGAGCGCGGCTTGGCCATCCGCGTGTGATCGCGCACCCACATCGGGGCCGAGGTGGAAATGGATGGCGAACGGCAGATCGAGGGGCAAACGCAGCACGCCCGATCGACCACCCAGCCGATCTGTGCCCTCGAGCCGACGGCCATCGCGCGCCAGCGTCAGGTGGCGCTCGTGCAGGATGGCGGTATCTGCCACGTATCCGTCGTGCCGCGCCTCGAGCGTGGTGCCGGCGCCATCGTCACGAACCGCCGCCGCCACTTCTGCAGGTCCGCGCAGGGGTTGCGCGCCCAAAAGTTGTTCCAACCCGGCCGACTCGACCAGTCGCGCCGACGATCTGGCATCGAGCGCCAAAGTGTTGTGGCTGGCCGTCGAACGCGGCGCATGGCCCCCCTGGTGAAAGCCGGCGGCCGGGGCACCGCAATTGCGCAGAATGGACGTTGCGCCCCAACTCATCTCGAACGACAGACAGCCTGCATGCGCGGCGGACGCGTATTCGAGGGGTGGTGGCCGACCCACATCGACGAGCACAATGGCCTCACCGCTCGCGAGCCGGGCATAGCCGCCCAAGGTCTCGACGCTGCCCACGGCGTCGCGGTGGCGATCGAAGGCCACGACGGCGCCCAGCGTGTCGGGGCGATTTGGCCCCATGCCATTGAACCGGGCCAGAGTGCCATCCCCGAGCCGCATGTGCTCCAGAAACCGAAAGAGGCGATCGGTCACCTCGGCCAGCGCCTGGGGCTCGCGTCCGATGGCGCGATACAAGCCGCGCAGGGGCAGGAGTTGGACGAGAATATCGAGACCATCACTCGGATTGCGGCTGATGTGGCTGCCGTCGGGTCCAATTTGGCGGCCGAGTTCAGCCTGCAACTCCCCCTCGAGGCGGGTGACATGGCGCTCCGCCGCCTCGATGGCGAGGGCCGCTTTGACGAGCGCAATGGCGCACATGGCGCGATCGACGCCCGGGGCCGCTTCGTGGCGGGTGGCATCGAGCCGTCGAATTTGTCGCCCGAGGCTGCGCAGAACCGCGCGGTATTGGGCGGGCTCGGCGTCGTCGAGCAGCAGCGTCGCGTTGACGAGCCACGCGGTGATACGGTTGGCCAACACGACCGGGCGCCAGGGCAGTCCCTGCGGCGTTCGATGGCGGTCGATCCAGTCGGCCACCGCCCGGCGCGCAAATTCGACAGCGCGAGGGTTGCAGTCGGCTCGCAGATGGCCGAGCCAGGAGAAGCCGTGCAGGTCCGCGAGCCAATGAGGCTCCGCAGTCGTGATCGCAAACGGGGAGCCCCGACCAACTGTGACGGCGTGCCCGCCGAGCCCGAACAGGCCGTCCGAGACCTCGCGCAGGAAACTCGGATCGGGCATGAAGAGGTCGTTGGGAATCAGGGCGAGGCGACCGATCGCCGAGGGCATGACGCCCCAGCCCGCCAGCGCGCTGCGCCATGGGCCCGTCATGCGGACTTTTCCGATCCGCAGCCGCTCCGCCATGCGCGACGGCATCATCGCAGGGCCCTCTCGACGGCCCGATGGCGCGCGCGCATACGCGTGGTGTCGTATCGGCAGACGTTTGGGGGATCGCGCTCACATCGGGGGATCATCGCCCTGCGATAGCTTTCCCCGCGCGCGCGGGCAAGCCAGACCGCACGACGCTGTGGGTAAGGCTGGCGGGCAGCGACCGGAAATTGCCGCACCATCGAGAGATCACGCGAGAGCTGCGACAATCTGGCGGACCACGAAGTCGACGCGGGGCGGCACGGGAACGGGGTTGCCCAGGCATTCGAACACCGGCTCTCCCTCGAGCCACCGGCGCTCGCTGTCGGGATCTCTCAGCGCAATGGCGAGGGCTGCGGACAACTCGTAAGCGGCGTCCGGCAGCCCCACAGTTCGCAAGGCGCCCAGCAGAACGACATGGGCTGTGCCCGCATGGGCGAGATGGGCCGAAGACACCTCGATCCGCTCGGCCATGTTGTGGCCATCGAATTCCTCGAGGCAGCCCTGAAGGTCGAGGGACGTGGTCTGTCGGCAGACCAATGGCCGCGCCGCATAGGCCCCGCAGCGCCCCTCGACGAGGACAGGACAGGGCAACTTGAGTCCAACACGCTCCTTCGGGTCCAACCCGATCAGCGGCACACAGCGAGCGATCACGGCCGCCCTGTCGAGGCCGGGTTCACGCGAGGCGCGAATGGCGCTGGCCAATAAAAACACCTCGGGGGCGACCGCCCCGACGAACTGGTGGCAGCAGTAGCTGCACCCCTCCCGGCAGGCGATGACGGCGCCCGAGGGCCGGGCGCGCAGCGAGGCCTCGCACAGATCATGAACCAAAGCGGCGGCGGCGCTGGCGCGCCGGGGATTGGCGGTGTCGGCGATCGTCGTGGCGACGACGCGGGCCACGGCCAGAACGTCCGCTTTCTTGGGTTCAGGCGGCAAGCCAGCGCTCAGCACCTTGGCGCCCAACTTTGCCTGCTCGCGGGCCTCCTTGCGGCGTTGTTGACGCGACCCGTCCGTCATGACACCCCTCCGCGGGCCATCACGAACAACTGCCGCCGCCAAGCACGCAGAACTTGGCGCAGTTGGGATGGCAGAGTTTGACGGCGCCGCGATCGAACATGGCCGTGTTCACGGTGGCTGCCGCCGCCAGCGTGGTTCCCATTTCGAACGCGGGATCATACGGCAGCAGCGTGCAGGGCAGAACGGTGGCGGTCGCTGCACCTTTGCGCTTCACGATCATGCGGCTGCTGGCGCACATCTGATCCTGCGGCCGTTTTCCGAGAATGCTCCAGCAGGCCGTGGAAATTTCCGGCACGTCGTCGCGACCATCCATTTCCGGCAACAGCATCAGTTGCTTGGGATCATCGGCATCGATTGGCCAACAGCGCTGCGCAATCAGCGCCCGATAGCCGTCGCGCGCTTCGGCATCGAGTTCGTGCCAGCACATACGCCCCGCAAGGGCGACGGCGAAGCCATTGGCCGCCAACCAATCCAGGCCGACGAGTGTGCGCTGGAATGTCTTGGGACCGCGCTCGGCCTCGTGCAGCTCGGCCGTGTAGTGATCGAGACTGACGCGAATTTTCAGCCGCGCCCCATGCGTTTCTCGCAGCGCCAGCAGGCCGCGTTTGATCTCGGCACGCTGCATGGGCTGCATGGCATTGGTCAGCACCAGCACCTCGAACCCGCGGGCGAGCGCATCACCGAGCATGACCAGGACGTCCGGATTCATGAACGGCTCGCCGCCTGTGAACCCGATCTCGCGTGTGCCCAGCCCATCGCGCTCGATCTCGTCGAGAAACGCGGCCACGTCTCGAGCCGTCAAATAGTCGAGGCGGTCATTCGTCGGGCTCGATTCGATATAGCAATTGAGGCAGGCGATATTGCACAGCGTGCCCGTGTTGAACCACACCGTCTCCAGGTGCACGAGGCCAACGCGGGCGCGGACGTCGCCGGTAGTCGTGCGATCCGGATTGCTGAATTTCGCCACCTGCGGCGGTAACGTCGCAGGACGGGTCATACTGATGTCCACGCCAACTCCTGTTGTGGCAATGACGGTGTCGGCGGCCGTGTTAGCACGTCACGCGTCATCCGCATAAATCACGTCTCGATGAGGAAACGTGAACCGTGCGGGCCGGGCAACTGCAACGGCGCAGGAGACGCCACGACGAAGGCGCCTTCATCCTAAACGGCGGCGAGCGCCTGCTCCAAGTCGGCAATGATGTCGGCCTTGTCTTCGATGCCGATCGACAGGCGCACCACGTCGGCACCCGCGCCCGCACCCGCCCGCTGCTCGTCGGTAAGCTGGCGATGGGTGGTGGAAGCGGGATGGATGATCAGGCTGCGCGTGTCGCCGATGTTGGCCAAGTGCGAGAACAAGTGCACACTGGAGACGACCTTGACGCCCGCCTCGTAGCCGCCCTTGACACCGAACGTGAACACTGCGCCCGCGCCCGTCGGACACATGCGCTGGGCAATACCGTAGAACTTGTTGCTCTTCAGGCCCGCATAGTTGACCCACGCCACCTTGGGATGCTTCTCCAACCAGGTGGCCACAGCCATGGCATTCTCGCAATGGCGCGCCATGCGCAGCGGCAGCGTTTCGATGCCGGTCAGGATCATGAAGGCGTTGAAGGGCGAGATCGCCGGTCCGAGATCGCGCAGACCCATGACACGGCAGGCGATGGCGAACGCGAAGTTGCCGAAGGTCTCGGCGAGGCGCATGCCGTTGTAGCTGGGATTGGGATCGACCAGCGTGGGATATTTCTTCGTCGCCTTCATCCAGTCGAACGTGCCGCAATCGACGATGATGCCGCCGATTGAATTGCCGTGGCCACCCATGAATTTCGTCAGCGAGTGCACGATGATGTCGGCGCCATGCTCCTTCGGCCGGCACAGATAGGGCGTCGCCAACGTATTGTCGACGATGAGCGGCACGCCCGCGCGCTTGGCCACGGCTGCGATCGCTGCGATATCGACGACGACCCCACCGGGATTGGCGATCGACTCGATGATGATCGCCTTGGTCTTGGAGGACACCGCCTTTTCGAACGAGGCGGGATCGGTGGCATCCGCCCACACCACGTTCCAGCCGAACTTCTTGAAGGCGTGATTGAACTGGTTGATCGAACCGCCGTAGAGCTGCCGACCCGCGATGAATTCATCACCGGGCTCGAGCAGCGCGTGGAAGACGAGCGCTTGCGCGGCATGACCCGAGGCGACGGCAAGGGCGGCCGTACCGCCTTCCAACGCCGCGACCCGCGACTCGAGCACACCCTGAGTGGGGTTGCCGATGCGCGTGTAAATGTTGCCGAACACTTCCAGATTGAACAATGCCGCAGCGTGATCCGCATCGTTGAAGACGAACGATGTCGTCTGATAGATCGGCGTCGCGCGGGCACCGGTCGCAGGATCGGGCGTGGCGCCGGCATGAACCGCGAGCGTTGCAAACGAGGGGGTTTTGTCGGCCATGCTGAATTATCCTTCGCCAGAGTGAGCGCTCAGCCCGCAGCAGCGAGCACTTCTCGATTTGAAACGGCACTCCCCGGCCCAAGTCAACGCCCAAGTGGTCGATGCTCAGTCGCGCGGCGACAATTCTGTTCCCACCCGTGCCGGTTTGGCGCGACGGCGCCGTGGTCTGGATGGGCGCCGAGCCCGCAGGCAATGCGTGGGGGGGATTACGGGTGAAATCGTGTTCTTTGTGCAAGCGAGGCCATCACGAACATGCAGGAGGTGTGGACGCCAATCCGACCCGGTGGTTAGCTAGCCCAAATGCTCACCTCCCAACATCGGGGACCGACATGCCGAACTCGCAGTCTGCGCTCTCACCCAATTTGTCCCTGAAGCGCCGGGTCACGAAACCCTCCGTACGCTCCAAGGGCGGCATCGTCGTCACTCAGAACCGGGTGGCGTCCGAAGTGGGTGCGCGCGTGCTGAAAGACGGCGGCACGGCCATCGATGCGGCCATTGCTGCGGCCTTCGCAGTCGGTGTCGTCGAGCCGTGGATGAGCGGCATCGGCGGCGTCGGCGCGTTGGTGCATCGCGATGCGAAAACGGGCAAAGTTACCTGCGTCGATTTCGGCGGCCGCTCGCCTAACGGCTTGAAGATCGACGACTTCCCGCTCGCGGGCGGCGTCGATGTGGGCAACCTGTTCGGCTGGCCGGCGGTCCAAGGTAATGTCAACACCGTCGGTGCCAAGGCGATCGTTGCGCCCACCCAGCCCGCTGGCCTGGCGCTCGCCCACAAGATGTTCGGCACCAAGCCGTGGCGTGATCTGATGGCGCCGGCGATCGCACTGGCCGAAACGGGACAACTGGTCGATTGGCACACGACCTTGGTGATCGCGACCGCGCTGAGCGACTTGGGCAAGGATGCGGGCACGCGCGAGCGCTTCTTGCGCGGCGGCGCCCCACCCGTGCCACCTGCCCCGCAGGCCGGTGTCGCGCAACTTCGGCTGCCGGCAGCCCAACTCGCCCGCACGCTGTCGGCGATCGCGGCCGACGGTGCCGGCGTGCTCTACGAAGGGGCACTCGCCCGCTCGATCGCCGAAGATGTGCAGGCGCTGGGCGGTTATCTGACGACAGAAGACATGGCCAACGTCAAACCCGTCGCGCGCGAACCACTGCGGCAGGACTACGGCCGCCATACGATTTACGGGCTTCCCGAGCTGACCGGTGGGCCGACCATGGCGCTGGCCTTCCAGCATCTGGCCAAGC
Source organism: Hyphomicrobiales bacterium (assembly GCA_031406575.1). Lineage (GTDB taxonomy): Bacteria > Pseudomonadota > Alphaproteobacteria > Rhizobiales > Hyphomicrobiaceae. The sequence continues at coordinate 53,825 of JANOHP010000181.1, forward strand.
ACGGCGGCACACCCGGCGCGGAACTGGACGGCGCCCGCTTCGTCGCCTACGGCCGTGCTCTCGAGCACGCCTGGGAGGATCGCTTCGCGCGCCTGGGTGATGCAGGCGAGCGCAGCATGCCAACCTCGACGACGCATCTGTCCGTCATCGATCGCGACGGCAACGTCGTGGCGTTGACCCAGACCCTGCTGTCGCTCTTCGGCTCGCGCGTGCTGCTGCCGGGTTCCGGTATTCTGATGAACAACGGCATCAATTGGTTCGACCCTCGCCCCGGTGGCCCGAACGGACTGGCGCCCGATCGGCGTGGTTTGTCGAATTACGTGCCGACGATCATGACGGGGGGCGACGAGGTGGTGGGGATCGGCGGGTGTGGCGGACGGCGCATCCTGCCGGCGGTGTTCCAGCTTCTGGCGATGATTGCCGACTTCGGCTTCGATCTCGACCGCGCCTTCCATCAACCGCGCATCGACGTTTCGGGCGGCTCGGGTGTATCGGTCGACCGGCGGCTCCCGGCAGCGACCAAGGCCGCGCTTGCGGGCGCGTTCAACTGTGTCGATGCCGAGCCGGTGCCCTACCCCATGCCCTTCACGATTGCCGGTGCCGTCCTGCGCCGCTCCGGTGCCAACGAAGCTGCAACCGAGCCCGAACAGCCCTGGTCGGAGGCGGTCAGCGAAGACGAGGTGTAATCTCCGCCTGCAATTCAGTCGTTCATGCGGGCTTCGCGTCGATGCTGCTCGATATCCTCGGGCTCGGCTTCGTCGAGGCGTGTCAAGCTATTGGAGGCCTTGTGCTGGGTGTGGAGCAGTTCATCCAGCTTGGCGTGCACGGCCTGCATGTCGCGATGGGCGGCGCGCTGAATGAACAACGTCATGAACCACGTCGCCAGAGTCGCAACCGCGTGCCAATCGAACGTTTCGTGCTCGAAGATGAACCACAAAATCGCATACAGTCCCACGACGGCGAAGGCCCAGGGCGAGGTCAGTTGGACGGCAAAACTCGTAATAATCCGCCGCCAGGACCCGCTGCTGCTGTCGCCAGGGGCGCCTGATGGCCTCTCAATCGGCTGCTGCACAATCCGCTCCATGATGATGTCTCCTTGGGGGCTGAACGGACGCACGGTGGCCAAAGGCACCCCAGCCAGCATCCCAACCGCTGAGCGGGTCCAGGGTTCCAATTACGGCGTGGCGCCGCGGATCGCTCTCTCGACCTCTGAAAACTCAAGGATAATCCGATTTGTGGCCCGAGGCCGGCTCACATGTGGTCAGTTCCGGAAAAAGTGCGTGCTTGAACCCATGGGCCGGGTTGCCATATTGAGGTCTGATCAATTCTATTGACGTGCGGCATGGAGCCGGTGCGGGCGCGACTTTTTTGTGGAACAGGGCGCACATGCGCAGCAGACGTATCGTTCGACTTTTGTGCAGCCCACTTGCGGCGGCACTGATCGTCGTCTTGGCGTGGACGGGCGGACATCGCGTGGCGCACGCCGAAACCTCGACCGAGGAGTGTTTCAGCGAGGACTGGGGTCGGCGCATCCAGGGCTGCTCGGCGATTATCGACGGCAGTCAAGCGACGCCTGCGGAAAAATCGCAGGCTTACGCTATGCGCGCGCTGGCTCTGTCCTTGAAGGGTCAGTACGAGGATTCGGTCGGTGACTACGACCAGGCCCTCCGCATCAATCCCAACTTTGCCGTCGCGTTGAACAACCGGGCGTGGGCCTATTTCAAATGGGGCAAGGGGCCGCGCGGGCTTGCCGATGTCGAGCGCTCACTCGCCCTCAATCCGCTGAGTGAGCACACATGGGATACGCGCGCCCACATTCGCCAAGTGATGGGCAATCATGCGGGCGCTTATGCCGATTACGAACAAGCGGTCAACATCGGCGGTGAGCGCATGATCAAGCTCTATCAATGCGGGTTGGCCTCACAGGGTCTCTACAAAGGCCGCCTCGACGGCTACAACTCCGACGAACTGCAGAGTGCGCTGAAGACTTGCGCGTCGTCCAAAACCTGCGATCCGCTTCCCTCCGACGAGGAATGCCGCGATCCGACGTCGTGAGCGCTCAGTCGATTGAGTTCAGGGCAGCGATCATCGCTTTCAGCTCGGGCTCTTCGACACGTTCGGCGGCTTTCGCCGGGGATAGCCATTTGCGCTGCCTGTGTTTGTGTTCGGGCCACGTGCGCTTCTGCTCGGTCACTTCGAAGGGATAGACGTCGACGCGAACATGCACCGCAGCGCCATGTTTGCGGCGCTTCAGATAAGAATACGATCCCAAACGTTTGCGCGTGACGTTGCCGATGACGCCGGCCTCCTCCCACGCCTCTTCGGCGGCGGCCGCGTGGTCGGGACGATCAGGCCACGGCCACCCTTTCGGGATGACCCACCGCCCGGTATCGAGCGTCGTGACGAGCAGCACTTTGATGCGACCGGTCCGCGCGGCCTTGCGCATCGGTAGGGCCGCGACCTGATGTGTCGTTGCGACGGGAGCCTGGGGTATCTTCAGTTTGGCCAACGTGGTGCCACCTCCTCAGGTCTTTGATGGTGGAGCGATTCGCGCTCTGTTTTCCATTAGATAGCCTCTGTGTGCAGGGCGAAGCAAAATTTCTTGGTCCCCTCGCGAACCCTTGTGATACACGCGCGCTGTCGCCACTGCGGTGGAGGGCAGCACGGCACGCGCTGGCCCTCCAGCAGGCCCCGTCTCGAAAGGCGAATTCGTGGACCCCACCAGCGTACTCGTCACCTTCGAAGCCGATCGCGACGCCCGCGCCGTCTTCACCGAAAGTCTCGGTGATTTGGCGACAGTCATCTTCCTTGCCGATCTCGCCGACAGTGCACGCGCTGCGGCCTTGCAATCAGCGACTGTCATTGTCGGGCGCAACACGGGTAAGGAATTGCGCCCGGGCGAAGATGCCTTGATCGGCAACGCGCGGCTCGTGCAATACGTCACAGCAGGCGTCGACTATATTCCTCTGCGCCATCTGCCCGCGGACCTGCCCATCGCGGCCAACGGCGGCGCCTACGCCGAGCCCATGGCGGAGCACGCTGTCGCCCTGATGTTTGCTGCGGCCAAACGCTTGGTCGTGGAGCACAAGAAGCTCGAGCGCGGCGAATTCGATCAGTTCCGGCCCAACCGCATGCTGACGGGCGCTGTGTGCGGCATCCTCGGCTTGGGTGGTGTTGGTGTGGCCACAGCGCGACGCATGGGCGCCTTGGGGCTGAAGGTGCATGCCATCAACCGGCGCGGCGTGGCCGACGAGCCCGTCGATTGGATGGGCACCACGGATCAGTTGGACACACTGCTGGCGGCGGCCGACGTTCTGGTCGTCGTCGTGCCTCTGCTGCAGAACACGGAATGCTTGATCGGTGCGCGCGAGCTGGCGCTGATGAAGCCCGATGCCATCCTGATCAACCTCGCGCGCGGCGAAATCATCGACGAGACGGCGCTGTATCATCACCTACAAGCCAACCCCGCGTTCGTCGCCTGCATCGACGCGTGGTGGATCGAGCCCGTGCGCCATAACCGGTTCGCAATGACCCATCCGTTCCTCGAGTTGCCCAACGTGATCGGCTCGCCGCACAATTCGGCCTCGGTGAAGGGCGCACGCGCCATGGCCTACCGACAAGCCGCCACCAATTGTCGACGCGTGCTCGAGGGTAAACCCGCTCACAACCTGATCGGCCCCGAGGGCCGCATGCGCTGACGCGCCTGCACACGTGGCGCGTGTTCAGTCGGCCGGGCTACGCACGAACTCGAGCAGATGGCGCACCACGGCGTCGGGCTGCTCTTGTTGCACCCAATGACCCGCCCCCGGAATGAGATGGGTGCCGCGCCAGCGCGTGCACAGTGTGCTGCCCATCGCGGCCAGAACGCCCGGCGTTTGGTGAATGCCCCAATCGCTGGCGCCGGCGATGAAGCACGCCGGGATGTCGATGGTTCGTCCCGACCACGTCTCGAGTTCGGGTTGATAGCGCCCCACCGTGCGCACCCGGTACCAGTTGAGGCCGCCTTGGAAACTCGTGCGGCCATACTCGGCGCTATAGACGGCCAGCTCGGTGTCCGGCAGCCAGTGATTGGCGGCGATTTCGGTGGGCGAGGGCATTTCGGCCGCGACCGTCTCGGCCATGCCGGTGTCGCGGGGCATCACGTAATAGTTCGGCAGCTTGGCGAGTTCGCTGGCCGTCCACCCCGTCAACTCATGCGGCCGGTTCGCCGCCCAATCAGCGCTCTTGTGGTGGTAGTAGGCGCGCAGGAACGCGTGCAGGCCCTGTTTCGCGTGGTGCATGTCGGGATCCGCGTCGCGTTGCGAATAATACCAATGATAGTGCTGGCGCGGTGGATCGAGGGCCCCCAAGTCCTCGTGGATGGACATGGTCGGTGCCAGAGGAATGGGTCGCGCGGGCTCATCGGCTGTGCCCACCGGTAGGGTCGGGGGTGCCGGGAACGGCGCGCTCATGGTGGCGACGCGGCGCACGATGTCGGGCCGGATCAGCGCCGCCCAGCCCACGACCGACGCCCCGAAGTCGTGGCCGATGATGGCTTCGAGCCGCTGATGACCGAGCGCGAAGGCGACGCCCAACGCATCGCGCACCAAGTTCGGCATGCAATAGGGTGTCAGGTCGGCATCGAAACGCGTGTCGGCGCCCGTTGTCCGTCCATAGCCGCGCTGATCGGGGGCGATGACGTGATAGCCCGCCGCCGCCAGCGGCCCCATCACTTTGCGCCAACTGTAGGCCAGTTCCGGAAATCCGTGCAGCAGCAGCAGCGCTGGCCGGCCCGGTGTTTCGAAACCCGCCTCCAGTACGTGCATATCGAGGCCGTTGATTCCGGCGATCATCCGCGATCGAATGCCGGCAGGCAGAGGGTAATGGGCGGGAAAGGGGGACGGGCTCACGGCATCGGCTCCAATACGAGGGAGATCAGCGTTGAACGGTTTTCGCCCAGGCCACCCACTGGCGCACGCGGGCGTCCGGGTCGGTGGCGGTGATGAAATCGGTGACGACGGCCACGCAATCGGCACCCGCCGCCAACACACCCGGCGCCCGTTCGGGCGTGATGCCGCCAATCGCGCACAGGGGAATCGTGCCGATCCGGTTTTTCCAATCGCGGATGCGCTCGAGACCCTGCGGCGCCCATTTCATGACCTTGAGCTTGGTCTCGTAAATCGGCCCCAACGCGATGTAGTCGGGCTTGGCCGCCAACGCGATGTCGAGTTCGGCATGATCGTGGCTCGACACACCCAGTTTGAGGCCCGCCGCCTTGATGCGCGCGAGGTCGGCTGCGGCGAGATCTTCCTGCCCCAGATGCAGAAAGTCGGCCCCCGCCGCGATCGCCGCTTCCCAGTAGTCGTTGACGATGAGCTGGCAGCCGTGACGCTGGCAGATCGCCATGCTGGCGCGAATTTGGCGGTCGACCTCGGCGGGTGCGGCGTCCTTGAGGCGCAGCTGGATCGTCTCGACTCCCAACGGCGCCAGCCGCTCGATCCAACTGACATCGGGAACGACGGGATAAAAAACGCCGAGCAGCTTGGTCATGCCGGAATACTTTCGTGGTGACGGTTGCGATTGTGCCGATCAGGTCCGCGCGCCCGTGGGAAAAAACGGCGTGCCGGCAACCGGCGTCGAGGGTGAGGCCATGTCGCGCTGTTCCATCAAGCCTGCCTCCCACGCGAGTCGGCCAGCCTCGATGGCGCCTGCGAACGCGCGCGCCATGCCCACGGGATCGCCAGCCTTGGCGACGGCCGTGTTGAGGAGAACGGCATCATAGCCCATCTCCATGCCCTGCGCGGCGTGACTCGGTGCACCGAGGCCCGCGTCGATGACGAGCGGCACATCGGGAAAATAATTGCGCATCGTGCGCAGCGCATAGGGGTTGGCGAGGCCGCGTCCTGTCCCGATCGGCGCGCCCCAGGGCATGAGCACCTCACAACCCGCCGACAGCAAGCGTTCCGCCGCCCCCAGGTCTTCGGTCGTGTAAGGAAACACCTTGAAGCCGCTCTTGATCAGCGCGCCGGCCGCTTCTACCAACCCGAAGAGATCGGGTTGCAGCGTATCGTCGTTGGCGATGACTTCGAGCTTGATCCAGTCGGTATCGAACAGCTCGCGGGCCATTTCCGCCGTGGCGATCGCTTCTTTCGGCGTGCGACATCCAGCCGTGTTGGGCAACACGCGCACGCCGAGCCCTTTGATGATGTCCTGGAAGCGGCGGCTGCCACCATCACGGGCCGCTTCTCGTCGCAGCGATACGGTGACGACGCTCGCGCCCGACGCCGCGACGGCATCGGCCAGAACTTGCGGAGAGGGATACTGCGCCGTGCCCAGCAAAAGCCGTGATGACAGCGCGACGCCGTAAGGGGCGAAGGGCTTGGGGCCGGCCTGTTGGGTCTCGTGTCGCGCTAGCATCGGTTCTCCTCGACGACGGTTCGGGGCCGTCTCTTCAGCCGCCCTGCCGTGGCGCCACGATCTCGATCTCGTCGCCGGGGCGCAGCCTTGTCTCGGCGCGCAGACGTGCCGCGACGAAATCCCCATTCACCGCGGTCGCGACCTTCTGCTCGCCGTAACCCAACGCCTCCAGCAGGGCCGCGAGCGACGTCGCTCCCACCTGCCGCGTTTCGCCATTGACGACCACCGCGACCGCGCTGTGGTCGTGGACTTCTCCACCGTCTGCCATGTCGTGCCTTGTTGCCTCGGGCCGTGGACGGGCCATTCTAGGGGAAACCGGGACGCGATCAAAGCTTTGGCGTCACGTCGCTAGGCATTGCCAATCAGCACGCCGGCAGCGAAGACGATCAGCCCGCCGATGACGATCTCAAAAGCGGCCCGCAGGAACTTCGTATCCATGTAACGGGCGCGAATCCAGGCGATGGCCCACAATTCGATGAACACGATGAAGGCCGCCATCCACGTGGCAATCCAGAACGAATTGAGCACGTATCCCGCCACCGCCAGCGACCAGCTCTGTGGCACGAGATAGGGCAGTGTGTGGCCGACGCCACCGACGGTGGTCATCAGGCCCGTGATGAAGCCCCGCATCCAGGGATGGCCGCGGCCAGTCAGGGCACCATCGTCGGACAGCGCTTCGGCAAACCCCATGGAAATGCCGGCCCCGACCGAAGCCGCCATGCCGACCAAGAATGTCTGCCAGTTGTCGTGCGTCGCGAAGGCGGCGGCAAACAGCGGCGCCAGCGTCGAAACCGAACCATCCATGAGGCCCACGAGCCCGGGCTGGATGATCTGCAACACGAAGATGCGGCGCCGCGTCTCCTCTTCTTCGGAGCGGGCATCGCCCGTCAGGTGCTTTTCGTCCAGCTTCTGGGCGAGCGAAATGTGCTGGCGCTCGGCGGCGGCCAAATCGCCCAGCAACTTGCGAATGCTGGCGTCCGACGTGCGCTCCAGTGTGCGTTCGTAGAAATTGCGGGTCTCGAACTCGATGGCTTCCGCCTGCTTGCGCACCTTGTCGAGACCCAGTGGCCGAACCATCCACAACGGCTCGTGCGTGATGAAGCCCTTCACGTCCTGGCGGCGCACCAGCGGAATGTGCTCACCGAACTTGCGCTTGTGCATATCGATCAGCCAGCGGCGGTGCTCGTTTTCCTCCTCGGCCATCTCGGTGAACACCAGGGCGGAGGCCGGGTAGGTTTCTTTCAGGCCGTCGGCGTAGTCGGCATAAATGCGCGAATGCTCTTCTTCGAGGCTGATGGCGAGCGCCAGGATTTCCTGCTCGTTGAGTTCTGAGTAGGTCTTCACGAAGCCTCCGGATGCCGATCACGAACGAGGTGTGACGCTGCATTCTTAGAATAGTTCCAAACAAATGGATTGCAATGTCACCCTTCGGCTGATCTGCCCCCGACAGACCGTCGCAGGTGTCCCGCCGGCGCCAACGTTGGTTGCTTGCCTTGCATTGCCTGTCCCGGCGTGCTGACTTCGGCGCCGTGGAATTTCTGCACCGCTCGATGAGGCATCGCGAGTGCGTGCCCCTATGGGAGAGCGACGGACATGACCAAGTGGGGCGAATTTCAGGGCCGCATCGAGGACGACCGCCTGATGACGGGTCGCGGGCGCTACGTTGCCGACTTTGCCGTCCCGCGCATGGCACACGGGGTCGTGGTGCGCTCGCAAGTCGCCCACGCCACGATCACTGCTATCGACACGGCCGCTGCCAAAGCCGCGCCCGGCGTGCTCGCCGTCTACACTGCCGCCGATTTGGCGGCCGATGGTCTGCCGGATTTCCCGTGCGGCGTCCAATTGCTGCGGCCGAATGGAGAAAAAGCTTTCCCCGCCCGCCGGCCCATTCTGGCGCGGGACCGCATTCGCGCGGTGGGCGAGCCCGTTGCCTTCATCGTCGCAGAGACCGTCGAAGCTGCCGAAACCGCCGCCGAATTGGTCGTGGTCGACACCGACCAGCAAGGCGCGGTCACTGAACTGGATGCCGCCCGCAAAGCCGGCGCGCCAGCCGTATGGACCGAGGTGCCGGACAATATCGCCTTCGTCTGGCACAAGGGCGCGGTCGGCTCGGCGCTGCAGGACGCGGCGCACGTCGCCAAGCTCACCTCGCACGTCTCGCGCGTCGCGGCTCTGACCATGGAGCCGCGCGGCGCCCTGGGCCTCGTCGACGACACCGGCCGCTATGTCATCCACGCCTCCAATCAGAGCCCGCACCCGCTCAAGGAAGCCTTGGCCGCGGCCCTCAAAGTCCCCGCAGACCGCGTGCGCGTCGTCGCCAAGGACGTCGGCGGCTCGTTCGGCATGAAAAGCGGTGCTTACCCTGAAGATGTGCTGGTGCTGTTTGCGGCCAAGAAGCTCAATCGCCCCGTGCGCTGGATTTCCGATCGCCGCGAGAGCTTCCTCGCCGACGATCACGGCCGCGACATCGCCTTCGACGGGCAACTGGGGCTCGACAAGGACGGCAAGATTCTCGCGCTGAAAGTCGATTTCACAGTCAACGTCGGCAGCCATCTGTCGGGCCGCTCGCTGTTTCTCATCAACAACATCGGTGGCATCGCCGGCGTCTATCTCATCCCCGCCATCGAAGCCGATGTGCGCGGCGTCTTCACCAACACCATGACCAACGCACCCTATCGCGGCGCGGGCCGACCAGAAGCGACCTACGTCATCGAACGCTTGATCGATCTGGCGGCGGGCCAAATGGGCCTCGATCCTTTCGAGCTGCGCATGCGCAATCTCGTGCCCTCCTCGGCCATGCCGTACGACACGAACTTCCTCTTCACGTACGACTGCGGTGAGTTCGAAGCCAATATGACGGGAGCCGCCAAGTTGGCGGATCGGGCGGGTTTCGCGGCGCGCCGCGCGGAGTCGAAAGCGCGCGGCAAACTTCGCGGCCTGGGCATCGCCAACCCGATCGAGGTGGCGGCAGGCCCCTTCACCAAACCGCGCAAGGACCAGACGAAGCTGCGCATCCACGCCGACGGCACCGCGACGCTCTATGCCGGCTCCATGTCGACGGGCCAGGGTATCGAGACGACGCTGACGGAACTCGTCGCGCAGGAACTCGGCCTGTCGCGGGACGCCATTCGCTACGAAGCGGGCGACACCGACGATCTGTCGGACGGGCGCGGCAACGGCGGCTCGGGTGCCACGTCGGTGGGCGGCTCCGTCACGAAGCTCGCTGCGGAGAAAGTCATTGCGACTGGCCGTGTGCTGGCCGCCGAGCTGCTCGAAGCCAAACCCGAGGACGTGGGCTTCCAAGACGGGCGCTTCCCATTGGTGGGCACCAATCGCTCCGTCAGCTTGGCGGACGTGGCGCGTCATGGGGAAGCCAAAAACCCAAGCGGCTGGATCGAGAGCGCCGAGTTCATCCCACCGGCCGTGACGTTTCCCAACGGTTGCCACATGTGCGAGCTCGAAATCGACCCCGACACGGGGGCGACCGAGATTCTGCGTTACTCGATCGTCGAGGATTTGGGAACGGTGCTGCAGCCGATGTTGGTGCGCGGGCAGATGCACGGCGGCGTCGCCATGGGTGTTGGCCAGGCGCTGGGCGAGTTGATCGTCTACGACGCGGATTCAGGACAGCTCGTCAGCGGCTCGTTCATGGACTACCAGATGCCGCGCGCCGAAGACATGCCGCCGATGGAGATCGAAACCAGATCCGTGCCGACGAAATCCAATCCACTGGGCTCCAAAGGCGTCGGCGAAGCCGGCAACGTCGGTGCGCTGGTCGCCACCATCAACGCGATCTGCGATGCGCTGTCGCCGCTGGGCATCGACCATATCGAAATGCCCGCCACTCCGGCGCGTGTCTGGTCGGCGATCATCGCCGCACGAGGGGCGTAACGGCGAGGGCGCCGACAGTCATCCCTTCCCGCGCAGCTTGGCGAAGTCCGGGCGGCGTTTTTCGAGGAAAGCGGCGAAGGCTTCCTTGGCTTCCGCCGAGCCCAGGCGTTCGGCGAACACGAGGCCTTCTTCCGCAATGCGGGCGAGCGCCTCTTCGGGTGTCGCCTTGCGCATGAGGCGGCGCGCGGCCGCCAGCGCACCGGGCGGTTTGGCCGCCAAACGGTGCGCAGTTTTCATCGCTTCGGCTTCGAGTTCGCCTGCGGGCACGATCCGATTGACGAAACCCGCGTGCACCGCGCGTTCGGCATTGAACGGCTCGCCCAGGCACAGCAGCTCGAATGCCCGTTGGTGCCCCATCAGGCGCGGCGCCAGCAGGCTCGATCCGGCTTCCATGACGAGGCCCAGGTCGAGGAACGGCGTGCGAAAACTGGCCGTCGGACTGGCGTACACGAGGTCGCAGTGAAACAGCATCGTCACGCCGACGCCGATGGCGAGACCATCGACGGCGGCAATGATCGGCTTCGTCAGGGACGGCAGCGTCGAGATGAGGCTCGAGGCGCCCGCCGTGCGCTGCGTGAGGTCGACAGCGCGGTTGGCGAAATCCGCAATGTCGTTGCCAGCCGTGAACACACCACCCGAGCCGACGATCACGTGCACCGCGACGTCTGCGCTCTTTTCGGCGTCGAGCAGGGCGGCAGTCATTGTCTCGTACATGGCCCGCGTCAGCGCGTTCTTCTTGGCAGGACGATCGATGCGGATCGTCTGCACGGCGCCATCGCGGGTGACGCGAATGTCTTCAGACATGGGATCAGCTCCTGCGGGGTTCACTCGATCACGCGCACGGGCTTACCGGCGAGCGACCCCTCGATGTTTTCCACCGTGCAGGGATAAAACGAGCGGTAGGTTTCTTCTGTCACATAGCCGATGTGGGGGGTGAGCAGGGCGCGCGGCTCGCGGCGCAGCGCGTGGGCGGCGGCCACCGGCTCCACATCGTAGACATCCAGGCCAGCGCCGTGAATGCGGCCCGCCGCCAGCGTCTCGGCCAGTGCCGTCGCATCGATGATCGGCCCGCGCGAGGTGTTGATGATCGACGCCGTCGGCTTCATCAGGCCCAGTTCACGGGCGCCAACGAGACCGCGCGAGCGATCCGACAGAACGAGATGGATCGAGATGAAATCCGAGCGGCGAAACAGCTCGTCTTTTTCGACCCGTTCGACGCCTTTTTCCTGCGCGGCGGCGGCGGTGAGGTTTTGGCTCCAGGCAATCGTTTTCATGCCGAATGCCTGGGCGTAGTGCGCGACACCACTGCCCAGTTTGCCCAATCCCAACAGCCCCATCGTGCGGCCTTTGAGGTCCTGTCCGACCGTCGTCTGCCAGCGGCCCTCGCGCATGTTGGCGAGTTCGACGTGAAAATTGCGCGCCAGCCCCAGCACCATGCCCATGGCGAGTTCGGCCGTCGCATGATTGCCCGCCGTCGTGCCGCACACCGTGATGCCGCGCTCGGCGGCCGCTTTCATATCGATCGAGGCATTGCGCATGCCGGTCGTCACCAGCAGCTTCAACTTCGGAAGCCGCTCCAGCAATGCCTGCGGAAACGCTGTGCGCTCGCGCATGATGCCGACGATCTCGAAGTCGGCGAGCGCGCGGGCCACCGCGTCCTGGTCGGCGAACGGTTTGTCGAACACGACAACTTTGTGCGCCGCCTGCAGGCGGGACCAGTCGGCCATCTTCAGGGCCACGTTCTGATAGTCATCGAGGATCGCGATGGCGGCCATGGGGACGTTCCTGTCGAAGTTGGAGGCACGGTCGGTTCGAACGGGATTTGACCACCTTCCCAGCCCGGCAGCAATGGCCAGCACCTCGTCGTCGGCTTACGAACGGCTCGTTCGAACTCAAAACCCGGCTCGCGAGCGGTTCGCTATGATGAGCTTGCTCTTTGGCGCGGTGACTTACATGGTTGGAGTTCGAACTACCCACTCGACGGAGCACACGCATGACGCACTCCCGCACCGCTCCGGACTGCGCGCTGGTCACGGGCGCTGGCCGTCGCATCGGTCGCGCCATCGCGCTCGATCTGGCGCGCCGTGGGTGGCGGGTCGGCGTCCACTTCGGCACGTCGCGAGCGGAGGCCGAAGCCGTCGTCGAGGACATTCGGGCCGAGGGTGGCACGTCCGCGCCCTTTGCCGCCGACCTCGCCGACGCAGCGGAGGCTGGCCGCCTCATCGATACCGTGACGCGCGCGTTCGGCCCCGTCACGTGCCTCGTCAACAATGCCTCGCTGTTCCTCGACGACCGCATCGAGACGCTGGACGTCGCCGACTGGGATCGCCAATTCGACATCAATCTGCGGGCGCCCGTGCTGCTCGCTCAGCACTTCGCCCGTGCGCTGCCTGCCGAGCGCAGCGGCCAGATCATCAACATCATCGATCAGCGCGTGTTGCGGCCGACGCCGGAATATTTCTCCTATGCCATCTCCAAAGCCGGTCTCTGGACCGCAACGCAGATGCTGGCCCAGGCGCTCGCCCCCCGCATTCGCGTCAACGGTGTGGGTCCAGGTCCCGTCCTGCGCAGCATCCACCAAAGCGACGCCGACTTCGCCGCCGAAGCCGCGTCCACGCTGCTCGGCCACGGCACCACGCCGCAGGAGATTGCGGCCGCCGTCCTCTTCCTCCTTGACCAGCCCGCCATCACCGGCCAGATGATCGCCATCGATGGCGGCCAGCATCTCCTCTGGCAGACCCCTGGCGGCGCATGAGCGATTTCACGCAGGACTTCGACGAAACGTCGCGCGGGCGTCCCAACCGGCGCGTGTTCGTGCGCGATCTCGAGTTGATGGCCCGCGTCGGCATCTTCGAGGTCGAAAAGCGTTACGTGCAGCGCATCGTCGTGTCCGTCGATCTGGCCGTGCGCGACGACTACGACGGCGTTTCGGATCGGCTCGAGGATGTCGTCGATTACGGCCGCGTCGTTGCCGCCATTCGCGCCATCGTCGACAGCGAACATTTCCACCTCATCGAGACGCTGGCCGAGCGGATCGCGGCGGCTTGCCTCGAAGATCGGCGCATCGTCTCGACCCGGGTGACGATCGAAAAGCCCGACATCCTGCCCGGCTGCCGTTCCGTCGGCATCGCCATCGAGCGCCACGGACGCGGGTGAGCCGGTCGGGCGGCGCGCCGTCCGCCACAATTCGACTTCGCGAGTGCCGCACTGACGCCCAAAACTTCGGCGACCCATGCATCTGTGGGGAAACGGTGTGGATGCTAACCGCGTGTTAACGACAAGCGATCCATAATTCCCGTTGCAGATCGAGACGCTTCTCGAACACACGGTTTGTCTTTGGTCAGGGTGTCACATGAAGTGCCGCGTCGTTGGTGCGCTTGCCGCGCTCGCTGTGTCGTCGTCGTTGGCTGACGCAGCCGATTTGCCCGCCATCAAGATCTCTGGACAAAATCAGGTCCCCGCGTGCGTGACGCCGGGCCGCCTGATGGCGTTCCTCACGTCGCGCAACGATAAGCTCTCCTCGCCGCTCGACAAGATTGCCGTCGATTACATGCGCCATGGCGAGGCTCTCGGCCTTCGCTGGGATTACGCGTTCTTCCAGATGGCCATCGAAACCGGCTATCTCACGCACATGCGCAACAGCACGAAAAAAGGCGATGTGAAGCCGTCGCAGAACAATTTCGCCGGCATCGGCGCGACCGGTCGAGGTATTCCTGGCGAGACCTTTCCCGATATGTCGACCGGCGTCCTGGCGCACCTCCAACACGTCGCCGTCTATGCGGGCGACAGCATCGAAAACCCGGTCGCCGAGCGCACGCGCAAAATCATCGACTGGAAAATCGGTGAGGCCGTCAAACGCTCGGCCAAAGGACCCGTGACCTTCAGCGATTTGGCGCGCAAATGGGCGGCAAACCGCGATTATGCCGATGCCATCGAAACGCATGCGCGACGCTTTTATACCGAGTTCTGCCGCAAGGATGATCCTCGGCCCGAATTGGTGGCCGAAGCCCGCAGAGATACGAGCCCGCGCCGCCAGACGGCCGAGACCAAATCTCCCAGCGTCGAACTTGCGCTTCGGGCCATCGAGGAAGGTAAGGCCGACGGCGACACCACCCGCAAGGGACTGGGCGCGGGTACGCTCGCCAAAGCCGCCCTCGAGGCCGACAATCGACCCGATCCCGCGGCGATTGCCAAGGTCGCGCCGGGCTATGCCATCCTCAATGCGCCGAAAGTCGAACCGCCGCCAGCGCGCACCGATAAATTGACCGATAGGCTCGAAACCGTCGATCGGATCGAAAAGCCAGGCGATCGAAACGCGCAAGTCAAGACGGCATCAGCAGCAGGTGGAGCCTTGAAGCACATGGCGCCGTCTCCGGCGGGATCCAAATGCCGCGTCTTTACCGCAAGCTACGGCGGGCAACGTGCCGTGCTCATTCGCGCCATCGGTGATGGCGGGGTGAACTACACGGTTCTCGACGTCAACCAGGGCGCCGAAAAGCGCGAGGCGGACGCCTACATTGCGGCCTACGCGCGAGGTGGCGCCATTGCGGGCGATTTCGCGAGCCAGACGCAGGCGCTCGATAAAGCCTTTGAACTCTGCCCCGAGGGTTGAGGCGCGTGCAGGCAGGATATGACGGTCGCAATCGTAGTGCCGAGGGTTGTGTGGTCGGCGCGGGTAACTGGGTGAAACCACTTCTGGGGCGCGCCATGGCAGTGGCCTGCGTCGCTGCCGCGTTGGCGTGGCCGACGCGTTCAGCTCACGCGCTGCCTGAAATTCGCATCACTCAAAAGAACCGCGTGCCGGCTTGTGTGACGCCAGCGCGCCTGATGCAGTTCCTGGCCGAGCGCAACCCCAACGTGGAGCCCAAGTTCCGCAACATCGCTGCTGTCTACGAACAGCACGGACGCATCACCAATGTGCGCTGGGACTACGCCTTCTTTCAAATGATCGTCGAAACCAATGCACTGCTGTTCAAGAACGCGTCCGGTAGCGGTGACGTCAGTCCGCGACAGAACAATTTTGCCGGCATCGGCACGACGGGCGGTGGCGTGCCGGGCGACAGTTTTCCAGACGTGTCGGCGGGTGTGCTGGGCCAAATGCAGCATTTGATCGCCTATTCGGGCGAGCGGGTGGACAATCCGGTCGGCCGGCGCACGCGCGAACGCCAAGATGACATCATCGAGCGCTCGCGCAGCTTGAAACGTCCCGTCACGTTTCGCGATCTGGCGCGACGGTGGGCCGTCGATGGCCGTTACGGCACGACGATCGAAGCGGTCGCCAGCCGTTTTCGCGCGACCTATTGCAACGGTTTCCAACCCGATACTCCCGACAATGCGCCGCCAGAACGATCCGTGGTTGCGCAGGCCCAAGTGGCTGGGTCCAGCCGCGTCCCGAGCGCACCACCGGGCGCGGTCTCTGCGCCCCGCGTCACTGGAGCCCCGAGCGCATGTCGTGTCTTTGCGGCCAGCTACGGCGGCGACAGAGCCATCCTGGTGCGCGCTGTGGCCGGCAGCGAGTGGCACTATACGGCTGTGCTGGTGCTCGAGGGCCAACAGACCGCGCTGGCCCAAAATTTCATTGCCTCACATGCCCGCGGCGGTGAATTTTTGGGGGAATTCACCTCCCGCGAGGCGGCGTTGAGCCGTGCCTTCGCGCTGTGCCCACAGCAGAACTGAGCTGCAAAAACTCCTGATGCGGCCGCTCATTGCAACCGTGCCATCACTTGGATTCGATTTGTGCCGTACGTACCGCGGGGCGTCGCATCAAGTCCTCGATGCGGGCGCGTTCACGGTGGAAATCGGTCAGTTGCTTGCCAGCCAAGCGCCGCTCGCGCTGATCGGGCAACTTCAGTGGATCGACGAAGCGGTTGCCGATCAACACTTCGAAATGCAAGTGCGGGCCCGTCGATAGTCCCGTATTGCCGAGGTATCCGATCACCTGAGCCTGCGCCACCCGGCCGCCTTCCCGCACGCTGGCTGCGAATTTGCTGAGGTGGCTGTAGGCGGTCTGATATCCGTTGGCGTGCCGGATGCGAATGTACCAGCCGTTGTTCCCTTTGTAGCGGGCTTCTTCGATGACCCCGCTGCCCGCCGCGACAATGGGTGTGTTCATCGGGCCGGAATAATCGACGCCGGTATGCATGCGCAATCCACCGACGATGGGATGCGGGCGCATGCCGAAGCCGTTGTTGAACTTCACTTCGTCCCCGCGAACGGGGCGGCGCATGAGGAACCGGCGCGAATTCGCTCCATTGGGATCGTAGTAATCGACGAGTCCATCGGCGGAGCGGAAACGAAAGTATGGCTTGGCTTCGCCATCGACGGTGATGGCGCTGAACAGCAGTTCGCCCGGTGTGCTGTCGGCGCCTCGTTCGTCTTCCTTCATGTCGAAGAACAGCTCCAGCCCATCGCTTCCCCGCGCGCGACGCCGGAAGTCTGTTTCGGGGGCGTGCACGCGCAAGATCTGTTCGATGATGTCGGGAGGCACCCCCAGAACCAAAGCGGAGTGATAGAGGCTGGCGTAGAGGCTGGCGGCTTGTCCATCCCCGCCCCGCCGACGACCATCGACCTCGCGCGGTGTGGTCGAGGCCACGAATTCACCGGCAGAATTGCGCCAGATGGACAACCTGTGGTCGCCCGCATCCGTCATGGCCGTTACGCGCGCGGGTTCGAGCTTGTTGGGTTGAATCAAGTTGGGCAGCAACTCGAGCTCGATGTCGAGGTCGGGCGTCAAACTCTGCTCGGCGTTGATCGCTTTGGCCGCGTCGACCATGCTGCGCTCGAGTCCCGTGTCGGCGCCGTGCCGCCTGAGGAGAGCTGCCAGTGTTTCGCCGCGCGTGAGCTTGACCTTGATGCGTCGCCCATCGGTTTCGCTCTCGTCGGCCAGGTCGTCGTGTTCGAAAGTCGATTTCTCGATGACGGAGGTGTTGGGCGCAGCGACCTCGCGGGTGAGTGGTTTGCGGCGCATGTCGGGAACGAGAGCCTCGCGCGTGTTTTCAGCGCCTTCGGGCACGAACGTCGCGCGAATTTTGGCGTCTTCGGGTGTCGCGCGGGTCGAACGACGAACGATGTCGGCCGCTTCCTGGCTGTCGATTTCTTGCCCGTCTTCCGTCGGCAGAATACGCCCTGCCAACTCGACGACCCGCATTGAAACGTCCCCGCCGGTGGGCCGCGAGATGTCGCGTTCGGCGTCACTGGCGTCCCCGCTACCGGCGGGTCCACCAGCCAGGAGGCGCACGGGGTCGAAGCGCGGGATATTGTGCGTTGCTGCGGCCGATACGGCGGCCAGACGCACGACAAAGCGCGCGTAAGGCTTCTTGTGGATGTATTCGCGGGCGCCGCGCTGCTGTTTGATCGAGTCCTGGATGATGTGCTTCGTGGCCATCGCGCCGGTTGCCATTTGCAGGCGATCGGCTTTGGGCGCGGCCCAATTCAGCCCTTGATCGATTGGCGCACGCGGGCGGCGCGCCATGGCCGGTTCTCGCATAGAGCGTTCGAACGCCGGCAAAAATCCGCCCCGACCTTCGTTCGCATCCATGTTCCCCAGAATGACGGCTGCAACGCCCACGGCGCCCACGCCGGCCGCCAAACAGGTCGAGAAAAACCAGCGAAATCCGCCGCCGCGCCGGCCCTCGGCTTGATCCGTCAGGTAGAGATCGCCCAGCAAGCGTCGCTTGGGCGAGGCATAGAGTTGGGCCAAACCGTGCGCGGCAGCCGTCGCGGACACACGACGCGCGCGGCCCACAGGCGCATGTCGCCTCAACTCGTACGTCTGCCCCACCATGCCTGTCCCCGGCGCGAGCCCCTCGCGCGTGGCCGTAGCACACGGCCAATCTCCTGTCGCACGGTTCGAACAGTCATCGCTGACGTGGGCAGCATTGGGGCAGACGGAGGAAATTGAAATTTTCCCGCATATTTCTCGGCGTATCGGTGATTGGATGGCCGCAATCGATAAAACTTTTCAGAAAGAAGTTGACACCCGAGGGGGGTGGACGTAGAAGGACGCTGTGCCGACGACGTAAATAATCGTCGCGGCGCTGAGATATCAATCAAGCGCTGGGAAGCCTTCAGGGAGACCTGATGCGGTTTCTTATTGCCGTCGTTGACCCCGATAGGGTGTCAACGGCAGACATTGATGCTCCGGTTGCGCTCTTTGACAAGTCAAATTGAAGGAAGGGAAACGCAGGCGGCGGGGTGCTGGCTGGTTTTCGCGGTCTGTGCGCGAGCATGGGTCGAGAGGACTGATTAGACATCTGGCTAGACTGCGTTTCACAACCATCACCAGATG
>JANOHP010000182.1:0-5048 GCA_031406575.1 Hyphomicrobiales bacterium
TCGCGCACCCGCAGCCGGCGCCCGAGGCGACTTTCCCATTCCATGGTCACGCGAGTCACAGGTTCTGCCTATAGGGCTACAGCCCAATTCCAGGTTCCTTTGATAGGCATTGCGACTAAGGGTATCAATCGACACTTCGCCAGCGTGGCAAAATGCCATGCGGCAGCCACGGGAGGAATCAGGATGAGCATCGCCCGCCGTGACTTCCTATCGCTTGCCGGTGCTTCGATCGCCGGCCTCATCTCGTCACCACCCGCATTGGCGCAAACCTATCCCATTCGTCCGGTGCGCATGATCGTTCCGTTTGCGCCCGGTGGCATTGACGTGGTCGCTCGGCTCATCGCCCAGCAACTGTCCAAGCAATTGGGTCAAGAGTTTATCGTCGAGAATATCGGTGGGGCTGGCGGCAGCATCGGTACGGCTCGCGCGGCACGGGCTGCGCCCGATGGATATACGGTTCTGTTTACCGCACCTGCATTCGTCATCATTCCGTCTCTCCAAGACAAAATCCCATACGATCCGCAGCGGGATTTTACCGCCGTCACCTCTCCGGTGACGACGAGCTTGGTCCTGCTGATCAACCCGTCCTTGCCGGCGCATTCGGTCAAGGACCTCATAGCACTAGTCAAGGCCCAACCCGGCAAACACAGCTTCGCTTCCGCAGGTATGGGAACACCACCCCATCTCACAGGCGAACTATTCCGCTTGTCGCTCGGCCTCGATCTTGCGCATCTCCCTTACAACAGCGGTGGGGAGGTGATTGGCGCGGTGGTGGGTGGTCACACGACAATGTGCTTTGCAGCGGTTGCGCCGGCCGTCGCACAAGTCAGGGCCGGAAAATTACGAGCGCTCGCCGTTGCAAGCAGATCGCGGCTCCCGGCGCTGCCTGATGTGCCCACGATGATGGAGGCTGGCTATCCCGACATCGAGGGCGAAGTCTGGTGTGGCGTTCTCGTACCCACTCTAACGCCAAGGGAGATCATCGCTCTGCTTCATCGCGAGATCATCAAGACTCTTGCGTTGTCGGATGTCAAAGGGCGCCTGAATGCGCTTGGCTATGCCGGGGTCGGCAATTCGCCGGAAGAATTCAGCGCGCAAATCACAGCGGAGCTGGCGCGGTGGAGCACAGTCATCGCAGCTACGGGCCTCAAGGCAAACGTCTCCCCGCAGTAACGGCGCCAGAAGCCCTTCGTGCGGTCCAGGCGGAGTTTCGCGCGGATTGGAGGCAGCGCACGCCGCATCGTCGAGCGAGAAATCATGAGCACGGCAAAAATTCAGGGCGAACTCTGGGGTGCCAGATCCAAGGATTGGGCGGAACTGCTGGAGCCCGCATGGGTGCCGGTTTTTGAGAGGGCACTCTTTCATGCCTGCATAAAGCCAGGCGCAAAGCTGCTTGATGTCGGCTGCGGCGCAGGAGGTGCGCTGGTCATCGCCCGCAAGCACGGCGCCAAAATTGCTGGGATCGACGCGTCGGAGAATCTGGTTGCAGTCGCGCGCGAACGCCTGCCCGGGGCACGCATTGAAGTCGGCGAAATGGAGGACCTCCCCTTCTCAAACGAAAGTTTTGATATTGTCGTCGGCATCAATTCTTTCCAGTTTTCTAGCAATCTAGTACGTGCCCTCTGCGAGGCACGACGCGTCTGCCGTCGTGGCGGCAAAGTATTTATGCTTACATGGGGCCGGCGCGAAGATTGCCAACTAATGACAATAACGATGCCCGCAGTGTTGGCTCTAATGCCACCGCCCTCTCCGGGTAGCAATCTGCCGGACCCGGCAGTCGGCGAAAGTGGTGTGAAGGATTCTATGCGCATGGCTGGGTTGGAGCCAATCGAGAGTAGCCAGTTTTCAGCCGACCTTGCCTTTTCCGACACCTCAATCGCCGTGCGCGCCATCATGTCAGTTGGTACAGTGGTTCGGGTGTCTCGATTCATAGGCAAAGAGTTCGTGGTCGAGGCGATTAACGGCACACTGCGGCCAGTAACACGCGCAGACGGCTCAGTTGTCTGGCGCAATCGGTTTCTTTGGGTGAAGGCTACGAAGCCAGCCAGATAGCTCGGCACTTTAACGCCTACTGCCAGCTCTATTGAGTTCATGTCTCCTTCTGGCCCCCCTCGTCGTCATTCTCTGACTGTTCTTTTCGCGCGAGATCAGATGGTGAGCGGACGCAGTTCATCCGTATCCGAGCACCCAAGACACCCTCACCCCCACCCCACTACCCCAACACCCCCACCAACATCCCAGCCAGCTCCCGCGCCCGCGCCACCTCGGCCGGGCCGAAACTTCCCTCTGCACCGCACAGATTGAGCGTGCCCAACCGCCGACCCCCTAAGCGGACAGGCACGTTCAAAATCGACTCGATCCCCAGCGCGAACAGCGCGGCGTGATCGGCGTAAGCGCGGCGCACGTCGTCTTTGGTGGCGGCGAGGAACACGTCGCCGTCGGCCATCGCCGCGTGGTTGGTCGGAAAATCGGCAAGCCGTTTGCGCCCGCCGATCGGGTACGTCGCGGGGTCGCTCGAATGCACGCGCACGACCACACCGTCGACCTCCTGGTATTGCAGGATCGTCAGCATCCGAAACGGAATGGACTGCGCACACAGTCGCTCGACGTCGACAAATGCGGCCATGCTCACGTCACTCACCGCCCCGCCGCATAGCCCTGCATGCCCCGTGGATTGGCCGCCGCCTTCCGGCGCACGCCATCCTGCGAGGCGGACGTGATCCGCCCTTCCGACCAATCGGGTCCCACTTCGACCTTGTGGCCGCGCCGCTTCAATTCATCGATCGTGGCCTTGGGGAAACGGTTCTCCAGAACCACCACGCCGGGTCGCGCCGCGCGCGGCCAGAACGACGCCGGGAAATGCTCGATGTGCCACGCCGGCGCATCGATCGCCTCCTGCATGTTCATGCCGAAATGCGCATGCCGGATGAAAAACTGCGAGTTCCACTGATCCTGCTGATCGCCGCCGGGCGATCCCCAAACCATGTAGGGCTCGCCATCGCGCAGCGCCATGCCGACGGTCAGCGTCGACCGCGGCCGCTTGCCGGGCTTCAGCGCACCCGCATGGGACTCGTCGAGCCAGAACATCTGCGCGCGCGAGCCCAGCGGCCAGCCGAGCGCCGGAATGACGGGCGAGGATTGCAGCCAACCGCCCGACGGCGTCGCCGTGAACATGTTGCCGGCCTTGTCGATGACGTCGATATGCACGGTATCGCCGGGCGATTCCCCCATCGCGCCCACCGTCGGCTCGCCTGCGCCTGCCGCCGAAACCGCCGTTCGCTTGTCGGCGACACTCTTCATGATCATCTTGGCATCGTAGCCCTCGATGCTGCCCGGCCGTTGCTCCATCGACGCCCACTGCGTGATCTGGCGGCGGCGATCGGAATTGTAGCGCTCCGACAGCAGCGTCTCCATCGGCACGTCGGCAAACAGTGGGTCGCCGTAGAAGGCCTCGCGGTCTGCATAGGCGAGTTTGGCGGCTTCGATCCACAGATGAATGTAATCGGGATCGTCATGCGCGAGCTTGTCGAGGTCGAAGCCTTTGAGGATCGCCATCGTCTGCAATAGCGCAGGCCCCTGCGTCCACGGGCCGGGCTTGAGCAGCGTGTAATTGCCGTACTCGAGTCCGACGGGCGCCTCGATGGTGGGCTTCCAATTGGCCATGTCCTGGCCCGTCAGCACGCCGCGATGCGGCCGGCCCGAGACGTCCATGACCTCGTTTTCGCGGCAGAACCGATCGATCGCCTCGGCGACGAAACCTTGGCTCCACGCGCGCCGCGCGCGATCGATTTCGGCTTCCCGCGATCCGCCGCCGGCTTCGGCCTCTTTCAGAATCCGCTCGTAGGTTTCGGCGTGACGGATGTTGCGGAAATGGGTCGCTGGTCGCGGCACCGCCCCACCGGGCAGATAGACCGCCGCCGACGTCGGCCAATGCTCGCGAAACAGATTGGCGACCGTCGAAATCGTGGCGCAGGCGCGCTCGACGATCGGGTGGCCGTTGCGCGCGTAACCGATCGAGGGCTCCAGCACGTCGCGCAGGCGCATGGTGCCGTAGTCGCGCAGGATCAGCATGAACGTTTCGAACGTGCCGGGAATGCACGTCGCCAGCAGGCCCGTGCCCGGAATGATGTCGAGCCCCAGATGGTCGCGATAATGCGCGATGGTGGCACCGGCCGGTGCCGTCCCCTGGCCGCAGACGACCTCGGGCTTGCCCTTCTTCACATCGTAGACGATCACGGGCACGTCGCCGCCCGGACCACACAGGTGCGGCTCGACCACTTGCAAGGTGAAGGCGGCTGCAATGCCGGCATCGAAGGCGTTGCCGCCCCGCTCCAGCATGGCCATGCCAACGGCGGTGCCGATCCAGTGCGTCGTCGCACAGACCCCGAACGTGCCGTCGATCTCCGGCCGTGTCGTGAACGTCCCCGAATTGATGTTCGCCATGCGAGAAGCGCTCCTGCTGCCATCGTTGTGCCGCGCTGAGTGTAGAGCGCAGAACGCCGACGATCCAGCGGTGCGTGGGGGGTAGGTGTCCGCAGAGATTGGGTGTGGGCCGAGCGCATGTGTGGCAGGGCTCGGACTCATCGACCGGCCCTGTCGGCATCATGCTGGATGTTGTCATCGGACGGACGCTGGGCGAACACGCCGAACGGGCACCGATCAGGCCCCGGCCGGGCGCCCCAATAGCCGCACCCCAGCCGCCAATGCCCCGGCTCGCATAGAGTTGCCGCCACAGAGTTGGCGTCCAAACCAGAATGGCCCGAACGTACCGATTGACAGCCCAGCAACCGACTTGTTACGCGATCCCACACGGCATCCACTCGCGCCGCACGCCAAAGATGGCCCACCCGCCATCCCGCCGGCTTAGCTCAGTTGGTAGAGCACCTGATTTGTAATCAGGGGGCCACAGGTTCAAGTCCTGTAGCCGGCACCAATTAAATCAAGAGGTTAGATGGTAATCTGAGAGCGTGCCCAATTTCGTGTCCGCACCGTGTCCGCATTTTAGGGAAGTTTTGATTTCCTCGCGCGTCCCACAAGATCACGACACC
>JANOHP010000207.1:0-19697 GCA_031406575.1 Hyphomicrobiales bacterium
CTGGCCGTTTTGGATGCGCACCTTGGCCACCAGCCCTTCGTGGCAGGGTCCGCCTTCACGATGGGTGACATACCGGTCGGTTGTGCCGTGCATCGCTGGATGCTTTTCATCGCTGACCGGCCACGCCTACCGAACATCGAAGCCTGGCACGAGCGGCTGGCGAGCCGACCCGGCTTCGAGCAGCATGTTGCCCCGGCAGCATTCCACACCTCGGGTTGAACCGCTCCAGGGTTTCAGCCGATGACGTAGCCCCCGTCGGCGATCACAGTTTCTCCCGTGACATAGGAGGCCACGTCCGAGCAGAGCATCAGGGCGAGTTTGGCGATCTCCGCCGGTGTGCCCCAACGTCCCAGCGGCACGCGAGCCAGGCCCCGATCGCCCGCATAACCCGGCGCCGCCGTCTGCTCCGTCATCCGCGTGAGGCAACGGCCCGGCGCCAGCGCCAGAACACGCACGCCGTGTGGGCCCCACTCGACAGCCGACGAGCGTGTCAACTGCGATACGGCTGCCTTTGCGGCGGCGTAGATGCCACGGTTCTCGCCACCGGAGAATGCGGTCTGTGAGCTGATGTTCAGGATGACCCCATTCTTGCGCTCGACCATGCCCCGACCGAAGGCGCGCATCATCAGAACGACACCGATGAAGTCAGTATCGATCAGGCGACGGATCTCCTCCGGTTCGATCTCGAGGAGGGATTTCGGGATCAGCATTCCGGCATTGTTGACGAGCACATCCACGTCCCCGACGGCCGATGCCAGGCGTTCGATCGATGAGGCATCGGCCTGATCGAAGACATGCGGTCGGGCACCGAGCTCACGGGCCAGGGCCTCGACATTCTCCGCCTCTATGTCGGCGAGCACGAGGTCGGCGTTGTGGCTGGCAAAAAGACGTGCCATCGCTGCACCGAAGCCGTTGGCAGCGCCCGTTACGAGGACACGGCGGCCCGTGAAGTCGAGATCTTGACTCAAGCCCATGGCTTCGCATCTTTCCTTACAGGCCCTGATCCCCACCAGCGCGTGATGGACCCCGACCGTGCGGCGGCCGTTTGCGCTGTCGATCGATCCGTCATGCCTCCTGGCTGGTGCGGGTGTCTGGCCTCACGACCACAGCACGCCCGAGCGAGGACCGGCATTCACATGTCTCAGCATCCTGATTGAAACGAATTCCCCGGTTGTGATCAAGGACTCGATCGCGTTTCGAGGCTGGATGCTTGCAGGACACGCTTTACTCGTAGCCTGGTGGCGGCACGAAACCTACGATCTCGCGTTCGACGAGGCGGCTGAAGGCGGTTGCAGTCTTGTCGCGCCCACTGGCAGCAATGGCTTGGTAGCCGACGGGCAGTCCCGACCTCGTCAGGCCTGCCGGTCCAACCGTTGAAGGCAGATAGACGACGCCCGAATAGCCGGCCCAGAACAATTGATCGGTCGTCGGCACAAGCTTGTTGTCGACGGTGATCTGCCGTTGCCAGCGCTCGCCTTGCTGGTCGTGCGGCCAGGCGGCCGACGCTGCGGCCGGGCATAGCAGGACATCCCAATCGGCAAAAAAGGCATTGAACTGGCGCCGAAGCAGCATGCGCTCATTGTTTAGGCCGATCCATTCGCGGTGTGAAAGCGTGCAGCCTTTCACCATCTGCTCGACGTAAGGCAGCTTGCCGGCACCTGCCTCTATGGCCGCGTTTCTCCAGCGCTCGATGTCGGACTGAGGTGTGCGGGCAGAGGTTGCAGCACGCAAGAGCCAGACGTAGACGTCGTGCAGTCGACGGGTGTCGAGATCGGGCTCGATCTCTTTCACCTTCGCGCCTTTCTTGGCGAGCGCGTCCACGAGACTTTGGAGCTTGTCGGCGTACTCTGCGTCAACGTCGGAGCAGGCATCGGTCAATTTCACGGCAATGCGCAATTCCTTCAGCGATGCGACGGGGCATTTGGGCAGTGCGATCTTCCATGCCACTCCGTCGATGTCGTCGGGACCAGCCATGGCATCGAGCGCGAGATCGAGGTCCTCGGCGCCGCGCGTCAGAGGACCAACAGCGGAGATATCGCTGTAGGCGAAAACGTCTGGGAGGGCATGGCCCTTGGGCGAGATGACGCCCCATGTGGGTTTCAACCCGAAGACGCCGCAATAGTGTGCGGGGTTGCGGATAGAAGCGCCTATATCGCTGCCAGCATCGATGCCGGTCATGCCGGAGGCAAGGGCTGCGGCCGACCCGCCCGACGAGCCGCCGGGGATCAAATCGGTGTTCCAGGGATTATTGGTCGAGCCATAGATGGCATTGTAGCTCTGCCAGTCGGCGAGCATCAATGGAACATTGGTTTTACCGAAGAGAACGACGCCCGCTTTCTCGAGCCGCTCGACCGAGAGCGCACTGCCGTCGGTCACGTTGTCCTTCAGCGCGGGATCACCCCAGGTCGTCGGCGAGCCAGCGACATTGTAGCTCTCCTTGATCGTCATAGGGACGCCGTGCAGCGGCCCCCATACCTCACCCTTCGCTAGCGCGGCGTCGGCGGCTTTGGCGCGCGCGCGCGCCCGCTCGCGGTCCTGCCAGATGATCGCGTTGAGTTTCGGATTGAAGCGATCCACGCGGGCGAGGAAGTGCTCGAGCACTTCGCCGGCGGTAATTTTCTTCTCGCGAATGAGACGTGCGATTTCGGCGGCCGATTTCCAGTGCAGCTTGTCCATAGGGTTCCTCCTCGCGCAAGACTATCGGCGGGCTGCCTCGAGGTCACGTTCATCCTTCCCACGACCGCGGCGCCAGCGGCGGGTGGCATCCCTGATCATTCACCCTGATCATTCAACCCACGCTCCAGTCTCTCGAATTGGCGGGATTGGCCATGACGCGATCGGCATCACGCGAGGGCTGCGGCTTGACTCAGCGCCTTGGTCTCGGGTCAGATCGCGCATCGCCTGCACCGACGACAAGGAAGGGATCGCGACCTTCAGCACCGAGCGCGAGCCCTTGTTCCGGTGCAACTGAGACAGGATCCCACCATGCTCTGGGTCGGCATCGACGTTGGCGGCACTTTCACGGACGCAGTTGTCTACGACACGACGACGCGGGCGTTCACCTTGGCCAAAGCCCCCTCGACGCCGTCAGACCCGACAGCGGCCGTGCTCGATGTCCTCGCCCGGTTGCAGGTTCCGATCGGCGACATCGACCGTTTCGTGCACGGCGTCACGATCGGCACGAACGCCGTGCTGATGGGCCAGGGCGCGCAGGTCTGGATGTTGGTGACCAAAGGCTTTCGGGACGTGCTTGAAATCGGCCGGACCAATCGTCCGGTGCTCTACGACATCCGCTCGCAGAAGGCGCCGCCACTGGTGCCGCGCACGCAGGCCATCGAGATCGAGGAGCGGCTACTGTTTGACGGCTCGGTGCGAATCCCCATGCGCTCCGAAGAGGTTCGCACAGCGTTGCAGCGCGTTCCTCGGGACGAGAATGTCGCGCTGATCGTCTGCTTCCTGCACAGCTACATCAATCCGGCGCACGAGGAGACCGCCAAGTCAGTCGTCCAGGCGGCACGGCCGGATTTGTTCGTCAGCACGTCGTCGCAAGTGTTGCCCCAGTTTCGCGAAGTCGAGCGCTTCAACACGACCGCGCTCAACGCCTATATCGGGCCGCTGATGGGTCGTTATCTCGCACGCCTGGCAGGCGGCCTGCGGCAGCACGGGTTTGGCCGCGATCTCTACATCATGACCTCGAACGGCGGCGTTGCGACCGCAGAACGCGCCATGCAGCTCCCGATCGCGACGGTGCTGTCGGGGCCCGCAGGCGGCGTCGCGGCCGCAGTGCATCTGGGCGCCGACCTCGACATTCAAAACATCATAACATGCGATATGGGTGGCACATCGACCGACGTCTGCCTGATCGAAGGCCTCGAAGTCCCGATCACCACCGAACAAAAGATTGCCGGTTATGCCAACCGGATGCCGCAGATCGCCATCAATGCCGTCGGTGCTGGAGGCGGCTCGATCGGCTGGCTCGACGCGGGCGACATTCTGATGGTCGGTCCGCAGAGCGCGGGAGCATCGCCAGGCCCTGCCTGCTACGGCCGAGGCGGGATGGCGCCGACAGTGACGGATGCCAATCTGGCGCTGAACCGGTTATCGTCCGACCAACCCCTCGCGGGTGGCCAGATCCGGCTCGATCGCGAACTGGCGCTCGCAGCACTGGAGGCGCTCGGCCGATCGATCGGCCTCGACGCGATCCGACTAGCCGATGGTATCATCCGCATTGCGGTCGCTCGCATGGTTTCGGCGATCAAGGAGATCTCGGTCGCCGATGGCCGCGATCCCCGCGACTTCGTCCTGTTGCCGTTCGGTGGCGCAGGGCCGATGCATGCGGCTGCCATCGCGGAGGAACTGGAGATCTCGCGGGTTCTGGTGCCCGTTGGCCCGGGTAATTTCGCGGCATTCGGCTCGCTCATTTCGGACCTGCGGCGCGACTACGTGCAAACGCGAACGCTGCCGATCGATGCAGGGTCCTGGACCCTGATCGACGCCCAGTTCCGCACGATCGAGATCGAGGCGCGGGCGAACCTGCGCGCCGAGGGCGTTGCGGAGAAAGACATCGAACTCCGCCGCACGGCCGGCATGCGCTATCTCGGCCAATCCTGGGAACTCGGCGTCGATGTCGCGCCTGCAATCACTGCGATCGATGGCCTGATTGCCGCTTTTGCAGACGTGCACGATCGCCGGTTTGGTCATCGCAGCGGTGGCACCGTCGAGATCGTCAACTTCCGCATTGCCGCGATCGGTCGCGTCGCCAAGCCCGGGCTGCCTCAACTTGAACCCAAACCCGCGCGGCCCGACGCACAAACCGGCACGCGCGATGTTTATTTTGCGGGCGCTTTTCAGCCGACGCCGATTTATCTGCGCGAGCGGCTGGTGCTCGATCAAACGATCATGGGACCGGCGCTGACCGAGGAAAGTGGCTCGCTCGTGCTGGTGCCGCCGGGATGGACGGCGACCGTTTTGAGACACGGCGAGCTGATGCTCGAAAGGGTTGGGCCATGAATGAGACAAACCAGACATCGTCATCCTCGAAGGCGCACGATCCTGGCGCGGCGCCCGCCGTCGATCCGATCACGCTGGAGGTCGTCGCCGAAGGCCTCATCTCCATCGTTCGCGAGATGCGCGCCAACATCATCCGCGCCTCCTACTCGTCGGTGATCTACGAGATGGACGATTTTTCGTGCGCCCTTTTCGGTCCAGATGCGCAATTGGTGGCCCAGTGGTGGGACCACCCCGGTCACGTGCTGCCACTGCCCTGGGGCGTGCGCTGCGCGTTCGAGGATTTCAAGGACGACATCCATCCAGGCGACGCCTTCCTGCTCAACGATCCCTACCGCGGCGGCACGCATCTGAACGACGTGACCCTGATCATGCCGGTGTTCGACGAGGCGGGGCGGTTGATGATCTTCCCTGCGGTGCGCGCGCACTGGGTCGATGTCGGTGGCATGGTGCCCGGCAGCTACTCCGGTCTCTCGAGCAACATCTACCAGGAAGGCATGCGCATTCCGCCGATCAAGATCTGGGAGCGGGGAAAGCTCAACCGTGCGGCGATGACGTTGCTGATGGCCAACATGCGCGTGCCGATTGAGCGCGAGGGCGATCTCAACGCCTCGATCGGCGCCTGCCGCATCGCGGAATCGCGCATCCGCAAGCTCGTTGCGAAATACGGCTCCAAGACCGTGATGGACTGCGTCGCCCTCAATCTCGACCGTACCGAGCGGCGGCTGCGTGACCGGATTCGCGAGCTGCCGGACGGCACCTACCACTACGAGGACTATCTCGAGTTCTATAATCAGGGTCGCCTCGATCCGGTGCTCGCGCGGCTCGCGCTGACGGTCGAGGGCGACCAGGTGATCGCGGATTTCGCCGGTAGCAACGCGCAGGTGCCGGGCGTGGTCAACAACTCGCTGGCGGTCGCGGGCGCCGGCGTGTTCGTGGCGCTGAAATCGACGCTCGATCCGGGCGGCATGGTCAATGAGGGTGCGTTCCGACCGATCACGCTCAAGGCGCCGTCGGGGACGATCTTCAATGTTGCTCTCGATGCGCCAGCGGGCGCTCACGGCGAGGTGAGGAAACGTGCCGTGTCCGTCAGCCTCGGCGCGCTCGCGCAGATCATCCCAGGAAAAATTTCGGGTGACCTGTGTGGGAGTTCGTTTCCCAACGCGATCGGCGGTTGGAACCCACGACGCAATCGCCAGTATGTTTATTACGAGGCGCCGGCCGGTGGGAACGGCGGCCTCTCGGACGCCGACGGCGCGAGCACGTTCGTCAACGTCGATTTCGGCAACTTGCCGTCGATCCACAACGCCGAATCGATCGAGAACGAGATGCCGCTACTGGTCGAGAGCAGCGAACTCAGAACTGACGGCGGCGGGCCCGGCCAGTTCCGGGGGGGCGCCGGTATGGTGCGCAGAATTCGCCTGCTCGACCAGGAGGCGCAGTACTCCGTGCTGAGCGATCGCGCCGTAATCCCGCCCTGGGGCGTGCTCGGCGCGGGCAGCGGGTTGCCCTATCACCTCTCGGTCGAACGCGACGGCGAAGTGCTGGAATTCGCAACGCCGGGGAAGGTGACGGGCTACCCGATCTATCGCGACGATGTGGTCGTGATGCGATCCTCAGGCGGCGGCGGCTATGGCGATCCGCTCACGCGCGAGCTGCAGCGTGTCGCCGATGATATCGTCCGCGGTGTCGTCTCGGCCGACACTGCGCGGCAATCCTATGGTGTCGTTCTCGGTCCCAATGGCGAGATCGACCTGCGTGCCAGCACGGAGCTGCGTGCGAGCATTGCGCAGGCCCGTTTCACGATGTCCGTCGCGGCCGACGACAGCCTCGATCCTTATGCTGGAGCGAAAGGTCGCCACCGGGTCGTCGTTCTTTGCCGGGCGGATGCGCAAACGCTCTCGGTCACCGACGATGACCTGATCGAAATGCTGGGCTTGCATCCCGCGCCCCTGCGGGCCTGGGTCCGCATTGACATTCAGGCGGGCCGGAGCGGGTACGTTCGTCTGGATGCATTCGGTCGCAAGGTGCTCGGTGTCGCCGACGGTGACCGCATCATCGTACGACATGTCCCGACGACGACGGTTCCCGGGGGCCTTGCACACAGCGACAGGCTTTAGGCCATTCCAAACAAAAAAACCGTGCCGATTGGAGTCGCAGTCGTTCACTGTTGATGGCGGCGCAATTGGGAGCCAATTGGGCGGCGAGGTTGCCCACACCCCATTCTGACTCGTGTTCCAAGTAATTGAACCTTGATGCGGGGAGAATTTCCTAAAAAGTCAGAATGGCCCTTGTAACTGCTAACCTATCCCCCGCTTGTGGATCCGGGGTCCCTGGTTCGATACCAGGAGGCGGTACCAATAAAATCAACAAGTTAGACCTCTTTTCGCCTC
Source organism: Hyphomicrobiales bacterium (assembly GCA_031406575.1). Lineage (GTDB taxonomy): Bacteria > Pseudomonadota > Alphaproteobacteria > Rhizobiales > Hyphomicrobiaceae. The sequence goes on from JANOHP010000207.1 coordinate 7,401, forward strand.
AAAAAATCTGCCTCGAAAACTCCCTGGCTCCCATATGGCTACCAAACAATTGGAAAGCTGGGGTTACGTGGGGATGGAGCGCGTGGGTTGATAGGCCCGTCAGCGGCCCAGTGAGTTGTTGGTCGAATTCATACAATTGCCGGCATATCCGTGTCGGCGCCGAACCGCCAAGACCCCGCCGAAGGCAATAGACGCTATCGGTGGGCAAGCTGCCACCGACGAGCGAGCGGCTTCACCATCAGTGGCGAGCGCCGCCTTCAATTGGCTCGAGAGTGACGACGAACGAGAAGAAACGGTCGTAGAGCTGCGTCTTCCGATAGTGCCGAGCGAAAACGAAGCGATCGGTCGAAGCAGCATTTTTCCTTGCGTCGAGTAGACCAAAGATCGCCAGCAAACGAAGAATGCGCAGCTCGAATGCGTGGCCGGCGAAGTCCTCTTTGGCTTCGAGGATACCGATAACAGGGATGGTGGAGTAGCGCACCAGACGCGCTGGCGTGTCCCACGTGGATGCGGCGTGGGCGAGCGACCAAGCGATGCTGACTCCGCCCACGTCAAATCCCGCTAGGCGACATTGGCCTCGTGGCGATTGGTGGCGTAAAAAGCGTCGCCGACCACGTCCGTTGCCAGGGGTATCGCGTTTCTGGGGCGTCCCGGCCCGACTGCGAACTTCGCCTCTATCTTGAAGGCGTCCAGAGCCTGCCTCTACAGTTTGCGGTCGCCGCACATTGATGGACGTCATGCAGAAGCCGGCTCGGTGCTTGCCCTGGATGGTCTGAACGTCGATGATCGACGCTCAGCGGCGAGGGAGAGAGGCATGAGACTGAAAGACAAGGTCGCAATCATAACCGGCGGCGCGCACGGCATGGGCGAGGCCGAAGCCCGGTTGTTCGCCAAGGAGGGTGCGGCGGTCGTGATCGCCGACGTGCTCCAAAAGGAAGGCGAAGCGGTCGCCGCCGACATCAGTGCCAGCCAGGGCCGGGCAACGTTCGTGAAGACGGACGTTACGTCGGAATCAGCGTGGGACCAACTGATCGCAACCACCATCGCGACGTACGGCAGGCTCGATATTCTGGTGAACAACGCCGGCATCAGCGGCAGCTCCGTCGGTGACGAACTTGCACTGGCGGGTTGGGAAAAGCTGATGGCCGTCAACGCCACCAGCGTATTCCTGGGCACCACACGCGCGGCGGCCGCAATGGCGAAGACGGGCGGCGGCTCGATCGTCAATATTTCGTCGATCATGGGTTTCATCGGGGGCGCGGACAGCCACCCCGGTTACAGCGCGTCGAAGGGCGCGGTGCGTATCTTCACCAAGACCGCTGCAGTGCGGTTCGGACCGACAGGTGTCCGGGTGAACTCCGTCCATCCAGGTTATTTGCCGCCCATGCTGAACAATACGAACGCGGCCGGACGCGGCTCCAAGGCCGCCGTCACGCCGTTGCGTCGCTTGGGCGAGGTGAGGGATGTCGCCTATGGCGTTCTGTACCTCGCATCCGACGAGGCATCATTCGTGACCGGTACCGAATTGGTGATCGATGGAGGCTATATCGCGCAGTAGGTGGCTGAGCCATCAAAGGTCTCGGATCACTCCCGCCGGCGGCAACTCCGTGCCGCTCGTTCGTCGACGTCGTCATACATTTGCGGATGTCGAGCGAGCTGAGATCGCCGACGATTTCCTCGCCGCCGACCACGTCCGTTGATTGGGGTATCGCGTAATACCGACGGGCCACTGATCAAATCTCGATCGTCGCCGTGACGGGGATGGCGTTGGACGCTTGACCCCGCGTCGGATTCCGGATCAATTCTTCCGTCAGACAGTTGGTTCGCCGTCGCAAGTGACCCGCAAGAGACATAAGATGCGGTCGGAGCTTACCCTTGGGATGGGTTCGCTTACGATCAATCGCGTCAGGCAGATGCACGGAGGCAACGGGCCGGACGTCAGCCTGGCTAGGCGCGCCGGTCAGCAGAACCGCAAACGGGACATTTGTCGCCGGCCGGATCACGGATTGTGGTAGCGTGCCGCCGTGTTGAGCAAAAGTTGGAGGAATATCCCAATGAATCCGAACAAAGCACTTTGGGAAAAGGGCGACTTTACTCGCATAGCGCAGAGCATGAGAGAGAGCGGAGAGGCGCTCGTCAAGGAATTGGGAATCACAAAAGGGCTCAAGGTCCTGGATCTCGGATGCGGCGATGGAACGACCGCATTGCCGGAGGCAAGGCTCGGAGCGGACGTGTTAGGCGTCGATATCGCGAGCAACCTTGTTGAGGCCGGGAATAAGCGCGCCAAGGAGCAGGGCCTCACCAACTGCAAGTTCCAGGAAGGCGATGCGTCCAATCTGCAGCCGCTGAAGGATCATTCTTTTGACCTCGTCGTAAGCATCTTTGGCGCGATGTTCGCGCCAAAGCCGTTTGATGTGGCGAAGGAGATGGTGCGCGTTACCCGACCCGGAGGTCGGATCGTGATGGGAAACTGGATTCCTAATGATCCGACACTGGTGGCGCAAATCCTGAAAATCAGCTCCGCATATTCACCACCGCCGCCGGAAGGCTTCATTAGCCCTATGACGTGGGGGGTCGAGAATAATGTGACAGAGCGATTTGCCGCCGCGGGGGTTCCGAAAGAGAAGATATCATTCGTCCGAGATACGTACACTTTCAACTTTTCCGGCACACCGTCAGAGTTCGTTGCTGCATTCAAGACCTTCTATGGCCCGACCATGAATGCATTCGAAGCCGCCGAAAAGAACGGTCAAGCCGGTGATCTGCAGAAGGAACTGGAAGCTCTGTTCAACAGCCAGAACAAGAGTACGATCAAGGCAGTCACCTCCATTCCAGCGACCTTCCTGCGCGTTACCGTTTCGCCCTAGTTGACCAGAAAAAGAACCGGCGCTTTCGAGTCCGCTTTGCGGGGGCGCTGCCCCTCTCGCCTGACGGCAGGTTCGCGTCAACCTTGACCATCGCTGCCTGTCGCCGGTTGTCGGCTATCTGCCGACCAGCTGCCGAACCGCAAGGCCCAGCCCGAGCGCGTGGCCCGACCATCGCTGGCCGGCGTCAGAGGAACCTGCACAGAAGCGGAATTCACGTGATGCTTGGCCGGCGACGCAAAAGGCGCAGCTGACCTTGTCCGGTCTCAGGGTTATCGCGTCACCTCTGATATCAACCCTGATTAAGGTCTCGATGACTCACACAATTGGCCCCGAATCAATTGTATTGTGACAACCATGACGAAGGCCACACAACCAAAGAAAGATACCAGCCCGCGCGCGGCGGGACCGGCTGGTCCGCAATTCGAAGCAAGAGTGGGAACCCACTATGCGCTTGGCCTGCTGGCGCAAACGGAGGTCTTCGGGCTTCCCGACGCCATCATCGATCGGGTCGAGTTCCAGCGTGGTGGTCAAGGCCATCCGCTAGACGACATCATTGTCAAGGCGACGACGCGGTCGGGCGCGCGGCGTGACAGCCGTGCGATGTCGGCCTTGTCGCGCGACGGCTCCATCGCATAGTGGCGCATCGAGCCCTGGTGGCGCTGCGTCCAGGGTGATGAAAAAAAGCTGCACCCGTGGCCTGCTGGCTGCCCGATCACATCAGGTGGACCGCATCGCTGTACCGGTAGCATCGAAGGCGTGCGCCATGCGGGCGTCGAGATAGAGCGTCTTGCGCTCGCCGACAGCGAAGATGGCATCCCCGCCCCCGACGTCTTGAGGGCAGGCTGCGGCGGCCACCCACGCAAGCCGAGGAGGAGCTCGACGCATGAGGCGCACTCGCCATTAATCCGTTGCCCAAAGCGCCGCTCGCACAGTGGCCGATCCGGAAAGCTCTCGTCGAATGACACGGCATCTGGCGTGGGTGGGCGCCGTCGATGCAGTGCATCGCACCGCGATGACGCGGCCATGACGTTGAATTTTGATGGCATTTGGGTTGAAGGGAAAGGCCTCCCGATGGCTGCATGTCACGAGCGGAGATGTCGGGGTAATCAGGAGGGATCTTCTTGATGTGACGTAGCACCAATTACGACATTCGCGACAATATCAGGCCCCCGCTATTCGACGCGGGGTCGTTCGAGGTCGAGCTTTCCGGCAATCAGGAATGTCATGGCCTTCGGGGTTCGGGTCACGCTGAGAGACCGAAGTGCCCTCGGCCTGCCGCTGCGGTGCCGACGACAGCTGTTGGACACGGAAAGCAATTACTGCGGTTTTTTCGCTTCGGCGAGAGCTTTTTCTGCGGTTTCTTTCGCACTCTGAAGTTGACCGACTTGGTCCAGCGCCGTCTTGAGTGCCGTCTCCGCTGCATCCTTCGCACCCTGCAGTTGTGCGACCTGATCGCGGGCTGCTTTGAGCGCGGTTTCCGCCGCCTCCTTCGCGCTCTGCAGTTGTCCCGCCTGCTCGCGGACCGCCTTGAGTGCGGTTTCCGCGGTATCCTTTGCACTCTGCAGTTGTCCAACCTGCTCGCGGGCCGCCTTGAGTGCCGTCTCCGCCGCCTCCTTCCCGCTCTGCAGCTGCCCGGACTGATCGCGCATCGACTTCAATGCGGCTTCGGCCACGCCTTGCGCTGTCGCAGCGGCGCTTCTCAGCTGCATCTCTACGTTCAAGCTGTTGGTCTGCTGGTAGGCGAAGGCGGCAAGTGCAATCGCTGCCACAGCGAACAGGATCGTTATGATGGTGCGGGACATCGCAGAGCCCTCCCGGCGCCGCTATTCGTGTCGAGGTGACTGTCGAGAGGCCTAGTCAGAGGGCTGAAAGTCACAGTAGTCAACCCCAGGGCGCAGTCTTATCTCCCGGCTGAAAGTTGGAGTCCTCCTTAAATCACTGAATCTGCGGCCGATGTTGCGACAAGCGTCTTTCACCCATAACCAATAGCAAGGCACTGACTCTGGCCGACTATTCGTCTCAGCCGGGCAATGGGTCGCCGTGAAAACGAAGTCGTTCCGGATTTTGCAGGGCGTGCCAGCCTCACTCCAGTTTGAGATCGAGTGCCCTTACCATCCGGCCGTAATAGTCCCAGTCCGTCTTCAGGAGTGCGGCAAACTTCTCCGGCGAGCCTGTCGTCGGACGCAGGGCAAGACCGAGGAAGTGTGCGCGCACGTCCGGCAGCGCGGCAATCTTGTTGAACTCCTCGTTCAACCGCTTCACGATCGCTGGCGAAATGCCCGCCGGTGCGAACAGCCCGAACCACCCGACAATGGCGATATCGGGATAAAGCTCGGAAATCAGCGGCACGTTCGGAAAGTCGGGATGGCGTTCCCGGTCGGCGATGGCCAGCAGTTTGGCTTTGCCGGCCTTCACGTGAGGCATGATGTTGGGCTCGGAGTGGATCTGCGTGATCCCTGCCAGAAAATCGCTCAGCGCATCGGCGCCGCCGCGATAGGGCACATGCAGATTATCGATGCCCGCTGAACTCTTGAGCGTCTCGCAAATCAGATGCGTGAATGTGCCCAGACCCGCAGAGCCACAATTGAGCTTGCCGGGATTGGCTGTGGCATAGGCCTTCAGTTCCTGGATCGAGTTGACCGGCAGCGACGGATTGACCGTGATCGGCAGCATGTAGTCGGCAAAATGAGCAATCGGGACGAGGTCCTTGAAAGGATCCCAATTCACCTTGCGGGCCTGCGGAATGACAGTCAGCACGGGCGAACCGATGACCAGCAAGGTATAGCCGTCCGGTGCCGAACGCACGCCGGCTTCGACGCCGATGGTGCCGGACGCACCCGGCCTGTTTTCGATGACGAACTGCTGGCCGAACACTCGCGACAGGCGATCGGCGAAGGGGCGGGTGGCGTTGTCCGTCGAGCCACCGGGGGCGAAATTGACGATGATCCGCACGGGCTTCGTCGGCCAGACCTCTTGTGCCGATGTCTTGGCAGAACCCGCGATCAGTGCGGTGGCAAAGAGGAGTATGCGCCCGTAATTCATGGTTGGCCTCCCTGAATGCCGCAGGATCTGCGCGGCTGATGGGGCAAGCATCGCCCAAGAACGGGTTGCGTGCCAGTCGGGAAAGAAAGCCGGTGTTCGCTGTCCCAGCCGGCCTGCTCGAATTTTCTCATCTACCGGCATATGCGGTTGCGCCCAGCGTCGTGTAGGCTGCCCCAAGATCGGAGTCTGTGGTCGCGTGGAAACCGCGCCGGTTTGGCGCGTCCGTCACACGATGCCTGTCCAATTGGTTCTCGAGGAGAGGACGGCATGAGCGCGAAGAAGCGCCAGATGCATCTGGCAGTGTTCTGGCTCGGCACCGGCAATCATACCGCGGGCTGGAGGATGGACGGTGCGGCCGACAACAATTGCAGCTGGCCGATCGTGGAGGCCGGCGCACGGATCGCGGAACGGGGCAAGTTCGATCTGTTCTTCATTTCCGACAGTCTGGGGTCGGGGCCCACCGACCACCCCTCTTTCGTTACGCGCTTGGAGCCGACGACGACGGTCGCCGCCTTGAGCCTCGTGACGCGTCATATGGGCCTGGGCGCCACGGTCTCGACGAGCTTCAGCGAACCCTACACCGTCGCACGCACGTTCCAATCGCTGCAGCACTTGAGCCGTGGCCGCATCGCCTGGAACGTCGTCACCAGCAGCTCGGATGTCGCGGCACGAAACTTCAGCCTGGAGCGCCACCACCCACACGACAAGCGCTATGAAATCGCCGATGAGTTCGTCGACGTGGTGCGCGGGCTCTGGAACACGTGGGACAGTGGCGCCGTCGTCAAGAACAAGCAGACGGGCGACTATGTGGACGCAGCGAAGGTGCGCCCGCTCGATCACAAGGGGTGCTATTTCCAGGTCAGCGGGCCGTTGAATATCGAGCCTTCCGTGCACGGTCACCCAGTGATCATCCAGGCGGGCGGCTCGGAACCGGGACAGGAACTTTCGGCACGGACCGCCGAGATCGTGTTCTCGGTGGTGAACGGCGACACCTTCGAGGCAAAGAGCGCCTACGACGGCCTCAAGGCCCGCCTGGCCAAGCACGGGCGCGCACCGGGCGACATGGCGATCCTGCCCGGCGTGATGCCGATCATTGGCCGCACGGATGCCGAGGCAAAGGCGCAACTCGATCGCCTGCAGAGCTGGTTATCGCCGAGCAATGCGCTGACGCTGGTCTCGCATCGGATCGGCCACGATATCTCGGCCTATCCGCTGGATGGCCCGATCCCCGAACTGCCCCTGACCAACAACAGTCATTCATTCGCCCGTGCCGTGCTCGCTCTGGCGCGGCGCGAAAAGATGACGCTGCGCGATCTCTACAATATTACGGCGGCGGCGCGCGGCCACTGGGTGATCTACGGCACGCCGAAACGGATCGCGGACACGCTGGAAGAGTGGTTCGTCGGCGGGTTGTCGGACGGATTCATGATCCTGCCGCCCTACTTTCCAGGCGCGTTCGATGATTTCGTGGACCTGGTCGTCCCGGAACTACAGCAGCGTGGGCTCTATCGCACCGAATATGCGGGCGCGACATTGCGCGATCACCTGCGGCAGGGCTCCGCAGACTGATCCGACGCCTTCAAACCCGACGGCTCCTGGCCGCCACCTTGCTGCGCGCCGGTGCGTGCCGTCTTCGACGACCCGAGGTCGGCATCGGCCCGTCGATGTTCTCCTGTCCATGTTCTGGGTGACATTCTAAAAACCACTGGTTAGTCTGCAAATGCGGTGACGATGTGCCTCCGTCCAGAGAGCGCGAAGTCCCGGTAAAAATACCGGCTCCGCTCGGGCTATCATCACGGCGACGATCGCAAAAGCCCACAAGGCTCGCGCCGGGAGGAAGTGATGCGACATCGACATGTCGAGCGGTCAGCTCGATGGTCGCGAAGTTCTGCAACTGCACTCCGTGACACAATTCACTGCCTGCAGGTTGAACGACGTAGGCGTATCGCGAGATACGCCTGAGGGGCCATTCGGTGGCCACGTCATCGCGTCGTGCCGCAGGGCGCTTTCAACTCTCCACTATCTTTTGCCATCGGCAACATCGACCCGGCGACAGGGGCACCGACTGAACCACGGGTTCATACGGGGGTTCGGCCATGGGTCGACGCATCGTGGGTCGGGGTGCAACAGACGTGCTGGCGCCTTGTCTGCCAGCGCCGGTATCTGCTGCGGCACCTCGCCGGCCGAACGCCTGCATGGCGATCAACCTGCATCCAGCGATCAGCGCGCCCGATCCTGCCGATATCCGATCTGCGCTCGGTGCACCGTCCAGAAATACGACTGCCTTCGCCCAAAAAGCTGAAAAAGGGAGACCGACAATGCCGAAATTCTGGCGCTACGGTTTGACCGCGCTGCTCACGTTGTGTGGCGCAGCCCTGTTTGCAGGGTCATTGGCCTACGCCCAAAGTGACTATCCCAATCGTCCCGTTCGTATCATCGTGCCTTATCCAGCCGCTGGGAGCACCGATAACATTGCGCGTCCGCTTGCCGAACGACTGTCGCTGGCCTTCGGCCAACAGTTCGTGGTCGAAAACCGCGGTGGCGCCGGCGGCGCGCTCGGTGCAGAGCTGATGGCAAAAGCGCAACCGGATGGCTACACCATCATGGTTACGCCGCAGACTCCGATCGTCGTTCTGCCCAATCTGCGTAAGATGCCTTACGATCCCGCCAAGGACTTCATGCCGATTGCGCGCATGAGCGAGGTCATCACCGGGTTCGCGGTGCACCCGTCGCTTGGCGTCACGACACTGAAAGATTTCATTGCGCTCGCGAAAAAGAGCCCTGGAAAATATACATTCGTATCTGCCGGCGTCGGCACAATCACGCATCTTCGAGGTGAGATGCTGAAAATCCTGGCCGGGATCGAACTGCTGCATGTCCCCTACCGAGGCAATGGCGAGGCCTTGCCCGATCTGCTAGCCGGCAACGTGCATTCGATGTTCGAGGCGGTGGTGTTTCCTTACGTGAAGGCAGGAAAATTGACCTTGCTGGCTGTGGTCGACGATGAGCGCCATCCGGATTTCCCGAATGCGCCGACGATCAAGGAATCGGGGTTCCCGGATTTCGACATGCCGATCTGGTTCGGCGCCTACGCCCCACAAGGCACGCCGGGCGCCATCATCGCAAAGCTGCACGGAGAAATTTCCCGCATTCATGATGACAAGGAGTTCGGCGCCAAACTGATGGTGATGGGCATGCGGGTGTACCCCAGTGCGGACAAACCCGAAGAGATGGCAAAGCGCATGGCGGCGCAGTCGCTCGTCTTTGCAGACATCATAAAAACAGCCAAAGTGACGGTCGACTGACGGGCGGGCTCGAAGTTCGATTGAAACGCTGCGCTGCTGGGGTAACTTGCCATTTCAAAACCGGGGATTTATCACGTCGGGCTGCGGCTTCTGGTGGGTATCCGATGACGACGGAATTGGAAGGCAACGACCTCACGCGCGTCGGACCCGGCATGCTGATGGGCGAGATGATGCGGTGCTACTGGATCCCGGCATGCAAATCCTCCGAACTGGCGCGCGATGGGGACCCGCTGCGGCTGCTGCTCGGCGAGTAGCTGATCGCATTTCGCGACAGCGAGGGTCGGATCGGCGTGTTGGACCATCGCTGCCCGCACCGTTGCGCCTCTTTGTTTCTCGGTCGCAATGAGTTGAACGCCATTCGCTGCATCTAACACGGTTGGAAATTCGATGTTGCGGGCAACTGCGTCGACATGCCCAGCGTCGCTGCGCACCAGGACTTTCGGCACAAGGTGAAGGCGAAAGCCTACAAGGTCGTCGAGCGTGCAGGCATCGTTTGGGTCTACATGGGCGGGCGAACCGAAGCGCCGCCGTTGCCCGCTTTCGAAATTCTCGACGTTTCCGAGGGTGAGATCAACGTCGGCTTCGTCATGCGTCGCTGCAATTATCTGCAGGCGCTCGAGGGCGAAATCGATACCTCGCATTTCGGCTTTCTGCATGCAGGCCACGTCTATATCGATGACGTGCCGGAGGACGAGCCCCTGAGAAATACGATCATCAACCGCGCGCCCGAATACCACGTCACCGATACGCCCTGGGGCACGCAGTACGCTGGTTACCGGGATATCGCGGCGGGGCAGACCTATTGGCGCTTTGGCAACGTCCTGTTTCCGTTCTGGTCGCAGGCGCCCAACGGCGAGTTCACGAGCCACATGCATGCGCGTGCCTGGGTGCCGCTCGACGATCACCACACCATGTTCGTCTTCATTTGGTGGAAGAAGACCAAGGCCGCCAATTCCATGCCGACGCCCCTGCTGAAAAACGGCATGCCGATCGGTGGGGCGGGACGCGGCAACACGTTGCTGCCCAACACGACCGATTGGCTCGGTCGCTGGCGAATGGCCGACAACGAGGACAACGATTGGGGTATCGATCGTGCGGCGCAGCGTAGCAATGCGATCTACTCGGGCATCGAGGGCATCCACCTGCAGGATCAGGCGATCACGGAAAGCATGGGGCCGGTCACCGCCTTCGAGCACGAGCATCTCGCTCCGTCGGATCAGATGATCGCGCGCACGCGTCGGCGCCTCCTCATGGCCGCTCGCGCCTTGCGCGATACCGGCGCCAGTCCACCCGGTGCGGACCTGGGAGGCGTTTACCGGGGCGCACGCAGCGGCTATTTCGTCAGCACCGACCAGGGCGAATGGCGCGATATCTATGCCCATCAACTCGACAGATCGATCCGACCGCGCTCGACACCGATCTGCCGGGTGTGGACTTGAACCTGCGCGGTCATTTGCAGATGCGCAGCTTTATCGAGTACCGGCAGTCGATTACCCTGAACGACATCTTGGACAATCCGCTACGGAAGGCGCGGATGGGGCTGCGCTATTTCACGACGCGCAGCGGTCCGATGCCGACGATGGTGGCGTCGAATACCAACGCGCCGTCGTTTCTGATCGGCGAGAAGTGCGCGAATTTCGTGTTGAATAATGTCGGCCACAATGCTCCGCTCGGCAACACGGGTCCTGAGTGGACCTCACGCGTCCGAGTCGTCTCGAAGTGCAATGCGCCCGATCAATCGTCCAGGAGGATCGGCAGCGCTTGGCGATAGGCGACCTGGGCGCGGGCCTTCAATTCGGGAAGCGTGCAACTTCCGATCGGGTGCTGCACCTTCAGGAAGGGGTAGTTTTCCAGTCCCAAGACGCGGGCGATGTTGCGCGCCGTCACTTCGAACGGCTCGGTGCACAGCACCACCGCCCGCTTACCCAATTGCTCGAAGGTTATTCCGTCGTGCAGACTGCACGTTGAGCATGAGCCTCAATCGCCCAGGCCAGTGATGAGAAAGTCCACCTCCGCGACCGCTTTCGCCAGCGTCTCGGTCGGCGCCGGTGCGCTGGCATTGGACTTGGAGTAGATCGTGCGGATCGTGCAGCCGTGGTGCTCTTTAAAGAACTCGGCGATCTCGCTCAGCATCTCCACGGCGTTGAGCTTGCCGTTTTCCAGGATGCCGATCGTCTTGCCCTGCAAGCCGCCGAGGGGTGCAGCACGCGACAAGAGACGTTTGGGGCCAGAGGACGTGGGGTCGTACAATTGCATGGGGGTCGCTCCTCCTTCGGCCGTGGTCAATTGCAGTCGATGCACACGCCGATGGGCCTGTGCTGCATGATCGAGCCGCGGAGGCGGCTCCAGGACGGAATGAAGCACGAGTGGCCGCCCGCATCGCCGCCGCCCATCGTGATCAGGATATCCTCGGGCGTCATGCCGCGGTGCATCTGACCGGCTTCGACGAGGCCGTGGGCGCCGGGCGCATGCTGCTTGTCGTATTCGCTGTCGCGATACTTGCCGACGCTCTTCATGCCCTCGACTGAGCGTTTGGCGTGGGAGAAGAGGAAGGCTTGCGCGTCCTTGCGGCTCCAGCCGGCGCCGGCGACGATGTTCATGTGCTCGGGCGAGAGGACGACGATGCTCTGGCCCAACGTGATGCAGCCGTAGTTGGCCATGGCGTCGGCGACGGAGCCCAGAATTTGCTCGGGCGTGTTGCCGCCGTGATTTTCGACATTGCAAAATCCGCCGCCAGCAAAGACGGTGACGCTAGAGACGCCAGCCGGATAACCCAACGTCTCGCACAGCAGCGGCCAGGGATTGCCGCGCGCGCGCTCGGCGATACAGAAGCTGTACTTGCCCGGATTGCCTTGCGTCGACTTGTCGGAGATGCCGGGGATCATCTGGAACACGTTGCGCAGGGCCAGCCGCACGGCGCGGCCGATCGTGGCATTGGCGCGGTTGCCAGGCCCGAACAGATTGACGTCGGCGTTCATACCGATGTCGTCGACGCAGGGACCGCTGACGATGATCAGGGGGGCTGAGCCGCCGGTGCTCGCCGTCGAGCCGTGGAAATTGAAGCCCGGCAAATTCATAGCCTC
>JANOHP010000215.1:0-13489 GCA_031406575.1 Hyphomicrobiales bacterium
AGGTTGTCGAGACCTCGATCTTCAAGCTGGGGCTCCCCGTCCGTTACGCCTGCTCTCTCAATTGGTTACTGCTCATTCTGGATGCCGGCCCATCGGCTCCTGCATCCCGCACAGCGGGCTGTCGCGCAGCGACTTTGTGCGTTGGCCTCTCCAGCCACTTCTTGATCTTCTCCCACGACATTGGTGATCTCCGAAGTCGGCAATAAAGACTGCTGCTAAACCATGCGTCGTTGTCGGATTTCCGACAGATAGCGGCCATCCACAGATAATTCGACAGATCGTTAGTTCCGGCATTGTTCTCGAAAGGTTTTATCCAGTCGTGGCTCCGCCGTCCTGGCACGTCGTGCATCCATAGTTGTCTTGACAAGAGTGTGTGAAACAGCAGAGGCAATGCATACCTCTCGTCACCCCATCCCCCATTCCGCACCCGCCCACCCGCGTCTATGCTCTCCACAAACTGACGCCCTCCGGCCGACACACCACCACCCGGGAGTCCCCCATGCCCACGTCCGCCACTTGCCCCCTCACCGGCGTCGTTCCCATTGGGCCGACGCCGTTTACGGCCCCCGCGCCAAAGCGGCCGCCGATGCGGGTGCGGCCATGCTGATGCTGATGCCGCCCTACGGCCAGCGCGCCTTCGATCAGACCGTTCCAACCTCCGCATCCGGCCGGTGACAATGGCCCGAGGCCGCGCATTAGGGGTCGATGCCTGCATTCGAATTCAGCGACATAACCCTTTCCGTGACGCTCGGGTCTAGGCTCGGCGCGGCTCAACCGCTGATTAATCACGGCGTAACCAAGCTCTGCTAGCCTCCCGATCAGCGTGTAATTCGGGGTCGAGTAGATCGTCATGACGCAAGCGGCCAACGTCACATACAGCCTAGTCGTGCCGATTTACAACGAGGAAGCCGTGTTGCCGATGCTCCTGCATCGCCTCGACCGGCTCCTGTTGCAGTTGGACGGGCCGGCCGAGGTCATCCTCGTCGATGACGGCAGTAGCGACATTTCCGGCCTGATGGCATCGACCCGCGCCCAGGACGATAAGCGCTATCGCTATGTCGGTCTATCGCGCAACTTCGGACACCAGATCGCCATCACCGCAGGCATGGATCGGGCCACCGGTGACGCCATCATTGTCATGGATGCAGATTTGCAGGACCCTCCCGAGGTCGTTCTCGACATGATCGCCAAATGGCGCGAGGGTTACGAAATTGTCTATGCGCAGCGCATTTCGCGCGATGGCGAAAGCTTCCTGAAGCTTGCAACGGCACGCGCGTTCTATCGCGTTCTCAATAAGCTCGCCGCTGTGGAAATTCCCGAAAATGTCGGCGATTTTCGCCTGATCGACCGCCGCGTTCTCGAGGCGTTCAAAGCCATGCCGGAGCGCGACCGGTTCGTGCGCGGGATGTTCAGTTGGCTCGGCTTCCGGCAGACAGCGGTCGAGATCCACCGTGAAGCTCGCGCTGCCGGTGTGACGAAGTACAATTGGGCAAAAATGATGCGCCTTGCCACCGACGGTGTCATCGGCTTTTCCGACAAACCGCTGCGCGCAGCACTCTGGCTCGGTGTGAGCGTCTCAGCGCTTGCCATATTGTTCGGGGTGTACATTTCGATATTGGCAGTTTTCAGCTCGGCCCTTGTTCCCGGTTGGGCGTCGTTGGCGGTGCTGACGTCCTTTCTGGCTGGCATGAACCTGATGACGATCGGCGTGGTCGGTCTCTACGTTGGCCGAATCCACAATGAAGTGAAGCAGCGTCCGCTCTATGTCGTAGGCCGGGAGATTGGCTTTGCGCAGGCCACGGCGGCAATGCCGGCAGGCCGCCGCGCAACCAGGAAATCGGCCTGATGTCGAGCACGTTCGATCGATACGACAAGAGCTATCAGCACGTCGTTGCGGATTCGATCGCCTTTTCCGGGTTGAAGCATCACTTCTTCCTGAAAGCAAAAGCGCGCGTCCTCGAGCGTTTGTTCGCGACGCACTTCGGAAACAAGCGCCCAGCGGTCATCGACGTGGGTTGCGGCATTGGTGCCATGCACCCCCTGCTCGCGCCGCTCTGCAACTCACTTGCGGGTGCCGATCCGTCAGTCGATTGCATCGAGCGCGCGCGGGCTGACAATCCAGCAGTGAGCTATGCTCATGCCGACGGCCAGCACCTTCCCTGGAGCAACGCGACGTTCGACGTCTCGCTTGCAACCTGTGTCTTTCACCACGTTGCGCCAAGTAGCCGCGACGCACTGGTCGCAGAAATGAGAAGGGTCGTCCGGCCTGAAGGGCTGGTCGTCATCATCGAGCACAATCCGTGGAATCCAGGTACGCGGCTCGCTGTCGCTCGCTGCCCGTTCGATCACGATGCCGTGCTGCTCGATTGGCGCGAGAGCCGCGAGCTGCTTCGCCGCGGGGGACTCGATCGGATCGAGAACAATCATTTCCTGTTGCTCCCGTTTACAGGTCCATTGTCCGTCCGCATCGAGCGGGTCATGGCGCGCCTGCCGCTCGGCGCGCAATACATGAGTGCGGGCATCGTGCAATGACATCGGCGACGAACGACATGGACAAGCGTCGCCTCGTCATGTTCGCGGCTGTCGGCGTTTCGGCAACGCTTTTCTACCTCCTGGTGGCTCTGACGGCCAACAAACTGGGGCTTGGCGCTGTCGCGAGTTCGTTCCTGGCCTACACCTTGTCGGCATTGCTATCCTATACAGGACATCGCCTCTTGACGTTCCGCTCGTCGGCGTCGATCCGCGAGACCGCCCCACGGTTTGCCTATCTGTCGATCGCTCAATACGTACTCGCGCTCGCAATTCCGGTGATACTCACCAACTTTGCGGGCCTGCCACCGCTCGCCTCGTTCATCGCCGTCTGCGTCCTCGTACCCGCGAGTAGTTTGCTTGCGATGTCGCGTTTCGTGTTTCGCGCAACGACGTTCCCAAGGGCGTCCGAACCCAAGGAGCGGACCTATGTCTGAGACAGCGGGGGCATTCGGATCCACTTTCAAACGAGAGATTGCCGACCCTGCTTCGACAGCAAGGCTCTGGTGGAGCTTGGTGGCGGCAAGTCTCGTTGCTCTCATCTGCGTCGCAACGGGTGCGCGCATTCTCGGCGATCCCGATACACAGTGGCATATTGTGATAGGGCGCCAGCTGTTGGCGACCGAAAATTGGCCGATCACCGATACGCTGTCGCATACATTCGAGGGTCAGCGCTGGATCGCCAAGGAGTGGCTGTCGCAGATACTGCTGGCCACCGCCTTCGAACTTGCTGGTTGGCGCGGCGTCGCACTGCTCACGGCCTTCGCACTGGCGCTCTCGGCCTTTCTCATCGCGCGCGAAACCGCTCGACGGTGCGGTGCCGCTTGGGGCATCGCAGCGGCTTTGATGGCGTTCACGTTGGTCGCGTCCACTCTCGTCGCACGGCCGCATGTCCTGGTCTTTCCGGTCGTCACCGCCTGGATCATCCTATGTGTCAGGGGGGCCGAAAACGGCACGCCACCGTGGCGTGCCCTACCGCTTCTCGTCCTTTGGGTGAACATGCATGCAGGTTTCACCATGGCTCTTGTCATCGCTGCAGGCATGGGCCTCGAGGCGCTGGTGAAAGCGCCACCGTCACGGCGTGTGACAACACTATTCGGTTGGGGCGCCTTCGGTTTTGCCTCTCTGCTTGCCACACTCGTCTCGCCCTATGGTGTCGAGCCTTTGATCCTCAATCTCAAGCTTGCTTCCGGCAACGAAGCGATGCAGTTCATCGGTGAGTGGCAGAGCCCTAAATTAGACGCCAGATTTGGTATTGTGATCACTCTGGCAGGCTTTGCACTGGTGGCGCTTGCGCGCGATCTGAAAGCAAACGCAGCGCGTATTATCCTACTCGCAGTTCTCGGCTTCGTCGTCCTGAGACACGAGCGTTTCTTTATGACCTTCGGTCTGGTCATGCCGATCGTGGCTGGACCGGCTCTGGCCGACCTGTGCAGAAGGTTGGCGTCGCGCGCCGGCCTTTTTCAGGATTTTACGGTACCACCCGGGATGACAGCGCCGCTACTGGTTGGCGGGTTTCTTACCGCCAGTGCGACCCTCATCGCGACCAGATCCCTCGAGCCACCCGCCACAGTGTCCGCACCCGCGGCTCTCGCGGCGGTGTCTCATGAGCTTCGCCGCAAGCCCGTCTACAATAGCTATGACCTCGGCGGCTTCCTCATTCTCAACAACGTCAAAACTTTCGTCGACGGTCGCTCAGACCAACTGTTTCTCGGCGGATTCTTCACGCGTTTGGTCGAAGCAAACAAGGCGCCACAACCCAACCAGCTGGGAAAATTGCTCGACGACTTCAGGATCGAGTGGGCCTTTGTCGGTGCACGCAAACCCGAGGCGGAGCTGTTCCCGTTACTCGAAGGCTGGCGTTTGCTGCATAAGGATGACGCCGCTCACGTCTACGTCCGCCGCTGAGCGCGCAATATCGCAAGGCGACGGCTCGGCGGCAGACCCTGCTCCGCCAGGATAGCGAAGATCTTGCCTGTCAGGTATCAACCCGGTCTAAACTGTCAGGACTCAACCCGGTTCATACCCCACATCACGCCCCTCTCCCCACACCACCACCCGGGAGTCCCCCATGCCCACGTCCGCCACTCCCCCACTCACGGGCGTCGTCCCTATCGCACCAACTCCATTCACGGCAGACGGTGACCTCGACCTCGACGGGATGCGCCGCGTGCTCGAGTGCATGATCGACCAGGGGGTCGACGGCATCTGCATTCTGGCCAACTACTCCGAGCAATTCCTGCTCACCGACGCTGAGCGGGATATCCTGCTGAAGTTGTCGATGGAGCAGGTGCGGGCGCGCGTCCCGGTCGTCGTCACGTGCAGCCACTATTCGACGCGCATTGCTGCCGCGCGAGCCAAGGCCGCCGCTGATGCCGGCGCGGCCATGCTGATGCTGATGCCGCCCTACCACGGCGCCTCTCTGCGCGCCGACGAGAAGGGGATGCTCGAGCACTTCCAGCGCATTGCCGACGCCGCCCGCGTGCCGATCATGGTGCAGGACGCGCCGCTGTCGGGTGTGGCGCTGTCGGTGCCATTTCTCGCCCGTCTGGCCCGCGAGGTGCCGCTGGTCTCCTATTGCAAGATCGAGGTGGCCGGCACGGCAGCCAAACTGCGGGCGCTGATTGCAGCCGGCGGAGCAGCGATCCAGGGACCGTTCGACGGCGAAGAATCGATCACACTGATGGCCGATCTCGACGCGGGCGCCACCGGCACTATGCCCAGCGCCCTCATCCCCGATCTCATCAAGCCCGTCGTCACGCATTTCGCGGCGGATCGGCGCGCAGAGGCGGCAGCCGCCTACGCCCGCGTACTCCCGCTCATCAATTTCGAGAATCGACAGTGTGGCCTGCGTGCAACAAAAACCGTCATGATGGAAGGTGGCGTCATTCGCAGCGACGCTGTCCGCCACCCTTTGGAGGCGCTGGACGGCGCCACCCGCAAGGGCTTGTTGGAACTCGCCAACGAGGTGCAGCCGGTCGCACTGCGTTGGGGAAAATGACGGTTTGGGATAAACTGATGTTGCATCTGCCGCCCGCCGAGCGGATGGATATTTGATCGGCACCCCGAGGGTGCCGCAATTTTGTGGCATATGACGACACTGACATTCTTCAACGAGCCGATGACGGGGATCAGATGAGAATCGGGATCATTGCCGCCGCGTTTGCGGCACTCATCGCCGCAGCAGTGGGCAGCGGGCCAACGTCAGCCCAAACCCCAGCTGGCGGCGCCAACACCCACCACATCGAGAAGCAGAGCAATATGCGGCTCGTCGGCGACGAAATTTCTCGCCACGCGGGTCTCTCCTTTCAGGCGTGCGAAATGCGCTGCCTCGCCAACGGAGATTGCATCGCTCTGGAACTCTTCCGTGGAGGCGATCGTCCGACCGGAGGCAGATCCACGTGCAGATTGTTCCGGACCGTCCGCGAAACGCGCGCCTCCCGCCACGCCGATTGTGGCTGGAAACGTCCCGGACCGAGCGCCATCAGCCCCTCCATTCCGCCAGTAGCGGAGGCCAAGCGTCCGCCCGAGCCCAAGGCATTGCGCAAATCACAAGCACCCCAGCAGCCCGCAGAAGCCTTGGCTGCCCAGCAGAAGGCCGAGGCCGAGCGGCGGCAGGCCGAAGACGCAGCCCGCATGAGACAACTAGAAGACCTGCAGCGCCAGCGTCAGGCAGCCCAGTCCCAGATACCGCAACGTCGCTCCGCCGATGCCCGTCCCTCGGACGATGCGGCGGCACGTTCCCCCGGTGCGCCAGGCCAACCGCGCGCCGAGGACCGCGCCGAGCCCCCCACCCGTAACGGCTCCAGCGCCAAGAAGAAATCCGCAGGCCCATCGAGCGCCGCTCGCGAGGCTCCTGCGGTCGAGGCACCACCACCCCTTGCGCCGCGCGCGTCGGTCACTCCGCCGCCGCCTCAGCCTGCACCGCCTGCTAAGTCTGCCGAGGCCCCGCTGCCACCACCGCCCTGGGCCAGCAGGCAACCGCCTGCGATGGACGCGCCGACACCTTATGGCGGATCGTCCGGTGGCGCGTCCCCACCGGCCGCCGATGCGCCACGGGGTGCTGCTCCGCGCCCCCGCCTTACCCCACCCGGGCAGCCGCCCATCGCATCCGAACCTGTCCCAACCGCAGAGCCTCCCGTAGCGAGCGCAGATCGCCCACCTCAACCTGCGCTACCGCGTACCCGCTCCATGGCCCCCCTGCCGCCGGTCGCCGGTGCGACCCCACCGCCTCCGGCTCCCCCGGTCGTA
The DNA here is from genome assembly GCA_031406575.1 of Hyphomicrobiales bacterium. Lineage (GTDB taxonomy): Bacteria > Pseudomonadota > Alphaproteobacteria > Rhizobiales > Hyphomicrobiaceae. The sequence goes on from JANOHP010000215.1 coordinate 6,781, forward strand.
GCAGCACCGGCGCCCACACCCGCGCCCGCCGCCGCATCCTCCGATTGGGACGTGGTCCCCGTGTTCTACGGCACGGACCGCGCCCGTCTGGATAAACCCGCGCGCATTGCCTACAGCACCGAGCGCGCGCGACGCCTGGAACTCGGCCGCGCTCTCGTCACCGTTCCTAAAATACACCAAACTCCCACGCTCGAACGGCCTTGGGCCGTCACAATCCCCTTCATCAACGTCACACTTTATGAGGCCGCCGAAGACCCCAAGCGCCACTTCACCATTCAGGAACTGCGCACGCTCAGCCGCGACGAAGCGTTGGCGCTGATCCGCGCGCGATTGAAAGACTCCCAGACCTTCAAGGGGCAGGCCCTGGTGTTCATCCACGGCTACAACAATGCCTTCGACGATGCCCTCTACCGCACTGCGCAAATCGCCTACGACTTGAAATTCGATGGAGCGTCATTCCTCTACAGTTGGCCCTCGGCCAACGGCATGTTCAGCTACCCGTATGATCGCGAAAGTGCACAGGGAGCCGAGCCGTATCTCAGTGCGTTCCTGCAGATGGTCGTGAGCGAGACCGGCGCTTCGAGCATCAGCATCATTGCCCACAGCATGGGCAACCAGCCTCTCCTGCAAGTGCTGCGCGACATCAAACGGTCAAATCCAGACGCACCCAAGATCGACCAAATCATCCTGGCCGCGCCCGACGTCGATCGCGACACGTTCGAGTTCCTGTCCACCCAAATCCGGGGCGTCGGAAAGGGCATCACGATGTATGCCTCGTCCAACGACGTCGCTCTGGTCATGTCGAGGCGCTTTGCCGGCGGCGTTCCCCGCGCCGGTGATGTTCCCATCGACCTTGGTCCTGCGGTCATGGCCGGGATCGACACGATCGATATTTCAGCCCTGTCGACGGACTATCTGGCCCTCAACCACTCCACCTACGCTGAAAAAACGGCGTTGCTCGACGACATCCGTATTGTCCTGACCTCGGGCATGCGCCCACCCGAGCGCCGCTTGCCGATCTTGCAGAAAATCAGCAGTGAGAAGGGTGATTTCTGGCGCTATCCCAGGTGAGGGATCGGCCGGCATAAGACGTTTTGGCGTGTGCGACGGCGCTCGCGTCACGTGGGCTTTTGTGCTTCTTTGGGCCGGGGGATAGGCCCAACCGTCGAACAGCCGATGGAACCCTGTCCATGTTGAAGTTGCTCTCGAGAAGCATGGTTGCGGTCGTCTTGATCGCCTCGTTGTCGGTGGGTCGCCCCGAGCCGGTGCGTGCCGACGATCACGTCGACCTGCTGCTCGTCCTGGCGGCCGATATCTCACGCAGTGTCGACCAAGCGAAGTTCGTCCTCCAGCGCGAGGGCTACGCGGCTGCGCTGACCAGCCCGCGCATTTTGGCAGCCATCAAATCCGGCCCCCTGGGACGGATTGCCGTGTGTTTCGTCGAATGGTCGGGTGCGGCGGCGCAGGCCGTCATCGTCGATTGGGCGACGATCGGGACCCTGACGGAGGCGGAAGCCTTCTCGCAGAGGGTCCGCACCGCGCCCCGCCTCTTCATGGAACGCACCGCAATCGGCACCGCCATCGATTTTTCCGTCCTGCAGTTTGCCAAAAGTCCTTTTGCCGGCTCACGGCGTGTCATCGACGTCTCGGGAGACGGAACCAGCAATTCGGGGCGCAACGTCACTGACGCGAGAGACGCGGCCATTGAACAGGGGATCACCATCAACGGTCTGGCGATCCTCTCGGAAGTGCCCTTGGCATTCAATCCGCAGCACACGCATCCCCCCGGCGGACTGCTCAAATACTACGAGGACAACGTCATCGGAGGGCCGGGCGCGTTCGCGCTCGCCGCCAAGGGACACGAGGATTTCGGCCAGCTCGTCGCCAGCAAGCTCGTCAAGGAAATTGCGCACGCACCCGAGCCGAAACTTCGGCGCATTTCACATCCCTGACCGCAGCCTCGAAAGCGTCGCCCATCACAATTGCCGCCCCACGGGCAGAGCGAATCCACGCAGCAGCTCCGCCACCGACATGGGTCGCTTGCCAGCCCGCTGCACCTCGATGAGACGGACCGCACCCGAACCACAAGCGATCGTCAGACGATCGTCGAGAACGGTGCCGGGCGGACCGTCACCCGCCTCAAGAACGGAGCGCAGCACTTTGATGCGCTCCGTCTTGCCGTCCACGACCACCTCGAGCCACGCGCCTGGAAAGGGCGACAGTCCCCGGATCAGATTGTGAACCTCGGTGGCCGGTCGATCAAATGCGATACGCGCTTGCGCCTTGTCGATTTTGGCGGCGTAGGTGGCCCCGTCGGCGGGTTGCGGCGTACAGGCGAGGCTCTCGCGCTCGAGCGCAGCCAGCGCCCGTACCATTACCTGAGCCCCCTGCAGCGCCATCGTGTCGTGGAGTTCGCCAGCCGTCATGTCGGGGCCGATGGAGATCGATTGCGCCAGACAAACCGGGCCCGTGTCGAGCCCCTCGTCCATGCGCATGACCATTGCCGCCGTCGCGCTGTCTCCAGCCATGATCGCACGCTGGATGGGTGCGGCTCCGCGCCAGCGCGGTAGTGCACTGCCATGCAGGTTGAGGCACCCGTAGCGCGGCGCGTCCAATATCGCCTTGGGCAGGATCAAACCGTAGGCGACGACGACCGCCACATCGGCCCCGAGAGCCGTGAACTCGGCCTGCTCGGCAACACCCTTGAGGCTGGCCGGCGACAAGATCGGGATGCCTGCCGCCTCCCCCCAGACATGAACGGGTGATTTTCGCTCCGCCATGCCCCGACCCGCCAGTTTGGGCGCACGGGTATAGACGGCCACCACCTCATGCCCCGCGCCAATGATCTCGGCCAGCGTCGGCACGGAAAAATCAGGCGTTCCCATGAAGATGATGCGCAGCATGCGGCCTCCGATGAACCGCGATGCTCAGTCCGCCGGCTCGATCCGAGCCTGCTTGCGGAACCGGCGCACGATGATGTCGCGCTTCAGCCGCGACAGGTAGTCGATGATGAGGCGCCCGTCGAGATGATCGATTTCGTGCTGCACGGCTGTGGCCAGCAGCCCATCGACAGAAAGTTCCTGCACCTTGCCATCGCGATCGACGAATTCAACTATCAGGGTTGTCGGCCGTTCGACGTCGACTTTCACGTCGGGAATCGACAAGCACCCCTCCTCGTGAGTCGCCGTCTGAGGCCCGAGCCGCACGATTTTGGGGTTGATCATGACGAGCGGTGCGGGTTTGTCCTTGTCGGCGCTCGTATCTGTCACGATCAGCCGTCGCGACACGCCAACCTGTGGCGCGGCCAATCCAATGCCGGGTGCCCCATACATGCTTTCCAGCATGTCATCAGCCAAGCGCCGCACATCTGCGTCGACGCGTTCGATGGCCGCCGCGACTTTGCGCAGGATGGGGTCGGGAATGTTGATGATCGGCCGCTTGCTCATGGCCGATGAAATAATGTCGCCGTCGGCGAGGGTCAACGGTGAACAGTGTCGAAGCGGCAACGTGATGCAATGGGATGCCCCTTCGCGAGCGAGCACGATCGAACCCCGGATCAGCCTTTGCGCGGATCATAGGAGTTCTTTTTGCGCCACTCGGCCAGAAAATAGGCCAGCGAATCGTCGATCTGATCGGGAAGCACGATGTGGACGGTGACGATCTGGTCGCCAGCCAGGCCACCGGGGCCGCGCCTCAGCCCCTTGCCTTTGAGCCGCAGCGACCGTCCCGAACTCGTGCCCTTCGGCACCGTTACCGTGACGCGCCCCGACACGGTCGGCACCTCGATCCGAGCCCCAAGCACCGCCTCGTCCAACGCGATCGGCAAATCCATGAGAATATCGCTGCCCTGCCGGCGAAAATCGGGGTGCGGACGAACACGGATTTCGACGAGTGCATCTCCCGCCTCGCCGCCGCGAAATCCAGGCGAGCCCTGCCCCCGCAAACGCAGCACCTGCCCGTCTTCGACGCCCTCTGGCACCGCCAGATCGAGTTGACCGCCTTCCGGCATGGTCACGCGTTTCTTGGTTCCGAGGGCCGCCTCCAAGAAGTCGACCTCCAAAGTATAGCGCACGTCCTGGCCGCGCAGATTGAACCCCGCCCCCTGACGGCCGGGTCCACCGCCGCGTCCCCCGAAGAGGTCTGAAAAAACGTCGCCGAAACCGAAATCTTCCGGCCCCCGGCCCTGGCCGCGGCCTGCTCCTGCATACTGGCGGTGATACTGCTGCCTCGGCGCACCGGAGGCGTCGATCTCGCCGCTATCGAACTTGGCCCGCTTCTCGGCGTCGCCCACGATCTCGTAGGCCGCCGAGACTTTCTGGAACCGTTCGGCGGATACCCGGTCGTTCGGCCGAACATCGGGATGCAGCTCTTTCGCCAGACGACGGAAGGCACGCCGAACCTCATCATCGGAGGCCGACTTCGCCACTCCCAAAACACTATACGGATCGTCCGGCATTCGCGCTTCTTTCACCTTTGGGGGCTGCAGAAATCCACTCTGGGGCTGAATTTAGGCATCCTCGAGCCCCATTTCATCAGTCCCCCGGTCAATTGTCGTCAACGACCTTTCGGTTCGATGAATTCCGCTATCCGCGTGTCCTCCGGGACGTCCGTAGCAAATCCTTCGAAGCGCTCGAGACCCCTCGGCACCGGCCCCCCGTGCGCCCAATCGAGCAACTCCACCGAGTGCACGATCGGCAGATGCGTGTAATTCCCGATTTGCGTCATGCAGCCCAGGTTGCCGGCCGCGATCACATCGGGTCGCGTGCTCTCGACGTTTCCGGCTTTGCGGGCCCCCAGCTCACCGGCAATTTCGGGTTGTAGAATGTTGTAGACACCTGCCGAGCCGCAACAGATGTGCCCTTCGGGAACGTCGAGCACGGTATATCCGGCATTGCGCAACAGCGTGCGCGGCTCGTCGGTCACCCGCTGGCCGTGCTGCATCGAGCAGGCGGAATGATAGGCGACGCGCAGGCTCGACCAGCGCTTGGGGGCACCCAGGTCGTAATTGGCCAAGAATTCGGTGACGTCGCGGGCGAGGCTCGCAACTTCCGCGGCGAGCGGCGCGTAGATTTTGTCGTGTTTCAGCAGATGGCCGTAGTCTTTCAACATTGTCCCGCAACCCGATGCATTGACGATAATGGCATCCACCGGCGCCCGCCGCATCACCTTGATCCAGGCGTCGACGTTGCGCTTTGCCTGCTCCACCGCGTGCGCTTCGCGACCCATATGATGGACGAGGGCGCCGCAACACCCAGCACCGGCCGCCACCTCCACATCGACGCCGCGCCGGGCCAACAGGCGGATCGTGGCATCGTTGATGTCGGGCCGCAGCACCTGCTGCGCGCACCCCGCGAGCAGCAGCACGCGCTTGCGCCGGACGCTGCCCGTTTCCGCCTTACCCGGTCCCACGAACCTGGCCTTTGGCACACGCTCCTTGGGCGCCAGCTGCAACATTGCCGCCACTTGCGACAGTCCCAAACGTTTCATCAGCGGAATGAACGGGCGCCCCAAAGGAGCCAGCGCCAGAGCCAAACGAAACCTTCCCGGATAAGGGATGGTGGCCGCGAGCAGGCCGCGTATCAGCCGCTCTTTCAGAGGTCGTTGCCCGGTGTCCTCGATATGGGCGCGGGCGAGGTCGACCAAGTGCATATAGTCGACGCCACTGGGACACGTCGTCATGCATGACAGGCAAGACAAACAGCGATCGATGTGATGTTGCACCTGGGGACTGGCATCGCTGCCGGTCTCGAACATGTCCTTCATCAGATATATGCGACCGCGCGGACTGTCACGTTCGTCGCCGTCGAGTACGTAGGTCGAGCAGGTGGCCGTGCACAGGCCACAGTGCACGCACCGCCTCAAGATGCTCTCGGCTTCCGCGGTGCGCGGGTCGCGAAGCTGTTCCGGCGTGAAATTCGTCTGCATGGTTCGCTCAGGTGTCCCGCAAAACGTCACAAGGTGGTCGTCATACGCCCCGGATTGAGAATGCCTGCCGGATCGAACACGGCCTTGATCTTCGCGGTGATGTCGCGAAGGCCCTGTTCGAGCGGCTGAAACACCTCGACGGCGGACCGGACAGCAGGTTCGGCACGGATCAACGTGGCGTGTCCGCCGTGCGCAGAAATGACCCGGCGGATGTCGGTCGCGCCGCCATCCGCAGCCTGCTGAACCTCGGCCCAAATCAGTCCACCGGACCAATCGTAGACCACGGCGCAGTCCATGAACCGCGCCATATCGGCCACGACCTTCGGACCAGCCTGCGGCGCCGTCGAAATTCGCCACAGGGGCGCCGTCGACCCCTGCAGAACCGACAACTGGCGAAGCTCGTCCCAGAAGGCGATCGACCTTGGATGGTCGAAAATGTGTGCCTTACCGAAGACTTTCAACTCCTCGAGGAGGCGGCCCGTGCGGTAGGCGATCGATTTTGAAAAATTCTCGATACGGATGGCCGTCACGGCCTGCCGATCGCCACGCAAATCCGGATGCGAGAGCCGGCGAGCCATGGCGCTCTGCAGGTGCACCGCTCCCGTCACTTCCCAAGGCGTTGCGATCGCCATCGACAGGGCTTCGATCGCAATGGCGTCGTTCAGCCCGAAAAAAAGGATCGTCGCCACCTGCTCTGGCACGGGAAGCACCTTGAATGTCACATCGCTGAGGACGGCCAGCGTTCCCCAACTGCCTGTCAGCAGGCGCGCCACATCGTAGCCTG
>JANOHP010000223.1:0-4078 GCA_031406575.1 Hyphomicrobiales bacterium
AAGGCTAAAATGCGCTGCACGGGCAGCGCCACTCTTGACAACAAGAAAAGAAGATTCCGCACCCAGTTTGCTGACGATCACACGCTCGGGAACATTCCTCGATGAGGCAATACGCGTTCTCACCCAGATTGTCGCGCTATAGGCGAGTAAGTCCATCGCCAAGAGTTCAGGTCAGGCACGAGGGGTTCGACGAACTGAGGCACCCAACAGACCCCGTTCAAAGGCTCTATGATGCCGGTGATGGAGCAGGCGGTTTGTCTGCCAGTCGCGCCCAATCGACTGTTGCCCAGTGATACACAGCTATGGTACACAAGAAAAATCACAGGCCTTCTAACTATCTGATGTAGCACAGTTTCTTCTGGAGTGGTGGATTTCCTCCTCGGCTCCACCACGTGGAACTCACCATTTACCTGAATTGGCTTGGGACGTGCGGCCTCGTCGTCTGGGCGTTGCGTCGTTCTGGCGGCGTTTTGTCGGCGCCACGCGTGGACAGTGCGTACTATAATTCCTGCAACAGGGTCTCGCCGCGCGTGGCTTCGGGGCGAGGGGCATGCGAACGGGGATCGATCAGATGAATGTCTCGACCGACTTGGCGATGCGGCGGCAGCAAGCCGGCGCCATCGACTTCGATGCGATCGTGATCGGTGGCGGCATTTCGGGCATGTACATGCTCTACCGGCTGCGCGAGCTGGGCCTGTCGACGCGCGTGTTCGAGTCGGGCACGGATGTCGGGGGTACCTGGTACTGGAACCGCTATCCCGGCGCCCGCTTCGATTCCGAAAGCTGGACCTACGGGTATTCGTTCTCCAAGGAGCTGATGCAGGAGTGGGACTGGAAGGAGCACTTCTCGGCTCAGCCCGATACCCTGGACTATCTGAACTATGTTGCCGACAAGTTCGATTTTCGCCGGGACATGCAGTTCAGCAGCACCGTGAAATCGGCACACTGGGACGAGGCGACCACGTCTTGGACGGTGACCCTGGAGGACGGCAGCCGAGCGCGATCGCGTTTCCTGTTCACGGCCATCGGTATTTTGTCGACACCCACCTTGCCGGCCATCGCGGGACGAGAGAGTTTTCGTGGCCCTGCGTATCATCCCGGTCGCTGGCCGCGCACACCGGTCGATTTCGAGGGTAAGCGGGTCGGCATCATCGGTACCGGGGCCACCGCTATTCAAGCGATCCCCGAGATTGCAAAAGACGCGCTGCATCTGACGGTATTTCAGCGGCGTCCGAACTGGGCCGCACCCCTCCACAATGCCAAGATCAGCAAGCGGGAGATGGACGACATCAAATCCCGCTACGACGAGATCTATGCCCACTGCGCCCAGACACCGGGCTGGTTCATTCACCAGACCGATCCCCGCAGGGCGCTCGACCTGTCGCCCGAGGAGCGGGAGGCCTTCTGGGAGAAGCTCTATGCAGAGCCGGGCTTCGGCATCTGGATGGGGAATTTCCGCGATATCTTGATCGACGAGAAGGCGAATGCGCTGATCAGCGACTTCATCGCCAAGAAAATCCGCGCCCGCGTGAAAGATCCGAAGGTCGCAGACAAACTCATTCCGAAGGACCACGGCTTCGGCTCCCGCCGCGTGCCCCTCGAGAGCGGCTATTTCGAGGCCTATAACCGCGAAAATGTCCTGCTCGTCGATACGCTGGGCGATGAGCCCATCGAGCGCATCACGCCGAAGGGCGTCAAGACTGGCAAGAAAGAGTACGAGTTCGATATCCTGATCTACGCAACGGGTTTCGATGGCGTGACAGGCGCGTTCGATCGCATCGATTTTCGCGGCCCCAACGGCATCAGGTTGAGCGACGTGTGGGTCGATGGGCAGCCGCGCACGCACTTCGGCATGCTCGCAGATGGTTTTCCGAACATGCTGATGGTGCTTGGGCCACATACCGCGCGGGGCAACATCCCGCAGGCCATCGAGCATAGCGTCAATTTTCAAGTCGGCCTCCTGCGGTTCATGCAGGAGCACGACCACACCCGCGTCGAAACCCGCCCCGAGCAGGTGGACCTCTGGACCCGAACTGTGATCGAAGCAGCCGAGCCATTGCTCATGTCCAAGGTCGATTCCTGGCAGACGGGCGTCAACCGCAACGTCGAAGGTCGCCAAGTGCGGCGCGTTTTGGGCTACAACGGCAACGGCGTACACTTCCGGAAATTGACCGACGAAGTGACCCGCGAGGGCTTCACGGCATTCGCATTCCGCTGACCATCCGAGATCGGCGCCCAACGCGGCTCCAGCGGGCGCGCGCGCCTGCAGCGTGATGGCGCCCGAAGTTTTCGGGAGCCAGGCGCGGCCGTGACGCTCAATTTCGAACTACGATCTGCTCGTTCGATCAGAAAGGTACGCCATGCGCATCGTCATCATCGGATCGGGATATGTCGGCCTCGTGTCCGGTGCCTGCTTTGCCGACTTCGGCCATGACGTGGTCTGCATCGACAAGGACGCCAGCAAGATTGCTCTGCTCGAGGCTGGCCGAATGCCGATCTACGAGCCGGGCCTGGACGGCTTGGTGGCAAGCAATCGCGCCGCTGGACGTCTCGTGTTCGATACCGATTTGTCGCGACACATCGCCGGCGCCGAGGTCGTATTCCTGGCGGTCGGTACCCCGTCACGCCGCGGCGATGGCTATGCGGATTTGAGTTACGTCTATCAGGCCGCTCGCGAGGTTGGCGAAGCCGCATGCGGGCCGCTCGTCGTGGTCACCAAATCGACCGTGCCGGTCGGTACCGGCGACGAAGTCGAATTGATTTTGAAACGCACGCGACCGCAGCTGGAGCTGGGCGTTGCCTCCAACCCCGAGTTTCTGCGCGAGGGATCGGCCATCGAGGACTTCAAGCGTCCGGACCGGATCGTCATCGGGTGCGAAGACCAGCGAACCCGCGATGTCATGACGGAGGTTTATCGTCCGCTTTACCTCAATCAACCTCCCATCATGTTCACGGGTCGGCGCACGTCGGAGCTCATCAAGTACGCCGCCAACGCCTTCCTGGCGACGAAGATCACGTTCATCAACGAGGTGGCCGACTTGTGCGAACGGGTGGGCGCCGATGTGCAGGAAGTGGCGCGCGGGATCGGCCTGGACAACCGGATCGGGTCGAAGTTCCTGCATGCAGGGCCGGGCTACGGCGGGTCGTGCTTTCCCAAGGATACGGTGGCGCTGATCAAGACGGCTCAGGATCATGACAGTCCGTTGCGCATCGTCGAGACGGTGGCTGCGGTGAATGATCAGCGCAAACGGGCCATGGCGCGCAAGGTGGTCACGGCGTGCGGGGGCTCGGTCCGCGACAAAACGATTGCCGTGCTGGGTCTGACCTTCAAGCCGAATACCGACGATATGCGCGAGGCGCCGTCGCTGTCCATCATTTTGGCCCTGCAGGATGCAGGGGCTCGGGTCCGCGCCTACGATCCCGAAGGGATGGACCAGGCGCGTCCGCTGCTGGCGGATGTGACGCTCACCGACAGCGCCTATGACTGCATCGAGGGGGCCGATGCCATGGTGATCGTGACCGAGTGGAATGAATTTCGCGGCCTCGACATGCGCCGCGCCAAATCACTGCTGAAACAGCCCGTCGTCGTCGATTTGCGCAACATCTATCGGCCCGCGGTCATGGCCGAACTCGGCTTTACCTACAGCAGTGTCGGCCGGCCGGGTTGACGATTGCACTGCCTGTGGGAGCGTGCGCCGGAGAGTGTATCGATATGACCCCGATATTATGGGATTAACAGGAAAACTTTCATGCATAATTGAAGAATGATGTCTCTGGCATGTTAATCGCATTGCAAAATTTTTGTAATTACTCACCCCTCGCAGCCGCCGATCAAGCGGAAGCGGCGCTGGTTGGTGCGGCCAGAGCGTCTCGGATGGCGTCGAGCGGGCTCCGGCCGTTGCGGCGGCCGGTTCCGACAATGGAGCAGATGTCGGCGCAGACTTGCGAGCCCCAGTACGACCGGAAGCAGTTCGTCACCTTGCGGAAGATCACCGACGGTCGCAGCTCCCGCTCACAGCCGTTGTTGGTCGGCTCGACGTCGCGGCGCGTCATGAAGACGAGCAGCTTGTCGCGCGCA
>JANOHP010000229.1:0-32705 GCA_031406575.1 Hyphomicrobiales bacterium
CGCGCCATGATGCCCTGGATCAAGGCCGGCGCGCTGGTGGATAAGGCCAAGAACTGAGGAGTGCGGCCTGTCCCGACAATCGAAATTGATGACGGGGCAGGTCCGATCGGCAGGGTAGCGTCATGTGGACGATTGGATAAATCATGGACGTCAAGAAAGCCGTGGAGGTTGCCAAAGATCATGTCATGAATGTCCTTGGTGCGGAACTCTCGGACGTCCCCACAACGGAGGAAGTCTGGTTCGACTCCGAGAAGAGTGAGTGGTGCATCACCTTGGGCCTATTAAGGGGGACATCACCCATCGCGGGGCTGAGATTGCCCGAATACAAGACAGTGCGCATCAAGGAAACGGATGGCGGCCTCGTATCAATTCGAAGCCGCGAATTCTCGAGAGTCTAATCGTGAGAAGATTGGCGTTGGACACCAATCTTCTGATCCTGCTCGTCGTTGGGCAGGTTTCACGGAGATTAATTTCCGAACATCGACGGCTACGGTCGTATAGCGAGGGTGACTACGAGTTGCTGACCGAGACCCTTTCGAAATTCCAACGATTGATTGTAACGCCGAATTCGGCGACCGAAACTTCAAATTTGATCAACGACGGGTGGCGCGATCCGTATCGCAGCCGCCTAAGGGCCGTGCTTGGCGGGATCCTGGCAGGCTCTGACGAGCACTACGAGCCCAGCGCGTCTATCTGCTTGACCCCTGAATTCCGACGACTTGGACTTACCGACGCGGTTTGGTTGAAAGTCCTGGACAGTCACACTGTACTGCTCACTGATGATGGAGAGTTGTATGTGGCGGCTCTCCAAATCGATATCAAGGCCTATAAATTTTCGCATGTTCGTCAACTACGGGCGCTGAATTGAACGTGCGACACACCCGATCGATCGGATGATTGGCAAGACATCAGGCAATTCGAGCTGAGGACGGCGCCGTCTTCGATGCCACTGTAGACACTTGTCCTACACACGAGCTGAGCCGACATTCATCTCCCTACAGCGGATCAAGAGCCCTATTTGGCACATACCAACGCGAGCTGCGTTGTCCACATTTGTCAGAGCTCCGAAACTAGCCCACACCCCTTCCCAGCTTCCCTAATAAATGATTAACTCCAATAGGGCGTGCAAGAGAGGTTTCTTGCAGGCACAGTTATTGCAGTGGTGATGGCACGTCGAGCCAAGCGTCTCGCCGACAAGTGAAGTAGTGTCCCTGCGTGAGCAACATTCTCGTCTCCGCTTCCGGGCATGATCGGGACCAAGGATGTTTCGAAATGGCACAAAATCGCAAACAGGTCGGTGTTCAGCCCGATGAAATCATGGCCGAAGTCTATCGGCTGCTGGAAACGCGCGACTCCAAGACGATGACTGCGGGCGAATTCCGCGATCTCACGGTGCAAGCGATGCGCGGGATGGGCATTGCGGCTTCCGACGACGATGTCGAGTTGCAGTGGGACCCCGAAGCCGCCCAGCCCCTGCGCCTTTTCATCAAAACGCAAAGCCGTCCTTTGCACTGAATGCCGGCTGGTCGCATTGGTCTCCGATCCCGACCGGCGCTGCAGAGCAGCTGGACGCGGGCGCAATCCAACCTGATTGCCTGATCTCAGCAGCGCTTTCCGAGCCCTTCGGAAGGCGTCTGTTCGTGCGGCCGATCGGTGCCTTCACACCCGGCGCGCCCACTACTCAGCGTTGTAGTGCCTCGATTAATAATAACGAAATGTTTCCCACATAGTCTGGGAAACACTAACGCAACCCCCCGCAACGATCCCGGATCGCTGTTTTGAGCGACTGTTTGGGCACGTCTCGAGGGCGCGTAAATTGTGCCTACCCCATCGTCAGGGCAAAGGTCAGATACACGTATGACCCGACTATCCCATACTCTCGGTTTTGCGGGCGTCGATCAGTATCAGCAGATCATGGTCCGCTCGATGCTGACTCATGCCGCGCCATACCTCAATTCGGAGTGGGATCTGACCGAGTCGACCGCCGGAGAGGTTGTCATCTACGGTGCAGGCACGGTCGCCGACACCCAGAGCTGCAAGGTTTCCATTCATCTCGTCGACGATGCCAACGATAAAGGCGAACCGCTGCACCTGCCGACGCCCGTCCGCCTGATGCGGCTGCTCGAGGTCCTCAAGCATGCCGAAGGCGTGCTGAGTGGCCAGCCAGCAACCAGCTCGACATTTGCACCCGCCGCCAAATCGACCGCCCAGAACGGCCTCGCCAGCGCGCCAGCAGCCACCACCGCGGCGGTCGTCACCCAGGATTGGCTCGGGTTGGCTCAGGTTCTCCTCACCGCTCGCTCCAACGCCACGCCAGGTTTGCTCAAGTTGGTAATCGACGGCGCGGCGCCTTTGTGGGCGGACCTGAAAACGGGCGTTTACTACGCCCCCTACTCGCTCAGCCAAATTGCTGGACCAACCAACGTCATCTCCTTCGAGCGCATGGATGATCATCCTGATCGTGGTTCCATTTTTCTCACCCCTTTGAAGAAGATCGAGCCTTTGTTGTGGCTGGCTGGACTGCGCGCGACGCCCGGACGCCCCGCTCCATGGGTCAAACCCGACGTTCGTTTTCGCTTGAAATACTGGCCCAACCTGGCCGAGCTGCCCCACACCGTCACGCAAATGAGCATCATTGCCCGTTTGTCCCACTCGGCAATGACGGTCGCTGAAGCGGCCACAGCAAGTAAAGCCGATCCCGCGCAGGTGCAGAACGTCGTCAACGCACTCACGCTCGTCGGCCTCGTGCAAGAGGATGCCACCGCCCGGCACACTCAGGCGCCCAGCCATGTTGCAAAGACACCATCCACCAACGCCCAACAGCCCGCAGTTTCATCGCTGCTCGGCCGGTGGCGTCGTAAATTGGGCTTTTGAGGCAAACAATGGCAGAGCATGTCATTCTCATTGCCGGCCCGATGGGCGCAGGCAAGACCACGGCGATCGAAGCCTTGAGCGAGATTCCCGTCGTGTCCACCGAGGCTGCGAACACGGATCGCGAGACCGCGGACAAACCGACGACGACAGTCGCGCTCGACTACGGCGAGATCACGCTCGACGATACCGACAAGATCCGCCTTTACGGTGTTCCGGGTCAGCGCCGCTTCGACTTCATGTGGCGCATCATCGAGGAGCGGGCGCTCGGGTTGATTTTGCTCGTCAACAATGATGCCAAAGACCCGTTGGGCGAAGCAACGGCCTTCGTCGATCATTTTTCCACGCTCGTGCAGCGTGGCGGCGCCGTCATCTGCGTCACCCGCTCCGACGTGGTGTCGGAGCCCACTGCGGCGGACTACGTGGATACGATCCGTAAAACCTATCCCGATATCATCATCCCCGTGTTCACGATGGATGCGCGGGATCGCGATCAGATGGTGATTGCGCTCACCGCTCTTCTCATCAACATCGAAGCGCAATCTCCGCTCGAACAGGAAGTCGCATGACCACCCCTTTGCACCGCTCATCTCAAACACGCGCCTGCTGCTCCGAAGCCCTCGCGGCGTTGGAGAAACAGTGCAGCTCGTTGAAACTCGCTGTGGTGGTTTCAGACGACGGCTTCGAAGTGGCCTCACATGGCATCGCCGACCAGCAGGGCAACCGGTTGGCCAGCATGGCTAGCAGCATGCAGGCCCTGGGCGATGCGGCCGCGCGCGAGATGAAATTGAGCCCTTGCGAATATCTGTTGATCGATACGGCGGACGGGCACCTTCTGCAGCGCCGCATCCAAGGCTACCCCCTCGTCCTGTGCGCCGTTTTCGATCATCGCGAGACGGTTGGTCGCTCCTTGTTCGCCGCCAGCGAATGTGCGCAGTCGATCGCAAAAAACATGCTTCAGGTCGCCGCCTGACATTCTGAACGTTCGATCGCGCATTCCTCGGGAAGTCGGCCCAGCCTCGATGCGCGCGGCTGGCCGGATCGAGGGCGCGTCTCTCATTTGGACGCCCGCGAACATTCCGTTAACGGAATCACGCCATTGTGGGAGCCACGAACAAATTCCCAATCGCCGGGAGAGTCCGGCGGGGCGACGTGCGCTCCGCGAGCCATCCGACGACAGCATGTCTGATCATTCCATGGCGAAATACAAGCTCGGCATCCGTGGCACGCTCGTAGCGAGCATCGTCTTGCTGACGCTCCTGTTGACGAGTGCGCTGGCCTGGAATGGGCTCGAAAGCCTTCGCCGGTGGGAGGTCACTCACGCAGATAGCGCAAATTCGATCCGGCTCAATCGACACGTCGACGGGCTTTACCACCTCCTTGTCGAACTCAACGTGACCTACAGCGCGCTGTTGGATGACGGCGTTTCCGTTGCTGACACACGTTCTATCCTCGACAAGAGCCGTGACGCCTCGAGGGGAATGATCTCGGTCGACGTGCCGGCCCGGAGCGGACCTGACAATGAACAGGTGCGCTCTGCAAGCGCGGCACTGGACGCCCTGCGGGGGCGTGTCGATCGGGCACTCGCCCACCCCAGGAACGACCGCGACGCGGCCCTCGTACAAACGTTCCTGACGAGTGCTACGGTGGTCATCAACCTCGGCACCCAGGCGTGGCAGGCCGAAGTGCGAGCGAATACTCTGCGCGATCCTGTTCTGCGCGACATTGCCTTGCTCAAGCAACACCTCTGGACGGTTCTGGAGGCGGCTGGCCAAGAGCAGGAGACGATCGCTGCGGCCTTGGCCACCCGGACCCCGTTGTCACGCGAGCAATTGGCCACCAATGCCGCCAGTCGCGCCAAAATAGACGTCATCTGGCCGCACATTGAAACACTGGCGGCGACGGCCACGGGCGTTGGGACGGACAGACAGAGCGGGCAGACACTGAAAACCCTCTACGCGCACAGCGCGCGCGCTTATCTCACCGACTTCCGCGGCTTGGCAGATCAAATATCGTCGCTGAGTACTGTCGCCGGGGCTGCTCGCTCGCCGATGAATTACGCGCTCAGCGATGGCGAATGGATCGAGGCAACGTCTCCTAAACTATCGACGTTCGGCGAGCTGTTGCTTTCGGCAACATCGGTCAATCAAGCGCAGGTCTGGTCGTTGGAAGGCACGGCCCGGCGCAACCTCATCATCGTCGGGTTGCTCATTTTCGGGGCGATCCTGTTGGGTATCACTTGCGCGACCATCGTGCCGCGACGGGTGTTGGCCCCCATAGATGCGCTCGCCACTGCCGCCGAAAGCATTTCCAACCTCCAGCTTGGCACCACCGTTCCAGGGATCGAACGCTTGGACAGCGTTGGGGTTCTGGCTCGGGCAATCGAAGTCTTCAAGGGCAACACACTGGCCAAAAGCTGGCTGGAGGCAGAAGCGGCGGCCAGAACCAACGCCGAGAAATCCCAAGGCGAATTCCTCGATGCCGAACGGGCTTTCCAAAAAGAATTGACGATGCTGGTGGACGCCGCCAGCACGGGTGACTTCTCACGTCGCGTCGATCTCGCGGGAAAATCCGAGCTCATGGCGCGCCTGGGCGAAGGCATGAACCGGTGGGCCGAGACCGTCAACAAGGCGCTCGTCGACGTCGCCTTCGTCATGTCGGCATTCGCGCAGGGCGATCTGACGAAACGCATCGAAGGCGAATACACCGGCGTGCTGCTCAACCTCAAAACCGATGCCAATCGCATGGGCGCACAAATGGGCGCGATGGCCGATAGCATCGCCACAGCCGCCACGGCCGTGCAGCGGGCCACGACGGAGATTGCGGCTGGTGTAACCGACCTCTCCATTCGCACCGATCACCAAGCCTCGTCGCTCGAGGAAACTGCCGCCTCGATGGAGCAATTGTCTACCACCGTGCGCCAGAACGCGGACAACGCCCAAGAGGCCAACAGGCTCGCCAAGGACGCTCGCCAGTCTGCAGCCTCTGGCGGTGAGATTGCGCTGAAGGCCGTCGACGCCATCGACAAGATCGAAGGGGGTTCTCGGCGGATCGGTGAGATTGTCGGGCTGATTCAGGAGATCGCCTTCCAGACCAATCTCCTGGCGCTGAACGCCGCCGTCGAAGCCGCACGCGCCGGCGATGCGGGTCGCGGATTTGCCGTGGTGGCGCACGAAGTTCGAGCGCTGGCGGAGCGCGCTGCGCAGGCCTCCAAAGACATCAAGCAATTGATCGCCAGCACTGAGTTGCAAGTCAAAGACGGCGTCGGATTGGTCAAACAGGCCGGCGTTGCCCTGCATGAGATCTCCACGTCCGTCGTGAAAGTGGCGGACTTCGTGTCGGAGATTGCAACCGCGAGCGCCGGCCAAGCAACCGGCATCGATCAGGTCAGCCGCGCCATCAACAGCATGGACAACATCACGCAGCAGAATGCGGCGCTCGTCGAGGGCACCAACGCTGCGTTGCAATCGGCACAAACGCAGATCGACGATCTACGTCGCGCGGTTTTGAAATTCAAAACAGAAGCGCAGATCGCCGGAAGTATCGATGCCCCATCCATGGATCGGCCCGTGATCGGTCGCGCGAAGGTCATCGACTTGGCACCGACGAAACCACTGCGCCAGATCCCCCTGCGTAGAGCCAGCGCGTCCGCTGCAGCAGCCTCGGTCTCGAACGCCGACTGGATTGAATTCTGAGCACTCGGCCTTTCCTCACATACGGTCGAAATCGACCACGAGGCGATTTGTTTGGGGCACCGCTTGGCAGGTGAGCGTGAAGCCCTGCTCGATCTCCCACGGTTCGAGACTGTAATTGGTCCGCATCGTTGCCTGTCCCTCGACGATTTTGGCACGGCAGGTGCAGCACATTCCTCCCCTGCAGGAGAATGGCACCCGCAGTCCCGCCCGCAGCGCCGCATCGATGACGGTCTCCCCCGGTTCGATCGGGAAGCGATGACGCGTTCCGTCGAGGATGGCTTCGATCGTGCTCGTCGTCGAGGGTGTCGGGATTGGCGCACTGGTGGAGGGCGCCGCCGAGTTGGATGACGTCGCGGCCACACCTGCACGATACGCTCCACCGCCCGCGGCAAAGAACTCGTGGTGCACCCGGTCACGTGGAAGACCCAGCGCGAAGAGCGCGGTGCGCAGGTCTTTGATCATCGTGCCAGGGCCGCAGAGATAGGCGTGCGCAATCTGATCGAAGGGCACGAGCACTCCGGCCATCTGCGACAGGACCTGCGGAGTGATCCGGCCCTCGAACAGAGCACCATCCTGCGAACCCGCACGTGACAGCACATGCACGAGCGTGAAGCGGTCGAGCCAGCGGTCTTTCAGCTCCTCCAGCTCCTCGCGAAACATGATGCCGTCCAAGGTTCGGTTGCCGTAGACGAGCGTAAACCGGGTGGCTGGGTCATTGGCTAACGCGTGGGCAGCCATCGAAAGGATCGGGGTGATCCCGGCCCCGGCAGAAAGGCCCAGAATATGCCGCGGCGATCCATCGGTGTCCGCCAATGTGAACCGGCCTTGGGGGGGCATAACGTCGAGAGTATCGCCCGGCACCAGCGCCTCGTTTGCCCAGACGGAGAAATGCCCGCCGTCAACCCGTTTGATCGCAATGCGCAAGTGCGGCTCGCCAGGACCCGAGCAGATCGAGTAGGAGCGGCGCACCTCCTGCCCGTCGATGTTGGCCCGCACATCGAGAAATTGGCCGGGCCGGAATGCGAACGCCTGTTGAAGGTGTCGAGGAACAGCGAAGGAGATCGCCACGGCGTCGGCCGTTTCACGGAACAGGGCGGCGATCGTGAGAGGCACATAGTCGTGCGCAGCAGACATGAGACGGCGTTCCCGAGGTCAAATGCTTGGCATTGAACGGAGCTGTTTGGCGGCGACGGCTAGGGTACACGAAAGGCGGTTGGTGCCGGCACGAACAATCAAAGACATTTGAACACGTCGAACGGTTCACGGCAGCTCTTGCACCGCCACAGCGCTTTGCACGGGGTCGAACCGAATTCGGAGATGCGCTCGCTGGCCGTCGAGCCGCATCGGGGGCACGCGATCGCCGCGTCGGGGGAGAGCAGACCGCCCTTTCCTACGCGCCGCGTCGGTGGCGCGATGCCGTAGGCGTGGAGCTTGGCGCGGCCCTCGTCGGAAATGTCGTCGGTACTCCACGCCGGCGCGAGAACGGTATCGATCCGCACATTGGAGATGCCCGCGATTGTCAAAGCAGTTTCGACATCCATGCGAATGGCGAGCGTCGCGGGGCAGCCCGTATAGGTCGGCGTCAGCGTCACGACGATGGTGTCGCCACGCCGCTCGACGCCGCGCAAGACGCCCAGATCGGCAATCGTAATGACGGGGATCTCGGGATCGGGGATCACCGACACGATGGCCCGCACGCGTTCGACCTCGATGTCCTCGACGACCGTGGTCACCATTTGGCACCCGGATGCGCGCGCGCCAAAACCTGCATCTCCGCCAGGAGGTGCCCCAGGTGTTCCGTGTGCTGCCCTGCACGGCCGCCAGACTGCATGTAGCGATCCTGCGGGCGCGCTAGTGTGGCCTGCGCGAACACACGATCGAGGGTTGCAGTCCACGTCGATTGCAAAGCCGCACGGTCCGGCGCGACGCCCCGATCGACCAACCCGCGCTCGCCTGCGTCCATGGCGAACATCTCACCGGTGTACCCCCACAGATCGTCGAGCGCAGCGTCGATCCGCCTGCGGCTTTGGGCAGTCCCGTCGCCCAAGCGGATCACCCACTCGGCGGCGTGGCGCACATGATAGGCCATTTCCTTGACCGCCTTGCCCGCGATGCCGGCGAGTTCGGCATCCGTGGAGTGGGTCATCGCCTCGTAGTAGGGATGCATGACGGCGGCCCACAAAAGCTGCCGCGCTATGGTGAAGGCAAAGTCTCCGCGCGGCAGTTCCACGATGAGGAGACTGCGATAGGCACGCTCGTCCCGGAAGTAGGCGAGTTGATCCTTGTCCCGGCCGGAGCCTTCGATCGTGCCCGCATAACTGTAGAAGAAACGCGCCTGCCCGATGAGATCGAGGCCGAGGTTCGACAGCGCAATGTCTTCCTCCAGCGTCGGCGCCTTGCCACTCCATTCCGACAGCCGATGGCCCAAAACGAGCGCATCATCGGCGAGACCAAGGGCCAGGGAGAAGAGTGGAAAATCGGACATATGGGGTTCACGTTACCAAATTCGGGATCACAAGTTCGAGACTGGGAGGTTGCCGGTTGGTGGAACGGAAGTGCGATCGAACACTCTGTAACCCGACTTCGACCCTCGACCCTCACTACATATGGCCGACCTCGTCCGGCACCTCGTAAAATGTCGGGTGGCGGTAGATTTTCGAAGCTGTGGGCTCGAACAACTCATCTTTGTCTCGAGGATCGGAGGCCGTGATCGCAGCCGACGGCACAACCCAAATCGACACGCTCTCTCCCCGCCGCGTGTAGACGTCCCGCGCCGCCTGCAATGCCATCGTCGCATCCGACGCATGCACCGACCCACAATGCTTGTGTGGCAGCCCGCTGCGATTGCGGATGAACACTTCCCAGAGGGGGGTGGGGGTTTGGGTCATTGGGGTGTCCATTTGGCTACCAATCGTGCGTCACCTAGAGCAACCTCACCTATTCGGCTGCCTGCTCATTGCGCAATTCCACCGCTTTGAGCGCGCGAGCGACACCCACAGGATCCTCCGCGATCACTGCGAGGTAGGAGCGCGCCACGTTATCAGGCTCCGATTGATAGCGCTCCCAAGCCGCAAGCAACTCGAGTGGTATGTGGTAACGCGCCGCGAACTCTTCGCGACCCAAGCCCAGTGCCCAGCGAATCTGTTTCGACTGGGCGACAGACCTGGAGCGTTCGAGCTGCTCGGGTGTCATCGGAAGATTATCCGCATCATCACATGCTGCGCGAACAACTTCCTGCTCCGTCAACTCTCGGATCGGGAGCGGTTGCAGAGTTCTCTCGCTACCATCATCGAAGTGCTCGACGACAGTACCGTCATCGCGAAGAACCTTGCTTGTGATATTGGTCATGTTCATCTCGTGTGGCTCTGCGGGCTGAAATTATCCGAGCTATCCCTTTACGTTCCGTATAGACCACGGCCAGAAGAACGCCTGTCGCCATACCAACCAACTTGACCCGTTCCTCGCCATAAGCTTCTCGATCATCGATCCACTCATAATTGTAGCGATCGAGAAACGCATGAACAGCAGCGGTGAAATCGACCCCGTGTTTGCGATAGTTTTCTCGAGATTTCGCAATGTCCCATTCGAACTTCCATTCCACTACCCCAACCCCCGAAAGATTTGGCGCTTTATTCCGCCGCCAACCCTTTTATCTGCTCCGTCGCCCCCACCCTCTTCGCCGCAAACGCCGCTGCAGCCTCCCGCACCCAGGCGCCGTCATCCTCCACCGCGCGGCGGCGGGCAAGGCGTTCGCGGTTGCACTGGCCGTCCCCTGCGATGACGCGCTTCAACTCCGACCAGTCGATGTCGCCGTAGCGCCAATGGCCGCTCGCCGCGTCGAGCGCGGGATCGGGGAAGGTCAATCCCAGGTGCTGGCCTTGGGGCACCGTGGCGTCGACGAATTTCTGGCGCAGCTCATCGTTGGAGAAGCGTTTGATCTTCCAGCGAGACGAGTCCGTCGAATGAAGGCTCTCCGAATCCGGCGGACCAAACATCATCAGCACGGGCCACCACCAGCGGTTCAGCGCATCCTGCGCCATCGCCTTCTGCTCAGCTGTGCCACGGCACAGCGTCAGCATGATTTCGAAGCCCTGGCGCTGATGGAAACTCTCCTCTTTGCAGATGCGGATCATCGCGCGGGCATAAGGACCGTAGCTGCATCGGCACAGCGGGATCTGGTTCATGATCGCTGCACCGTCGACCAACCAACCGATGACGCCGATGTCGGCCCACGACAGCGTCGGATAATTGAAGATCGACGAATACTTGGCTCGACCCGTCAGAAGCTGCTCGTAAAGATCTTCGCGCGAAACGCCTAGCGTCTCGGCGGCCGCGTAGAGGTAGAGCCCGTGCCCCGCTTCGTCCTGGATTTTGGCCAGCAGCGCAGCTTTGCGCCGTAGCGAGGGTGCGCGCGTCGCCCAGTTGCCCTCGGGCTGCATGCCGATCACCTCGGAATGGGCATGCTGGGAAATCTGGCGGATCAGCGTGCGCCGATACGCAGCCGGCATCCAGTCGTTGGCCTCGACTTTGTCCTCTGCCGCCACCTTGGCTTCGAACCGAGCCGCGAGCATAGCTTCCTCGGCGGCGGCGGGCTGGGCGTCGCGGATGTCGAGAGCCTGGGTATACATGCCGGACCATCCTCGAGTGGCATTGACTGCGAGCGAAACATAGCACGAACTGGGGGTGATTGTCAGGTGCAGCGGGCGGGCTAACTTCGCAACGAAACTACTTTTGGCGTATTCTTGGTCTCATGGTCGATCCAGAGACGATAGATAAACTCTTGGACCTGCCCGCCGAGGCCAAGCCGGCTGTGGCCAAGGCCTTGCGGGAGTCGCTGACCGTCGAGTTGGCGGGGCATCCATTGCCGCCTTGGCATCGAGAAATTCTCGAAAAGCGCCTTGTCGAAGACGACGTCGACGCTGTTGCCTGCGAGAGATGGGATGTCGTTCGACGGCGTATCGAGGGCGACTTGTGGCGATTGAAGTCACCGTTCTCCGTGCCGCATCTAACGATATAGCCGAAGCCCACAAGTGGTAAGAGGCCCAACGCAGCGGCCTGGGCAGAGAGTAGTTTTTGGATGAGGGGATTGCGAGTTTTCTGCGGATTGCTGCGGCTTCCGAAAGTAATGCGCTGACATTTCGTGACGCTCGCCGCACGCTCGTGAGGAGGTCTTCCTACGCCATCTATTTTCGTCTTCGCAACAATGGAGTCCGCATCATTGCAGTCATTCATCAAAGCCGTGACTCGCGCATTCGGCAACGGCGCTTACACGAGTGAGGCCCGATCAACGGGATACCACTACCGTCCCGCAATCCCGAATTCCGCGAATGGGATGAACGCGACGGGATCACCGTCGGCTATGTCGCCGGCGTCTTCGGGAATATCGATCAAGCCGTCGGCGGCGCGTAGGCCGGAAATGAGGCCCGAGCCATCGCGCTCGAACTTGTCGACAGCCATCCCGCCGTTTCGCTCCACCAGCATGCCGCGCCAGAACTCGCGGCGACCCGTCTTGCGCCCTTTGAAGTCGAAGGCCGCGGGCAACGTGTAGCGGCGCGGCTCGGGCCAGTCACTGCCGCCCAATTGGCGCAGTATCGGCCAGACGTACATCAGAAAGCAGACGAAGACGGCGACCGGGTTGCCTGGCAAGCAGACCACGACGCAGTCCCCGATCTGGCCGAAGCCCATGGGGCGGCCCGGTTTGATGGCCAGTTGCCAGAGGTGACAATTCCCCAGAGCATCGAGCGCGGTGACCATATGATCCTCGTCCCCGCGGCTGGCGCCGCCTGACGTGATGACAACGTGGTAGCGCCGGGCAGCATCCGCCAGCGCATTTTGGATCACCTCGGGATCATCGCGATGAATGCCCAGATCGTGACACTGGGCTCCCGCCGTGCCGACGAGCGCGCTGAGCATCGGGGCGTTGGCGTCGTAGACGTGACCACGCGGCAGCGGCCCGGTGCCCGCGCGGACAACCTCGTCACCCGACGACAGGATGGCGACCGACAGTCGTGCGAAGCAGTCGACCTCGGCGCGACCGACGGAAGCGAGAGCGGCAAGGTCCTGGGGTCGGATGACGTGCCCCCGACGAAACAGCGTCTCGCCCAGTTTCACATCTTCGCCGGCCCGGCGCACATTGGCTCCGAGCTTCAGGCCCGGCGGAATCACCACGCGCGGCCCTGCACCCACCCCAGTGAGTGTCACGTCTTCCTGCATGACGACGGTGTCGGTCCCATCCGGCATTACCGCGCCTGTCAGAATACGCGCGGCGACGTTCTCCCCTGCTTGGCGGACCAGCGGATGACCGGCTGCGGCACGACCAGACACCGGCAACTGCGTTGCTCGGGCGGGGTCCGTATGGGCCCAAGCGAAGGCATAGCCATCGACGGCCGAGTTGGTGTGCGCGGGTACGGGATGTTCCGCCCTGATCGTCTCTGCGGTGATCCGCCCGACCGACTGCGCCAGGGTCAGTCGTTCGGTGCCCACCAGCGGCCGCACGCGGGTTTTGAGGATGGCCAAAGCTTCGCCATGCAGTAGCCGCTTCCCATCATGCAGGAAGCAATCGTCGAGCAACTTGCGTGGTGCCGACATGGCTGTTGCCCATTCCACGGCCGACGCTGCGATGATCCGCGCGCCCCGGCAGAATTGGCCGAATTATGGAAACAGCGCAACCGGTATCAATTGCGGATGTATTCTGGTCGGTGAATGAGGACGGACCACCCGCCTGCGCCAAGGTTTTCGCCGCACCCTTCGCGGACGCACCGCCCTACGCCGAAAAATGATCAGCGATCAATAGCCAGAAAATGACCGGCGGTGCTGTCGGTTATTGTATTTGCATCAGAAGAAATATTCCGACCCCGAACAAGGGGGCCATGGCACAACTGAGCAACACCAAAATAATGGGTTTGACCAACATGGCACTATATCCCGCTACGAAACGCGACGATCAGTAACGAAGGCTGCCTATGTCACATAACCACCCTCATGGTCACACAGGCATGCTCCAGCTTAGCAGAAGGCGATCCCCATCCAAAGTCCAATTTCTGTGCATAACTATTTTACGTCGTTGAAGTGTCCAATTCGCGGCGTAGGCGCAAAACACGAGCGGAACCGGCACCGGCACGGGCTTTCTGGTCCATCGCTCACACCAATCGGCCCCGCGCAGCAACGTCCAAGACGTCGACGATGCGATCTCCGCGGACGGCGACCAGCCGATCCATCATGTTGACGACCACACAAACGTGGTTGGGGATGACCCGTACGACCTCGCCGATAGCGGGCCGATCATTGCTGCGGGTGAGGTCGAGAAAGCCATGCTCTTCGGCAAAGGCGTTGATACGGGCCTGAGGGTATTCGAGAATTTGGCCGAACCCGTCGAGGCCACCGCCTGGGTCGGCGGTCAGCGTTTTTGATCCGGCGTCGAGAATGCCCCGCTCCGGCGCCGCGCGGCTGACCACAGTCGTGTAGACGGTCAGCGCACAATCCTCCAGCGTTGCGGCGCCACAAGAGACCATCATGCGGTCGTTGAAGATGTAGGTGCCCGCGCGATGCTCCGTGGCGCCCTTCAGTCGGCCGACGTTGACGAGGTTGGGCGTGCCGCCGGTCGAAACAAGGCTGGCCTCGAGACCGATGTCGCGAACGCCCGCACGGGCGGCCTCGTAGAAGACTTGCGTTTCGGGCCATGAGGTTTCTGTCGGATAAAATAAGAACCCGCGAAACACGAGGTGCGAAGTGTCCTTGATAACCCGCGCGAGCTGAACCGCCTCGGCGACCGTTTCCACGCCCGCCCGTTTGCGACCCGTATCGATTTCAATGGCAACCGCCAAGTCTCGGCCTGCGTCACGGGCGGCTTCCGCGTAGGCTTGTAGCGTGACGGGATTGTCGGCGCACACGGTCAATTCGGCGCCGCGCGCCAGCAGCCGCGCGAGTTGGCCCGACCGCGCGGCGCCGATCAGGTTGTAGCTCACGAGGATGTCGCCGACGCCCGCATCGAACATGACCTCGGCCTCACCCAATTTCTGGGCAGTGATGCCCTTGGCGCCCGCCGCAATTTGCAGGCGTGCCAGCACGGGGCTCTTATGCGTTTTGATATGAGGGCGGTTGGCGACCCCGGCCGCATCGCACAGCGCCTGCACCCGCGCAATGTTGCGATCCACGCGGTCGAGATCGACGACGGCGACGGGGGTCCCGAATTCGCGCGCGATTCGGGTTTTCAGGGTGTCTTTGCTCATCGGCGTTCTCCGCGGCAGGGATGCTCAGATTAAACCCAGACTGTCCTCTGCGCGACCCATGGTTTCAAATGGCGTGCAGCCACTCCAGGCTGACCGGGAACCACCTGCGCTGGCTCGAGGGAGCGCACGTCGTCCCTACTTCGGCGCCTAGCCCTCACCGAACCCTTCCACCACCATCCCCCTTGACGCCCGTCCCCCAACCCGCCACAGCCTCCCCGCATGAACTATCGTCACGCTTTTCATGCCGGGAACTTCGCAGACGTGCTGAAGCATGCGGTGCTGGCGTTGGTGATCGAGCATCTGAAGCTGAAGCCCACGCCGTTTCGCGTGATCGACACGCATGCGGGCGCGGGCGTTTACGACCTCGGCAGTGATGAGGCGACGCGCACGGGGGAATGGCGTGAGGGGATCGGTCGTTTGATCGGTCCTGATGCCGGTCCTCTGCCCGACGAGGTGGGGCGACTGCTGTCTGCCTACGTCGCGGCGATCGAGCGGGTGCGGGCGAACGCACCGGGCATGCTGTATCCGGGCTCGCCGCGTCTCGTGTTGGAACTGATGCGGGCCAGCGATCGGCTGATTGCCAACGAACTCCACCCGGAAGACCGCGCGCAGTTGGAGGTGGTACTGCGGGGAGATCGCCGCGCCAAAGTGCTCGGCATCGACGGCTGGCAAGCGCTGCGGGCGCTCTTGCCACCGAGAGAGCGGCGCGGGGTCATCCTCATCGATCCCCCATTCGAAGAAACAGGCGAACTGGAGCGTCTGGCGCAAGGTTTGGCGGCGGCCGTCGACCGCTTTGCAACCGGAACCTACCTGCTCTGGTATCCGATCAAAAATGCAGGCGCCGTCGCCACCTTCAAGCAGCGACTGGCCCAGGCGGGTCACGACAAGCTGATGGCCGTCGAGCTGCGCGTCAGCGCCAGCGGGGAGCGGCTCGAGGCGGCAGGATTGATCGTTCTCAACCCACCGTTTCGCCTGGAAGCGGAGCTGGCCGAGCTGCTGCCGTTTTTGGTCGAACGGCTGGCAACTGGCCCCGGCGCGTTGTCGTCCGTCACGTGGCTGAGGCCCGGCTGAACCGCATATTCGTCATGGGGCGTAGTGCTTCAGGCCGGATAGCCACGTTCGGGGGTCAGCGCGTTCGTCACGTACTCATCTCGTGGAGGCAGGCACCATACGAACGATCCCACGAGAACAGCCGACGTGCTTGGCGCGCCGTCTTCGTCACCGCGGGTAGAAATGCCACTGAAAATACCCCGGACCTTGGTCGCGGGCGTTGGGGCCTTGGGTTTCCCAGAAGTCCAGCGTCTGGCGGCGCAGCGTTTCGGAGCAACTGCGGACGCAGTCGATCCAGGTGCCGCGCGGGTGGCGAACCTGCCAACCGTGATGGCTCGGGCGCACGGGACCCGAAATCGTGCCGTGTCCCCAGCGGCTCTCCGCCACCACATAGTCGCGCGGTGCACCATAACCGCGGTCGCGCGGTTGAGCGCTGACGGTCGATGCCCCGGCCAACTGCACAGCCCCGATGGCAAGGGCGGCAAACAAGGTTCCACGCACTACAGTCATAGTCAGTCCCCCAGTCAGTTCACGCGTCCAGGCGTTCGATGGAACGCGTTCAGCTTCGCGACAGATTGATGTTGACGGAGCGCAGACCGGTCCCCTCGGTCTGGATGAGCACGGATTGGCTGCTGCCGGTCGTGCCCACCATCATGGATGCGTTGAAGCCGCCGCCCTTGATCGACAGATTCAACCGCGTGTTGGTGACCTGGCCGGAGACCTCGCCCGTCGCGTTGAAGGTTCGCTCCTCCCAACTGCCGCTGACCCGGCCGCCAGCGGACGTCAGGGTGGCGCGAAGTTCGATCTTATTGCTGGGCGAGGCGCAACGGATCGCCAATCCCAGGCTCGAACCGGCGTCCTTGGGCGTATAGAAGGCGCGGCATTTCAGGGCCTCGGCATTGCCACCGTCGAACCGCATCTGGCCGGAGCCGGACCAATTTCCGCTGAGCGACGTGAACGGTCCTTCCGCTCCGGCGGAACCGGGCAACGCACCTGCCATACACGCGAGCATCGCGCCCAGGGCGATTTTCGCGCCCGGCCGACGAAACGTCGTCATCGAAACGCCTCCTGCCAGATCGCCGCCCAATCCGGCGGTGAAGTACTGTTAACATAAACCATGCCGACTTGCGGATTAAGCCCGCGCGAACTGAACGGCAGACACGAGTGGCAAGCTCGATGCAAATTTATCACTTTCCACAATCCACACGCATCGAGCCTCCACATGGCGAGGCGACCGATGATCGTCAAGATCCTCCCGCCGGCGTCAACCGTAACTGTTGTCGTCTCCGGAGGTTCGATACTCCGATTCGACACCGATAGCGCAGCGCCAGCCCGACACGATGACCCCGTTCACTCGAGTGCATTGCTCCAGCCACACAAGTGCGCTAACCGGGCGACCAGATCCATCGGCTGCATTGGGACATCGCACTCGTGGCACATCCCTTCGTTCTCGGCTGGGAAGAATGGCTGGCACTGCCGGAGCTGGGCGTGCCGGGCGTCAAGGCCAAAATCGACACCGGCGCCAGAACTTCGGCGCTGCACGCCTTCACAATCGCAGTTATCGGGTCGGCCGACCAACCCAGAGTACGCTTCGGTATCCACCCCATTCCGGGTCGCGATGACGTGGCGGTGATGGCTGAAGCCGACGTGGTCGACCGACGCGAGGTGACGAGTTCCAACGGCGAGCGCGAATGGCGCTGGGTAATCCGCACGCCCGTCCGCATGGGCGAGCGCACTTGGCCGGTCGAAATCACCCTCACCAATCGCGAGACCATGGCCTACCGCATGCTGCTGGGACGGCAGGCGCTCCAGTCCGACATGCTGGTCGATGCGACAACGTCATTCCGCCAGCCCCGACTGAGCTATGAACTCTACGGCCCCCCTATGCCGGACACCGACGAACGTGCGTCGCTGAGCATCGGTCTGGTCACGCGCCGGCCGGAGAATCCGACCAATCGCCGCTTCGTGCGCACAGCGGAGGATCGCGGTCATACGGTTGCGATCATCGATCGCACCCGCGTATCGCTGTGGGTCGAAACGCGGGCGCCTGCGCTGTTCGTCGACGGGCACGCCCTCGATGGCTTGGATGCCGTTCTGATCCGAGGCGGGCGAACGGCCAGCGCCTTCACCCTCGCCATGGCTCGACAGTTGGACCTCCTCGGCAGCTATTGCGTGCCGAGGGCAGCTTCTTTGGCGCTTCTCGGTGATCCGCTGGCGCTGCGCCAAGCCCTGGCAGCAAGTCACGTCCCCATCCCCGAAGCCGCCATCAGCCATACCGATTTCACCAAATCCGGGCGGGGCGATCCTCCCGTTTTAGTCGACAACCTGAGTGAGTTTCGCGCAGGCGCGCTTCTCCGGTTCGCCGTCATCGGTGGCCGCGCGTTGGCGGCGATGGAACGCGATGGCGTGACAGCACTCGGTGAGGAGCCGCCATGGCGTGCGGCCGAAATGGGCCCCCCTCTGCGCGAGGCGAAAGCAATTGCCGAGACGGCAGCCCAGGCCCTCGATGTGGCGATGGCAGCCATCGACATCGCCTCCACCCGGCAAGACCACCTCGTCGTCGATGTCAGCGCGGGGCTGGCCATCGCCGAATTCGAGCGCCTGACCGGTGTTGCGCTCAGCGACGCCCTGGTGGCGCACATCGAGCAAGCCGTGCGCGCCCGCGCCGGCCGGGGCTGACCGCACACACCCGCACGCCGCTGCGCCGAGGCGATCAGCCCTTCATCTTCGGGTCGAGCCAATCGCGCAGACTGTCACCCAACAGGTTGAAGGCGAAGACGGCGAGCGTGATGGCGAGGCCCGGAAACATGATCATCCAAGGCGCCGCCTTGTAGAAGTCCGCAGACGTGCCCGACAGCATGAGGCCCCAGGCCGGCGTCGGCTCCGTGACGCCCAGCCCCAGGAACGACAAGCTCGCCTCGAGCAGGATCGCCTGGGCGATGAATGCCGTCGTCATGATCAGGTAGGGCGCGATGATGTTGGGCAGGATGTGGCGGATGACGATGCGCGAGTGGCTGTAGCCGGCCGCTCGGGCCGCATCGATATAGGGCATCTGCGCGATCGACAGCGTCGAGGAGCGCGCGATACGTGCCATGCGCGGCACCATCGGGATGGAGATGGCCGCCACGAGGTTCATGTCGATGCCGAGGAACTTCGCTTTGCCCAATACGGCCACGATGACCATGGCGAGAACGATCAGCGGAAACGACAGCATGATATCGACGACGGCCTGAATGAGGTTGTCGATCCGGCCACCGAAATATCCCGACGCCGCGCCGATGAATGCCCCCAGCGTACAGCCGAACAACGCCGACGTGATGCCGACGCCCAGCGCCGTGCGTGCGCCGTAGACGAGCCGCGAAAACACGTCGCGCCCGTACTGGTCGGTGCCGAACAGGTGCTCCATGTTCGGTGACGTCAGCATGGCGGCGAAATCCACCGCCTCGGGATCGTAAGGTGCGATCCAATGCGCACCGAACGCAAAGGTGAAATACATCAGGATGATCAGCAGCCCGATGAAGCCGAGGGGTTGCGCCTTGATGAACGCCACCATCACGTTGGGGCGCTTGGGGATGGTATCGATGCCGGAGATCGGTACGGCAGATGCGGACTGTGCCATGGCTCGAGACCTCCTCAGGTCAACCGGATACGCGGATCGAGAAACGCATACAGGATATCGATCAACAGATTGACGATGACGAACACAGTCGCAATCAGCAGGACGAGACCCTGGATCAACGTGAAGTCACCGCGCATCGCGGCATCGACGAACAGCTTGCCGATGCCGTTGAGATTGAACACCTGTTCGGTTACCACGAGGCCCCCGAGCAGGAAGGCGAACTCGAGGCCGATCACGGTGACGACCGGTAGCAGCGCATTGCGCACCGCGTGTCGCCGGATGACGAGACTCTGGTAGACCCCCTTGGCGCGGGCGGTGCGGATATAATCTTCGCGCATCACCTCGAGCAGCGCCGAGCGCATCAGCCGCGTTACGACAGCCGCGTAGCGATAGCCGACCGACAGCGCCGGCCAAATCAGCGCGGACAAGTTGGTGATCGGGTCTTCGAAGATCGAGACATAGCCGATCTTCGGCAACCAATTGAAAAACGCCAGCAGACCCAGGATGATGAGCATGCCGAGCCAGAATCCGGGTATGGCCAGTCCGGACACGGCCACGACCCTGATGACGTTGTCGACCCAGGTATCTCGATAAATGGCCGCCAGGGTCCCCAATGGAATGGCGATCATCACCGCGATCAGCGTCGCCATGATCGAGACCTGGAACGTCACGGGGAAGCGGATCGCAATCTCGCGACCGACCGACTCACCGGTCCACAGCGATTTTCCGAGGTCGAGCTTCGCCAAGCCCACCATGTAGTCGACAAATTGCGCGGCGATCGGTTTGTCGAGCCCTAAGCGTTTGCGCTCGGCCTGGATCGTCTCCTCCGTCACCTGCGCGCCGTCGGCCCTCAGCTTGACCACGACGACGTCGCCCGGCATGACGCGGATGAGAAAGAACACGGCCACCGCCACACCGATCAACGTCGGAATGACGAGCACGAGGCGACGGATGATATAGGCGAGCATTGGATACCTACAGGTGTTGGGTCGTGCAGTTCGGCAGTCGGCAGTCGAAAGAATAGTGCAGATTGGAAGTCGGAAGATTAGTGCAGTTCGGCAGTCGGTTGGCAATTTCTGAAACGACTGCCTACTGCCGAACTTTTCTTCTCACTCGTCCAACCACACGTCCACGAGGTCGGTCGCGGTGAAGTGGTTGGCGTGGTCTTCCCAACCCTTGATCTTCTTGTGGTGCACGATGATGCGCTGCCACCACAGGATCGGAGCCGAGTAGGCTTGCGTCAAGGCATGCCGCTCGAACTGGTTGACCAGCTTCTTGCGCTCGGTGGGATCAACCGTTCCGGCCTGCTTGTCGAACAATTCGTCGAGCAGTTTGTCTTTGTGGCGAGCCGCGGCCTGGTGCGATTTCTCGTTGGTCAACAGCTTGTCGAACTGGGCGGACGGATCGTCGGCAAAGTCGGATATGAATTCGACCAGCACGTCGAAGTTGCCTTCGGACATGGCGTCGAAAAAGAGCTTCGTCTCGAGTTGCGTGTGCTCGGCCGTAACCCCGATGCGGCGCCACTGGTCGATCAGATAGATTCCGGCGGGCGTATAGGGCTCGGCAACGTTGCGGTTGACGAGCTTGATTTTGAGGTCGGGAACGCCCGCCTCTTTCAGCAACCGGCGCGCTTCGGCGCGGGACTTTTCAATGTCTTTGGCAAAGCCCGGCAGTTTCACCAGCTCCTCTTCGGGCAATGCATACTCGTAGCCCGGCCGCAGCATGCCGCCGACGTATTTGAGCATCGCGATCTTCGACAACGCTTGCGAACCACCCCAGCGATCGATGGCCAGCGTCAGAGCTTGGCGCACGCGAATGTCATCGAAAGGCTTGCGCGTCGTATTGAACGTGAACAGCAAGTTGGTAATCCACGGGCTTTCCAGCACCTTGGCGTTGTCCTTCAAGCCGGCCACGATGTGGTCGCGCTCCGTGGGCGTGCGTCCGCGAAATTCCGCGTCGAACTGGCCCCCGACCATGCCCGTCACGACCGAGTTCGATTTGACGAAGTAGGCCGTGTAGCCGTCGAGGTAGGGCTGCCCCGGACGGAAATATCCGTCGAAGCGTTTCCCGGTCCACGACTCGCCCTTCTTGTATTCGACGAACGAATAACCGCCCGTGCCCAGAACCGTCTTCTCAGGGAATTTCGGATCTTCCTTCAGCTTCTCGGCTCGATAGATGCAATTCCACGGCGAGGCGAAATGGATCAACATCGAGGCGTTGACCCGCTTCATCTTGAAAACGACCGTGTGTGCGTCGGGTGTCTCGACGGCGCCGACGTCTTCATGCAATGCCTTGCGCACAGATACGACGCCGTCGGGCGGGCTGATGATGCGATCATAGCTCGCCTTCACGTCGGCCGACGTCATCGGCGCGCCGTCGTGGAATTTCACGTTCGGGTGCAGCTTGAACGTATAGCTGAGGCCGTCCTTGGCCATTTCCCAGCTTTGAGCCAGATCACCGGAGATTTTCGTGTTGGGATAATTGCCCTTCCAGCGCAGCAACGTGGAGTAATGCGGCCGCACAGGGTGGGCGAACGCGAATGTCGTGACGGCGTGGCAGTCGAGCGTCGGCGGCTCGGCGACGACGGCAAATTTCAGCGTGCCGCCCTTCTTGGGGCTTTGCGCGATAGCTGGACCCGCACCGATCAGGGCAGCCGTGGCGGCTAGAATAACGGACAGTTTCATTGTGTTCTCCATCGGCTGTTCGGGCTCTTGTTGTATGGTGCCCGGAACTGAGGGAGCCGTACCTGCATTGCCGAGCCCCCTCGTGTCGTCGCGTCTCGATCACTGATCCAGCCACACATCCGTCAGTGTTTGACCGCTGAAGTGTGACGTCGGCAGATCCCAACCCTTGACCTTCTTGTTGTTGACGACGATGCGCTGATACCAGAGCAGCGGGATGTTGTAGGCGGTATCGAGCGCATAGCGCTCCATGTCGTTGACGAAGCGGCGACGCTCCGGCTCGTCGAGAATTTGCGACTGCTTCTCGTACATCTGGTCGAGCTTGGCATCGGTGTGGCGCGAGTAGGCGATGGCCGACACGTTCTTCGACAACAACGTGTTGAACTGCGCGGTCGGATCATCCGCGAAGTCGGAGATGTTCTGGACGGCAGCGTCGAAATTTCCGGCCGCCATGCCGTCGAACCACAGCTTGGTCTCGACCTGGACGTGCTCCGTCTCGACGCCGATGCGCTTCCACTGGTCGATGGCGTAGACGCCGGCAGGCGTGAACGGTTGCGCGATGGTACGGTTCAAGAGTTTGATCTTGAGGTTCTCCGCGCCCGCTTCCTTGAGCAGGCGCCGGGCCTCGTCGCGCGATTTATTGATGTCGGGCCAGAAGCCCGGAATTTTCTCGAGCTCGGCCTTGGACAGAGACCACGGCGCGCCCGGCCTGAACACGCCCGAGACGCCTTTGATCAGCGACACCTTGCCGAGATTTTCGCTGCCGCCCCACCGGTCGATCGCCAGCGTCAGGGCGCGGCGCACGCGCACGTCGTCGAACGGCTTCTTCTCGACGTTGAAGGTGAGCAGAATATTGGTGACCCAGGGGCCTTCCTGCACTGTCACCTTGTCGCCCATCGCCTGGAGGAGCCGGTCGCGCTCGGCCGGTGTGCGGCCGCGGAACTCGGCGTCGAACTGGCCGCCTTGCAGGCCAGTCACCACCGACTCCGACTTGACGTAAATCGCCTTGTAGCCGTCGAGGTAGGGACGACCCTTCTCCCAGTACCCGTCGAAGCGCTTGGCGGTCCAGTGCGAGCCCTTGATATGTTCGACAAACTGGAAGGCGCCCGTCCCCATCGTCTCTTTGGAAGGATAGAGCGGGTCCTTGGCGAGCTTGGCGGCGCTGTAGACGCAATTGTAGGGCGAGGCAAAATGCAACTCCATCGATGCGTTCTGCTTCGACAGGGTGAAGACGACCGTATGCGGATCGGGTGTCGAGATCGCCTTGATGTCGCCATGCACCGCCTTGCGGAAGGAAACGACGCCCGGCGGTGGATTGACGATGCGTTCGTAGGTCGCCTTGATGTCGGCCGCCGTGAAATCGGAACCGTCATGGAACTTGACGCCGCGGCGCAGCTTGAAGGTGTAGGTGAGGCCATCCTTGGAACGCTCCCATGTCTCCGCCAGATCGCCGATGATCTTTGTCGCATCGTGGGGACCGACCATCTTGAGCAGCGTCGAATACTGCGGCGCCACCGGATGCACCATGGCGAAGGTGCCGGTCTCGTGGCAGTCGATCGTGGGCGGCTCGGCGACGACGGCGAAATTGAGGATGCCACCGCGCTTGGGCGTCTGTGCACCGGCGATGGGTATAGCAGCCCACACCGCGACGAGGAGCAGGGCTATTGCGGCGGGGATTACTGCAATCCTTCTCACGTTGCTCTCCCTACAGTAGGTGTCTGGCTTCAGCCTGACACCGTTGCACCGGCCGGCGTCCCGTGCGGCGGCGCTGGGCTGAAGCCAAGCGCCGCGCGTTGTATTACTCGTCGAGCCAGACATCGACCAGGGTCTGCCCTGCAAAGTGGCTGGGCTGCAGGTCCCAGCCCTTCACCTTCTTGTTGTTGGCCACGATGCGCTGGTACCAGAGCAGCGGAAACGAGTAGGCCTGTGTCAGCGAGTGGCGCTCGAAATCATTGACGAGGGCCATGCGCTTGAGCGGATCGACCTCGCGCGCCTGCCGGCTGAACAGATCGTCCAGCTTCTCGTCGCTGTGGCGCGCATAGCTGATGGCCGACGTCTTCTTGCTCAACAGCGTGTTGAATTGCGCGGAAGGGTCGTCAGCGAAGTCGGAGATGTTGTTGACGGCGACGTCGAACTCACCCTTGCCCAAGACGTCGAAATACAACTTCGTCTCGAGTTCCATGTGCTCGGCCTGGATGCCGACGCGCCGCCACTGGTCGACGGCGTAAATGCCCGCGGGCTGGAACGGCTGGCCGAGCTGGCGATTGAGGAACTTGAGCTTGAGATTGGGAACGCCGGCCTCCGCGAGCAGACGTCGGGCTTCCGTCCGCGACTTTTCGATATCACGCCAATAACCGGGTATCTTCTCAATTTCCGACATCGGTAACGACCAGGAGGCGCCTGGCCGGAATGTCCCGCTGACGTCCTTGATCAACGAAACCTTGCCCAGGTGCACGCCCCCACCCCAGCGGTCGATGGCCAGGCTGAGGGCCTGCCGGACCCGCACGTCGTCGAAAGGCTTTCTCTCGTTGTTGACGATCAACTGGATGTTGGTGATCCACGGCCCTTCGGTGACTTTGATCTTGTCACCCATCGCACCCACGAGCTGGTCACGCTCGGCCGGCGAGCGCCCGCGGAATTCGGCATCGAATTGCCCACCCTGCAGCCCTGAGACGACCGTCGTCCCCTTGACGATATAGGCCTTGTAGCCGTCGAGGTAGGGCCGGTCCTTCAAGAAATAGCCGTCGAAGCGCTTGGCGACCCAATGCGCGCCCTTGACGTACTCGACGAACTGGAAGGCGCCGGTGCCCATCACCTTCTTCGAAGGATAGTTGATGTCCTTGGCGAGTTCGGCGGCGCTGAAGACGCAGTTGAACGGTGAGGCGAACTGCAGAAGCAGCGACATATCCACCTGGGACAACTTGAAGATCGCGGTGAAGGCGTCGGGCGTCTCGATCGTGTCGATCGCGGCATGCAGGGCTTTGCGTGCGGATACCACACCCTCGGGCGGATTGCGGATACGGTCGTAGGTGGCCTTGATGTCGGCGGACGAGAAATCGCTGCCGTCGTGGAATTTGACCCCCCGGCGCAGCTTGAACGTGTAGGTGAGGCCGTCCTTGGAGACCTCGTAGCTTTCCGCCAAGTCGCCGACGATCTTGGTATTGTCGTGCGGGCCGGTGAGTTTGAGCAGCGTCGAATACTGCGGCGCCACCGGATGCACCATCGCAAAGGTCGTTTCCCGATGGCAGTCGGTCGAGGGCAACTCCGCCACGACGGCATAATTCAGGATGCCGCCGCGTTTGGGCGTCTGCGCCTGAACGGAGGCGCAGACGGCAACCGTTGCCAGGACCAGCGCTATGGCTGAGGGTATCGTTTTTTTCACGTCCCTACTCCGTTTGTCGAAGAATTTCGAAGTTCGCCAGTTCGTCTGGCGCAGATGCTTCATGGGGTTCTGAACCGCCAAGGTCACTGTTCACGCATGGATGCACGCCGCAATATGGTCTGGCCCGACCAAACGCTGTTCGGGCACGGCCTTCTTACATTCTTCCGTCATCAGAGGGCAGCGCGGATGGAAGACGCAGCCCGACGGCGGATTGAGGGGGCTGGGCAGCTCCCCCTTTATGATGGTGCGGGGCCGCGTGCGCTCGATCACCGGATCGGGGATCGGAGCCGCGGCGAGCAACGCCTTCGTGTAGGGGTGCTTGGGGTTGGCGAACAGCTCGTCGGAGGTCGCCAGTTCAACGATGCGGCCCAGGTACATGACGGCCACGCGCGTCGAGATGTGCCGCACGACGGCTAGATCGTGCGCGATGAAGAGATAGGTGAGGCCCAGCTTCTTCTGCAGGTCCTCGAGCAGATTGATCACCTGCCCCTGGATCGACACGTCGAGCGCCGACACGGCCTCGTCGCAGACGATGACGCGCGGCTCGACAGCCAACGCCCGCGCGATGCCGACCCGTTGGCGCTGCCCACCGGACAGCTCATGGGGATAGCGCAACGCCATGTAGGGATAGAGACCGACGAGTTGCAGCAGCTCGGCTACCCTCGGTTCGATCTCGTTCTTGGGACGCACATTGTGCACGGCCATCGGCTCGGCGATGATTTGGCCGACCGTCATGCGCGGATTGAGCGAAGAATAGGGATCTTGGAAGATCACCTGCATCTTCTTGCGCACGTCCGTCATCTGCCGGCGTCCCAGCGGCGCCAGATCGATGCCGTCGAAGATGATCTCGCCCGCCGTCGGGTCCTCGAGGCGCAGCACGAGACGCCCGAGCGTCGACTTCCCGCAACCCGACTCGCCCACGAGGCCCAGCGTTTCGCCGGGATAGACGGTCAGCGACACATCGTTGACGGCGCGCACGAGCTTTTTCTTGCCGCGCATGAAGCCGCCGCCGACGTCAAAGAACTTGCTCGCGTGCTTGATGTCGAGCATCGGCTCGCCGGTCGCTGCGCCCCCGAAGGCGCCTGCGACGTCGGAGGGACGCGTATCGGGGGGATCGAGCGCCTCGATTTCGCGCGAGCGGAAACACGCAGACAAGTGACCCGGTTCGATCTCTTCCAGCGGTGGCAACTGCTCACACACGGGCAGCGCAAATCTGCAGCGCGGACGAAACCGGCACCCCTCCGGTGGATTCAGCAGGTTGGGCGGAGCCCCTTCGATCGTGGTCAGGCGGGCTGAGCGACCCCGATCGAGACGCGGGACGGCCGACAGTAGACCCCGAGCATAAGGATGCAGCGGCCGGCCGAACACGACTTCCGCCGTGCCGCTTTCGACGAGGCGGGCGGCGTACATGACGTTCACCCGGTCCGCGTAGCGCGCGACGATGCCGAGGTTGTGCGTGATGACGACGATGGCGATGCCGAGCCGGCTCGACAGGTCTTTCATCAGTTCGAGAATTTGCGCTTGAATCGTCACGTCGAGAGCGGTCGTCGGCTCATCGGCGATCAGCAGCTTGGGATTGCAGGCCAGGCCAATGGCGATCATCACCCGCTGGCGCATTCCGCCGGATAACTGGTGGGGGTGCTGCGCGAGCCGGCTTTCGGGGTCCGTGATGCCGACCAGCGTGAGCAGTTCGATGGCACGTTCGTGGGCCTGTTCTTCGGTCATGCCCATGTGAATGAGCAACGGCTCCTTGATCTGCAACCCGATGGTCAACACCGGGTTCAAGGAGGTCATCGGCTCCTGGAAGATCATGGAGATGTGACGGCCGCGAATCTTGCGCATCTCCTCGTCGTCGAGTTCGAGCAGGGATCGACCGTCGAATTTCACCGTGCCGTCCAGAATCCGCGCCGTGTTGGGCGGCAGCAGGCGCATGACGGCCAGCGCCGAGACAGACTTGCCCGACCCAGACTCGCCCACGATGGCGACCATCTCACCGGGGCGCACGGAATAGCTCAAGCCTTCGACCGCGCGCACGCGACCGTGCGCGGTCACGAAGTGAACGTGTAGGTTTTCGATTTCGAGGGTCGGCGGTTCGAGGTTCGGCGCCACGTGCGCCGTCGGCACGCTCGATGATTGCGCGACGCCAGACGCTGCCAGACTGTGCTGCAACGCTTTCACTCCTCCCAATTGCCCATCTTGGAAGATTGCCCGCGGCATCCTCCAGATAAGGTCTTGTTTCATGCTCTTGCTAGAGAAGGACGATACCAAGTGCAAGTGCAAGCGACCGGAATTCCCACTTTCCTTCGCTTAAAAATGAAGCACTTCCACTCAAAACCATCATGCGGACCTGTCACAGGAGGGCCGACTCACTTATCGTCGAATTCACGAGCGCCCACCAGCAGATAGGGTCAAATTCGACCATGCGACGACCAAGCCCGACGAGACTTGCGTTCCTGGTGGTGTCGAGTGTCGTGTTCACGGCAAGTGCCGGGGGACCCGGAAGGGCCCAGACCCCACCCGGGGGGACCTGGGTGCTCGAAGGCATGCCCCAGCCCCTCATCCAAAATGCGCCGCTTGCCAAAGCGGCTCCGAAGGTCATTGTGGCCAAACCCAAAACGCCTCGCCCGGTCTCCGCGGCGACGGCTAGCCAGCCGACAACCACAAGCTCGATTGCGCCGCTTGTAGCCGACCAGGCCATACCCGCAGCATTGCCACTGCCGCAGCGCGACCCCCTGCAGGGCAAACGCGCGCTGGTGGCCTTCAAGTCGGCACCGTTTCCCTACCAAGGCGCTCGACCCTACGACGAACAACCGTTCTTCGACCACATCGAGGAGGGTCGCCGCGGCCGCCCGTCGGTGCGCACGGGCGAAATTCTCTGGGAAGACAAGACCTACAACGACAATCGCGCGCTGCTGTATGTGCCGAAGGGGTTTGCGCCCACCCAGCCGGCGCTGATCGTGCTCTACTTTCATGGTCATGACACCCGGCTCGTGCGCGACGTCGAGCGCCGGCAGGGGGTTCTGCATCAAGTCGAGCAATCCGGCCTGAATGCCGTCGTCGTGGCGCCGCAGTTCGCCCTGGATGCGCCCGACTCCAGTGCCGGCAAGTTTTGGCAGTCTGGGGCGCTGGCGACGTTCGTGGACGAGGCCGTGGGTCATTTGGCCCGCCTCAGCGGCAACAAGCGCGCCAATGACAAGCTGCAAAAGAGTTCAATCGTCATCGTGGCCTACAGTGGCGGCTATGCACCAGCGGCCTGGGCCCTGCATCACAGCGGCCTCGGCGAGCGCATCGCGGGCGTCGTCGTGCTCGACGGCATGTACGGCGAATACCAGAAATTCGCCGATTGGATCGACCAGCGGCGCGATGCCTTTTTCATCAGCGCCTATGGCGCGTCCTCGCGCGACGGTAATATCGAATTGCGCCGCCTGATCGTCGACCGGCCGCATCGCACGGTGGCCGCGCTTCCCGCCAAACTCGAACGTGGCGCCATCACCTTCGTCGCCGCGCCCTCCGAGGTCCGCCACCAGGACTTCGTCGTCTACGCGTGGACGAAAGACCCCATCAGCGATGTATTGATGCGGTTGCCGCAATTCGCCCGCCGCTAGAAGCGCCCAACGAACCGCGCACGGCGGCGCGGGCGATCGTATCTGTTGCCGATCTATGATGTCAGGGCTTGCGGTCGCCCGAATGCAGCAGCGCACTCTCGCGGGCTTCGGCCAATCGTTCGTTGATCGACACGGGCGTTTCACTTCGGCGCGCAGGCCGGTTGGGGGCGGTTTCGTGAACCGCCCCGCCCTCAGCCTCCTCGACCATCTGCCCATCGCCCGCTGCATCGTCGACTGCAACTGAGGGG
The DNA here is from genome assembly GCA_031406575.1 of Hyphomicrobiales bacterium. Lineage (GTDB taxonomy): Bacteria > Pseudomonadota > Alphaproteobacteria > Rhizobiales > Hyphomicrobiaceae. The sequence goes on from JANOHP010000229.1 coordinate 29,380, forward strand.
TGTTCGACAGATGGCTCCGTCGGAAGGTCGGGCGGAAGTTGCGCAATCGCCAACAACGGCACAGGCGGAGGCGCTGGTGTGCCCTGCAGCCCCGTCATGGCCTCTCGCGCGTCGAACAGGTCGTCGGCGATCATGAGCGTGGTCATAACCAGGATGCGCTCGTCGCCCACCTGGCCGAACTCATCCGTCAATTTATCGAGACGCGTCTGCACGTACGCCGCAAGGTCGAGCAACCGGGCTTCTTCCCCGTCGCCGCAGCGCAACTTGTATGAGCGCGCGTTCAGCGTAATGGTGACCTGCCCCATAGCTCCCCGTCAGCCGCGCGTACCAGCGGCTGATCCCGTGCGAATGCGAGACCTTACTTCTCGATCCCGTTATGGAGAGAGTCGACCACCCACGCAATGCGATCCAAAACCTGATCGCGAGCCGTTTCGAGCTCGGCGATGCGCGCGCACGCAGCCGCCAATTCAGCTTGGAGGTGGGCGCACTGAGCTTCAAGATCGGCGATGCGCTGCCCCGCCGCGAGTGGTTCGCCCTCGCCGAGGCCCGATGGCAGCGCGGAGCGATCGGGCCCACTGGATTTTTTCTTTGAGACGTCCCGAGACGGCATGCGTAGCACTCGATTTACCGCGCCTGCACAAAGCGCGTGGCGACGCTGACCATTAGTGCGTGCACGTCAGCGCGTCAATTGCGCAAGGGCCGAGCAAATTGATATATCGCAAACGACCGTGTTCTCACGACGACCGCGCCGTGAAAACACGCGACAATGCCACTCACTACGCCGTCGGCAGGCTGAGATCTCGACCGTTTCCGTAACTGTGAACGGCGGTCGATTTGGTGTGGCTGACTGGCGACCCCAGCGTCGTTTCGATTTTTTGAAACGTCGACAGCGCCTGCCCCACGACTTGGTCCATGTTGTAATATCGATACGTCGCGAGGCGCCCGACGAACCACACGTTCTTCTCGGCTCGCGCCATCGTTTCATAGCGCTTGAACAACGCTTGGTTCTCCGGACGCGGCACCGGATAATACGGGTCGCCCACATCGGAGGGATATTCATAGGTCAGCGCGGTCTTGGCGTGCTTCTGCCCGGTCAAATGTTTGTATTCGGTGACACGCGTGTAGGCCTCGGTTTGCGGATAATTGACGACGGCCACCCGCTGATGCTGCTCTTCGTCGAGCGTGACGTGCTTGAACTGGAGCGAGCGGTAGGGAAGTTTGCCGTGGGTCCAATCGAAATATTCGTCGATGGGGCCCGTGAAGATCAACCGCTTATGCGGAATGATATCGCGCACGTCGCGGTAATCGGTCTGCAACAGCACGGAGATGCGCGGATTGTCGAGGATGTTCTCGAACATCGCCGTATAACCGTTGAGAGGCATTGATTGGAATTTGTCGCCGAAATAGCGATCGTCACGGTTCGTGCGCACCGGCACGCGCGCCGTCACGGATTTGTCGAGCTGCGAGGGATCAAGGCCCCATTGCTTGCGCGTGTAATCGCGGAAAAACTTATTGTAGAGATCGCGGCCCACGCGCCCCACGATCACGTCTTCCGACGTGCGCACCTCGGCCACGGCCTCGGCGTTTTTCTGGAAGAACGCCTCGAGGCCTTCGGAGTCGAGGGACAACCCGTAAAGCCGGTTGACCGTATCGAGATTGATGGGAATGGGCAGCAGCATGTCATTGACATTGGCAAGCACGCGATGCTCGTAGGGCCGCCACTTCGTGAATTGCGACAGATATGAAACGATCGATTCCGCATTGGTATGAAAAATGTGCGGGCCGTACTTGTGAATGAGAAGGCCATCGTCGTTGTAGGCGTCGTAGGCATTGCCCGCGATGTGCGGGCGACGATCCACGACAATCACGCTCTCGCGTCGCTGGCTTGCGATGCGTTCCGCCAAAACGCTTCCCGCGAACCCCGCGCCCACGATCATCCAGTCATACATGTTGCAACACCTTTCGAGACAATTCATTCAGCGGATTTTTGAGAAGTCGATTTTGCTTCGACAACGCGGTGCGAGGCGTCTGGGTTCCCAACCGATCCGAGCGAGACGGTGCGCAATTGCGGCCGAGCCTGCCGCAGCCAAGGGAACCAATCTCGTTGCCTTGCCGTTGATCCGGTGACCCCCACCTCCCAACGGTATGGATTTCCATGACAGACACGTTTCAGCCGGAAACCGTCGAGAGCCGCCCGATCCTCGTGTGTTTTTCTCACCTGCGGTGGGATTTCGTTTTTCAGCGGCCGCAGCACCTGCTGTCACGTGCGGCGCGAGAATGGCGCGTTTACTTCATCGAGGAGCCGCGTTTCCAAGCCGGCGCCGAAGCGCACTTCGAGAGCACGACGACCGACGAAAATGTCGAGCGGCTGGTACCTGTTTTGGCCGAGGGGCTGACCGAGCAGGACGTCGTGAGCGAGCAGCGTGACCTCGTCGACAGCTTTCTCGGGCTCCTGCCGGAAGCACCGAGCGTCGCTTGGTATTACACGCCGATGGCGCTGCGGTTCACCGATCATCTGAGCTTTCCCGTCGTCGTCTACGACTGTATGGACGAGCTGTCGCATTTTCGAGGCGCACCGCCCGAACTCACGCGATTGGAGAGTGAACTTCTCGAGCGCGCAGATGTCGTGTTCACCGGCGGGTACAGCCTGTACGAGTCGAAGCGTCAGAGACACTCGAACGTCCATGCTTTCGCGAGCAGCGTCGACACTGCGCATTATCTTCCCGCGCGCGACAGGTCCGTTGCCGAGCCGGCCGATCTCGCTGGGATTGCCAGGCCGCGCATCGGGTATTTCGGTGTCATAGACGAGCGTATCGATCTCGATTTGATCGAAGCGGTCGCCAGCCAGCGCCCCGAATGGCAAATCCTGATGATTGGTCCCACGGCGAAAGTGGACCCCGCAGCGCTCCCCAAGCAGGCCAACATCCATTGGCTCGGAATGAAGCGTTACGCGGAGCTTCCCCGCTATCTCGCTGGTCTCGATGTGGGTTGGATGCCGTTTGCGATCAACGATGCGACGCGCTTCATCAGCCCGACCAAAACGCCGGAGTTTTTGGCGGCCGGCGTGCCGGTCGTGTCGACACCTGTCCACGACGTGGTCCGCTCGTGGGGGGCAGATCGGTTCGTGGCCATCGCTGGCGATGTGGACACATCCATTGCAGCGATTACCGAAACGCTCGAGCGCGGGCGTCCGCAAGCTTGGCTCACGCAAGTGGACGACAAACTCGCCGAAAGCTCGTGGGACACCACGTGGGCGCGGATGCGCGACCTGATCGAAGCCAAAGCCATGGCGGAGCTGTCGACCATTGCGGTCGCGGCCGCCGCAC